>JBEKTF010000016.1:0-44938 GCA_049516355.1 Bryobacteraceae bacterium | reverse complement strand
CCGGAAACGAGCATCCCGCCTCATCAGCCAGCTCAGGCGCATGGGCTACAGGGTTCAGATTATAGCGGTCACATCCGAGGTTGCCGCGTAGCACGAAGAGGAGGCTTTTGACCCTGCGCCTTGGTCGTGTCGGCGACTTGTTCAGCAGCCTGCTTATCTAAGACGCCTGGTCGAAGACCTCTGAGGACTTACCAATACGCGATCATACGGCCGGCCGTGATCGCCGTAAGCCAGCAGAAAAGCGATATCCCGCCAAACACGGCCAACGTCGACTGTTCACGCAACGACAGCTCCCGCATCTTATGCTGCTTCCAGGCCGGTAAAGACTTGAGGATCGCCACGTTCAAAAGACCAAGCCCGATTGCGGGAAATTTGATGTAGAGGAAAGGATTGTCGACGTATTCCGTCGCCTTGGTTGAAAGCAGACACACGCCGCTGATCGCCGCGACGAAGAAACCCACCGTGGCAACCGATACCGTAGGCTCACTGATCGCCGCGAGAGCGACCTTTCTCCAGACACCCAACAGCCGCAGATCCAGAACAAGAAGAGCACCGAAAAGCGAAGCCACGCCGAGAATGTGGACGAGGTTCACGACCCCATACGTCCACACGCCCGTTTCGCGCATGGCATGACCCACGGCCGAGCCCTGCAGCCACGCCATGAATGCGTACAAAATGGTTCTCCGGCTACGCTATTTGCGTTCGGGGTAGACGTTAAACAGGTGGCCGTTCCAGGTTACGCGTTCCGTCTTGATCTCCAGGCGTTTGGGGTCCATATTGCGATGACCGTGGATCAAAACCGTCGCTCCTACTGGAATGATGCCTTCCTTGAGTCCCGCTTGGGCGGTCCGCGCCGGTGGGGCCAATGTGATGTCCCAGACCTTGCCATCGGAGAGCACCTTCATCGTTGCGTGAGGCCCGGAAAGGCTGACGCCGGTTGTCACAGTGCCCGTAAGTTCGAATTCCTGCTCGGAGTTCCCACCCCAGCCATGATGGGCCAAGGCGGGAAGAGCTGAAAGGGAAAATGCAAGAATGCCAAGGCAAGTGCTGAGTGAGCGTCTTGAATGCATAAGCGACTTCTCCTCCAGGATCATACAACACTCCCGGAGCGGCCGCAGTGCCTCCGCTCACGGACCGCCGGTGTCAGCAGAAGACGCTGCCTCGGCTAACGTGTAGAGCGCGAAGACAATCGGTTGTCGAAAAGTGTTGAGCTCCAGATGTCCTCGAACCGGACTTCGGCGCGCGTCGGTCGTCACGTCCGCGCATAGGGCGTTTTCCGTCAAGTTGACGCCGCGGCTTCCAACTTCTGGGTAGCGCGCGGTCCGTGACCATCCGTCCAGATCACTTAATGGAACGACCGTCGTGCCTGGGTATTCACTCAGGTATGTTCGTTCCGGGGATCAAGTTGGGAAAGTCAGTCGGCACATTGCGGTAAAGGTCAAGCGCATTCAAGAGATCCCGCAGAGCCGATTCGGCGAAAACGGTCACGCGTGGTTTGTCAGAAATGAAAGCTGCCCAATGGTCGTCCGGCGTGCGCCTGTCGTGTTCCGAGTAGTGCTGCGGGTGATTCGTGAAAACGAGAAGGTTGTACGGGTCGACACCACCGTTCGTTGCGCGAATCTCATCAATATAGCGGGAGATCGGCTTAGAAAGGGTTACCGGCTCGCGCGAAACAGGAGCGTAGAACCGATCCGCCCTTTCGGGCGGCAGGTTCGTATCCACGAATATTGCGAGCGGATTGTTCGGGTCTTTCTGGATTGCATTGTTGATTAGCTTCCCGAAACGCATGTCGGGATCGGCCTGACGGCTTCCGGGTCTGCCCATCACGCCATCTCGATGTTTGCTTTTGGCTTCAACCGCGACATGCTGGCCTGTTTTCTTATGAACGGCAATAAACTCCGCGTTCTTGCGTGTCGTGTCCTTTTCGTGGATCGTACTAAATCCGGCCCTCAGACAAGTCGCCTCCACGAACAGCTCATGAGCAGCGCCTTGAAATTGGTCGCGATTTCGAAGACGGCCATGAACTCTTCATCAATATTCCTGTTGTGGGCTACCGTATAGAGATCGTGATAGAAAGCTGCACAAAAGGAAAGAGGGCCCCGGGCCTTCACAGTGACGTAGCCTTCAGGTCGTACCGGCTGTGCTCTTACGAACTCCAGCGCCTTGCAATGCATGATGACCAACGGGTGTTTCAAATCGAGAGGCAGGCTGTTCTGCTCATTAACCCATTCGACGCCGAATCGGCTCAAGCCGTAGTCAAAGAGGAAGTTTGTAAATGTTTGCCTTTTGCGTACACGATACATCGTGGTGCCAACCCCAACCAGCCGGTCGCCTTGGAACTCAGGAACGTGCATGATCGGCAGGACCTGGCCGTATTTTGATGAGTGTTCGTCGCGCTTCTTGCGCTCGTGCTCCAATCGCTCGCTGGCGCGCCGAACGAAACTCGGTTGGAGGGGACTATTGGGCGTGCGCATCGGAACAAGAATACTGGCTGACCGCGCAAGGTGGCATTTTTTGAATTTTTTGCCGCTGCCGCACGGGCACAAATCATTGCGGCGAACCTTCATATCCGAATGCTAACAGCCGACGTCCGCTTAGAGTCGCGCGCGTGGCTCCAAACAAACGGCGTTGTGGGAAGTGGCAGGGCAGTTCGACGTATCGCGCCAGATTGACTCAGTGCGCGGCCGCGGCCTGGGCCCTCTTTGGCGGACGCTGCATCAGAAATGCGACGGGTGCGAGGCAGAGGACGCCGAGCGCCATGATCGAAATGATATCGATATAGGCAAGCGTCGTCGCCTGGCCGGAAATCATTCTGCTCATCATCGAGTAAGCTTGCGCAGTCGCCTGATTTGCTGGAATGCCCTGGCTTGTGAATGTGCGGGTCAGCCCCGCGATTCGCTCGGTGAACAGCGGATTGGCCGCGGACGTGTGCGCGACCAGATAGACCTGATGCCTCTGCCCGAGCCGCAGCAGAAAGGTACTGAGCATGGAAATCCCGATGCTGCCGCCCAGATTTCGCATGAGATTATTCATCCCCGCCACCTGATTGCTCTTGTGCCGCGGAACGCCCATGTACGCCAGAGTGCTGATCGGAATAAAGATAAAGGCCATCCCGAACATCTGAAAAACGCGATACATCGCGGCCGTCCGAAAATCGATCTCGAGATTAATACTCGTCATGTGATACAGAGCCAGGGCCGACACCGTGAATCCGAAAGCGATCAGCCTTCGCGGATCCACGCGCGACACGAGTTGTCCCACGATCGGCATCATGAAGATCAACACCACGGCGCCCAACGAGAGCGCCTTGCCCGCATTCTCGGCGGTGTAGCCCATCAATACCTGGAGGAACTGCGGGATCAGCACCGTGGTCCCGAACATGACCATGCCGAGGACAAACATCATGAACGCGGCAGTCCGGAAATTCTTCAGCCGCAGCAGTTGGAGATCCACGATCGGATTCGAATGTGTCCATTCGTTCACGACGAACCAGGTGAGCGTAACCAGCGAGACGGTCAGAAACACGATGATCTTCCGTGAGGAGAACCAGTCTTCCTCCTGTCCCTTGTCGAGAACATATTGCAGGCACCCGATCCCCACCGCAATCAAACCAAGGCCCATGTAATCGATCGGATTCTGCAGTGTCTTCATCCGCTCGGTTTCCATATAAGGAGGGTCTTCCACGATCTTGTTGGTCAGGTAGAGGGACAGGATACCGACGGGCACGTTGATATAGAAAATCCAACGCCAGCTGAAGTTGTCCGTGATCCATCCGCCCAGCGTCGGTCCGATGGCTGGCGCCAGCACGACCGCCATTCCATAAACCGCGAAGGCCATGCCGCGTTTTTCGAGCGAGAAAGTATCGGCGAGAATGGCTTGTTCACTGGTCGCCAGACCGCCGCCGCCGAGTCCCTGAATTACGCGGCAAAGGATCAGGATTCCCAGAGTCGGCGCCAGACCGCACAGGAACGAACTGATCGTGAATAAGGTAACGCAAGTCATGTAGAACCGCTTGCGGCCCACCAGCACGGAGAGCCATGCCGCGATCGGCAGAATCACGGCATTCGAGACCAGGTAACTCGTGAGGACCCACGTGGACTCGTCCTGGCTGGCCGAAAGCCCGCCCGCGATGTGCGGCAGCGCAACGTTGGCGATCGACGTATCGAGCACCTCCATGAAGGTCGCAAGCGTGACCGTCAGGGCGACAATCCACGGGTTGTACTTCGGCGTCCAGGGAGCATACGCCTGCGTGATCTCAGCCATTACTTGTCTTCGAATCCCGTACAGCTTAGCACAGGAAGCCGCGGATACTTCGGGTATTCAGGTTCACGAAAGGACCGAAGACATTGGATGAACACACTGCCACGGTCGCTGCGTATCTCTTTCCGGTGAATGCACCGCGCGCAAAGCCCTGGGAACGCCGGCGGTCTTGCCGCCGGTTCTTCACTGCGTATTGGCAACCGCATGCACCGGCGCAAGACGGATCCCATCCCCATACTGCGCAAAGCCCGGGATACTGACCGGCAATTTTCCGCCGATCGCGATCTCTCCAAACAGCGCCTTCACCGCGGAAATCTCCGACGGAGGAACGGTGCTGTAGGTAGTCATATACGCCGCAACATCCGGAAAGTTACGCAGCAGATACGGATTCCCCAATGCAACCAGCGCGACCGGTTTCTTCGTCGCCACAAGATTCTCCAGCATGGCAGGGAAACCGCCGCCGAGCGCTACGCTTCCGCGATACGCAGCCACCGACGCGAACGCCGCCACCACATACCGGCTCGCCGTCGAAGCCTGCTGCACCGCCGCGTCCAAATCCATGTCCGACATCGACGTATCCACAATCGTGACGTTGGCTGCAGCGGACCGCTTCCGTACTTCGGCCGCGAACGCCAGACCTTCAACCGAAGCGCGCCCCTCCGTCAGAATAAAGAACGCCGTCGTTGCCGGCGACTGGAGCGGAACGAAATCGTTTTCGTTCCTGACCAGCGTGACCGAGCGATCGCTGATTTGTTGCGCCACGGCGTTGCTCCCCACCGAGTCCACCACGGAATGAATTTCTTCCAGATCCACCAGCCTCTTCGCCGCGAGGCCAAGATGAGCCTTCGCTGTCAGAATCCGCATCACGCTTTCCTCGATTCGCTTCCGCGTGATCTGTCCGCTCTTGACCGCCGCTTCAACCGCGTTGATTGCGGCCTCGCCGTCCGGTGGCATCAGCAGCACGTCCGCCCCTGCCTCGAGCGCCAGAACCGATGCCTGACCCACCGAAAATCCTTGCGCGATCCCTCCCATCTCGAGCGCATCGGTGACCACAATCCCCTTGAAGCCCAATTCGTCGCGCAGGATGCCGGTCAGAATCTTCGGCGAAAGCGTCGCTGGGATTCCCGGATCGTCGAGAGCAGGCACCGCGATATGCGCCGTCATGACCGAATCCGTGCCGCTCTGGATCGCCGCCCGGAACGGTGTCCACTCGATCTCCTGCAGCCGCGCCTTGTCGCCGGTAATCGTGGCCAGATTCAGATGCGTGTCTGTCGCGGTATCGCCATGCCCTGGGAAGTGCTTGGCCGTCGTCAGCACGCGCGCGCCGGGAACCGAGTGCGCACCGGTGATGAATGCGGATACGAACGCGGAAACGTCGGCCGGGTTCTCACCGTACGAGCGAATGTTGATGATCGGATTATCGGGGTTATTGTTGACATCGGCGTCGGGAAAGAAAAGCCACTGCACTCCGAGAGCGCGTGCTTCCCGCGCCGTGATTTCGCCTTCCATCCGCGCCTCGTTCGGATCGCGCGAGGCACTGAAAGCCATCGCGTGTGGAAACACCGTGGTCGCATCTACGCGCATCGAAGCGCCGCGCTCGAAGTCACCCGATACCAGTAGCGGAATCTTCGCCAGCCGCTGCATGCGGTTGATAAAACTTGCGGCTTCCAGCGGATCGGCCTTCGCCACCGTTCGGCCGTTCGACACATTGACCAGAATCAGGCCGCCCACATGTTCCTGACCCACAAGGTGAACGAACTTCCGGTACTCGCGCGTACGAGTGTTCATCGGATGCCCGCTGAAGCCGATCACGACCAGTTGCGCGATCTTCTCCCGCAAAGTCATCGTATTCATCCATCGCGCCGCGGTGGCCTGATCTGAGGTTGAACCTAGGGTAGAAGTCGATGAAGACGCCGGTTTCCTGGCTGCCGCCCGTTTAGCGACAGCGGGCTCTGCGGGGAATACAGCGAGCCAGGCTCCGAGAAATGCCGCCGCGAGGCCGATTGCCAGTGAGCGAAGTGCTCCCGGTCTCAACCGGCGCGCATCGTCCCTGAGTCGTCGGAGTTTCGCTTTGAAGAGGATGAAGAAGAACCACCACCCTGCGACGCTGCTTGCTTCCGCCGTGGCCGCGTGGCCAGCTTCCTGATCGCGCGCAGCAGTTCGGGCACTTCCTTGTTGGTCTTGCAAATCAGTTCGTCCGCTCCCGTCGATTGCTCTGTCAAACCCAGGCATCCGATGAAGCCCGACAGCAGGATCGTGCGTGCCGGCGCATCGGATGCGCGAATCCTGCGGATCAACTCCACTCCGTCGATCCCGCTCATCCGAAGATCGGTCACCACGATATCGAAATGATCTTTTTGAAAGATTTCCCAAGCTTCCTCGCCGCTCAGCGCTGTCGCGACTCCATAACCATGATCCAACAGAATCATCTTGCGGGCGGTGAGCCCGTGAGAATTGTCGTCGACAAGCAGAATTCGTGCGGCGGGAACGTCATCTTTTTTCATTTCGGGAACGGAACTGAAAGTAACAGAGCTGTCACGGGACTGTCAAATGATTCGCATCCGCATGAAAGAACGGCGGATTGAGTTCTTGACTTCAGACCATCGTCGGATTTATGCGAACTACTCGACTGCCCGCGGCGCCGTGTAGCCGGCCTTCGCGAGTATCGTGTACTTCATCGGCTTTCCCTTTTCATTCAACATCCGCAGGGGTTCGGCGGTGCCCGGGTTCACAAGCTGCACCGTGATCTTCCGGAACTTGCCGTCTTTTGACTGGTTGTTTGGTGAGTAGCCCAATGAATACTGGCTGCGCAGCGACTGAGCAATGGACCGGAAAACGTTGGGCAGTTCGCCCGAGAACCTCGGAAAAAAGGCCTGTCCGCCGGTTTCTTTCGCGAACGTCCTCAACTCGTTGTCGCCCTGTATAAACGCTATTTCCTGGTTCCCGCTGGCTCCCGAAGCGTCAGCCATAATGCGCTGCACCTGCAGCATCTCGATCGAATAGATGGGCACGCCGGCTTCCTGCAGGTTTTTACGAGCCTTGTCGTAAGTGAGTTTGCTGAAGGTGTCGATGCCCGAAGAGAGCAGGAGAATCGCCTTGCGCCCTTCGATCTTCGACATGCGGTCCGCTGTTTCCGAGAGGGCGTCGAACATGTTGCTTTGCGAAAAACCGGGTAGCCGCAGCCGCTGCATGGCATCCATCGTCTTTGCCCGGTCGTTGGTGAAATCGCTCAGGATTGTCGATCGCAGATCGTAGGCGATCACCGCCAGATAGTCTTCCGGCTTTAACGTCTGGATGAATCCGTAAGCGGACTGGAGTGTCTGGAACCAACCGCTGCTGAAATAGGCCTGGTACCGGGCGCTGAACTCGATCACCATAGCTACGGTCATCGGCGCTTCGCCGATCGAGAACTGTGTCAGCGTTTGCGGAACGTTGTCTTCGAGAATCCGGAACCTGTCTCTGGGAATGTTCGGAATCGGATTGCCGTTGCTGTCGAGCACCTGGACGTCGACGCTGACGACGTTCGTCTCCGCCTGAAAGGTGGCGTCCGGTTCCACATCGTTGCCCTTCGTCGCCTTCGGGCTAAGTTTCGATGGAATTTTAGGCAGGTCCGCGTCGGTCGTGGTGGAGGTGGCAGGCGATGCGTCGGGAGCCGGTGTAGACGTCGGCGCCTTTCGCGGCCTCGCTACGGTTTGGCTGCCCTGCGGACTTGGACCGTCCTGCGCCCACACGCCCATGATGAGGCTGAGCGCCGCTATTCCACCAATAATCCAGATCTTCATGTGCACCTCGCAACAACGATTCGCATCGTGCCGGGAACGCCGGCGGTCGCCTTTCGCCGCCGGTTCTTTAATTGACCCAGGGCCCGTCGCCGGACCCGTGCTTCTTCAGGTAAACCTTGAATTTCTTCCGGGCGCGCTGCAGCTTGTATTCTTTCCACCTTTGCTGCAAATTGAGATCGAATCCGCCGGATTTCCGGGCGCCGAATTGCGTCTTCATGTAGACGAACCCGAACAACATGCCTCCCAGGTGGGCCAGGTTGCTTACCGTGCTGCCAGTCTGGAAAGAACTCATGAACGCAATCGCGCCGAAAATCATCACCATGTACTTGGCTTTGATCGGAAAGAGAAAACTCATCAGGACCGTCTGATTGGGGAACAGCATCCCGAACGCCAGCAGCAATCCGTAGATAGCGCCCGACGCGCCCAACACCCGTTGATACGGGTTTCCGAACGCCAGATTCGCCAGGACTACGCACACGCCCGCGCCCACGCCGCAGATGAAATAATATTGCAGGAAACGCCGCGTTCCCCAGGTTTGTTCAATCGGCGTTCCGAACATCCAGAGCGCCAGCATGTTGAAGATGATGTGCCACAGGCTGGTGAGACTGTGCAGAAAAAGGTAGGTGAACAGCTGCCACACCGCGCCCCGGATTACTGACGCGGGTACCAGAAGCAGACTGTCGAAGATGGGCTCCCCGCGCATCCAGGAGCCGAAGAAGTAGACAATATAGACCGCGATGTTGGAAATGATCAGCCATTTCACGCCCGTGGGAAATGACCAGTCGAAGAAAGAACTGCGAGTACGGTACCTGGTGTCGTAACGCATGGGGTGGGCCGCCCGAATCTATGCGTAGGATAGCAGAGGAGCGCCCTTATACATTCGCGGTGGCTTGCTCGCTCGCAGCGGATTTCTCCGCGGTCGCCGCATCGGTTTCCTGCTGGACAGTCGCGCCCGCATAGCGCGTCAGCCGCCAGGCTGCGTATTGCACGGCAACCGCAGCACCGATCCAGACTTGCCAGTGGGATAGAAATCCCTGCGAAAAAACAAAACCCCCGGCCCAGTCCAGATCCGTTCCCACCCGCCACATGCCGAGAGAGGCGCAACTGATTGACACCAATGTCAGAAGACTTGCGGCCAGCTTCGCGATCCGGCTGTTTTTCCCTTTTCGCCGCGTGACCAACGGCCCACGCGCGAATTGGACTTTGACAACCATACAGTCTTAAACTCCACTATACCTCCGGCCAGGCACGAGTCGGGATTCTCATGGAGTGCAACACCGTTCGCGATGCTCTTGTTGTGTCTTTTGGTCGTGGAGACCCGGAATTTTGAGCCATTTCGCACTAAATATGGTTCACGCAATCTGCCCGTTACGGAATCCGCTGAATGCCGATCTGTCCGTCGTCTTCCCACGCCACCAACGCGCCCCCGCCCGGCAGTGCAACGATACTCGGAAGTGCGCCTTTGGGCGCGAGAAGAATCGACTCTTGCTTTGCCGGCACAAGCTTTCCCGGCAACAGAGCGCGTACTCCCGCCGGTGTCGACCAGACGGCATACACCCCCTCTCGCGCCGCCGCTATCGCAACATCCATGCCTTCGCCTACGCCAACCTCCCGCTCGCCCGGACTGGCGATGAAGATCTCGTGTTCCCTTCGCCATGCCGTGACTACCCGGTTCTGTGCAGTGGCGATTCCGCCGCCGTCCATGGGACATGCATTCAGATGCCATGTATCGATGCCGAGCTTCTCCGGGTTTGAGAACCTCGCTCCGTCGCGCGATCGTGCGAGGTACATATCTCGCGAGCCTGCCAGCCAATTCCGGAACATCACGAGAATCTGGCCGCCGGAATCGAAAGCGATGGACGGGTGGCAGCACTCGCAGATCGTTCCGTCGGGTGATTCGTAGACGAGCACATTCTTCGACCAGGTGAGCGCCCCATTGGTTGATCGCGCTCCGTAAAGCTTCGTGCCGTGGCCGCCGCGGTGATCGAGCCACGCGGCAAAGAAGTTGCCCTTTGCATCCACCCCGAGCGCATGCAAACCTTCCGTCGGAGCGCCAGGGGAATCGTTGACCGTAACTCCCTTTGACCAGCTTTTCCCGCCGTCCTCCGAGCGCCAGGCGATCAGGTCGCCGTCCGCGGGCAGGCCGTGCGCGTGCTGGCCCTCCGCCGGGGTCTTGCCCAGAACTGCGGTAATCACAATCCTGCGGCCCACGACGGCGATCCGCGGCCCGCGATGACGGGTCAACGGCACGATCTCAGCCTCTGCAACCTTTACAGGCGCTGAGAAGGTTTTTCCCGAGTCCGCCGACGTGCTGAAGTAAATACCCCTCCCTGCGCCGAACGTGAGAGCGACCGTCGATCCATCCACGGCCATTTGGGGCTCCCGCGCGGGAGCCTCAGGACTAACGGGCGTTATGTTAACCGCCAGCACGATTCCGACTAGTAGAGAGAACGTAGGGAGACTCCTTAAAAGCTCAATCGCAAACCAAACTGCGCCGCCCGCGGATCGTTGACAGCCGTGATCTGCCCGAATGTCGGCAGCGGGTTTGTTGGATATGTGCCCGCGCCGAACACGCCGTTCAATGTCACCACATTCACGTGGTTCAATGCATTGAACATCTCCGCCAGCACCTGCAGGCGCATCCGTTCGCCAACTGCGAACGTGCGGCTCAGGCGGACGCTCATATTCAGGATGCTGTGGCCCTCGCCAGCATTGCGGTTGATGAATACTCCATTGATCGTGGGGCGTGCCGCGGTGCCCTGAATCGTATTGCTCCCTGTCGTAATGTTAAACGGCAGCGGAGAGTAGGCGGTCAGCGAAGTCGTGAGCTGGAACCCGTGGCTGAAGCGTTCCCAGGCCGTATTCGCCTTTTCGAGCGAAGAGTGAATCGTGCCGTCAAACGCGAGACGGCTCCGCTGATCGTCGTCCGATCGGCTGTAGTCCTGCCAGATGTCGAAGGGGTTGATCGGCGAGCTGAAGAAGAATTCGCTCACATCGTCGAGAGCCTTCGAATAGGTGTACGAGATCCGGTAATTACCCCATTTCACGGGCCTCTGGAGAAACGAAATATGCGCGCCGTCGTAATGTGAGTCCGCCGCCGAAGAGTACTGGCTGTCATTCCCGTAATTTGGATTCGGGCGGCAGCCGTTGTTGGTGCCAACCGCCGTGCACGAAGGCACGTTCTGGTTCACTGAAATGATCAGATGCAGCCCGCGCACATGCTGGTAGCCCGCACTGAGCGTCGCGCTCTTCCCGATCTGCTGCTCGATCTCAAAGCTTCCCTGCTCGGAGTAAGCGTTCTTCATGTTGGGATCCATGGTGGACAAGTTGAACAGCACGCCCGCCGGAATCGTCAGACTGCCGAGGATGGCGGGAAATACCGGTGCTCCCGCCTGCGTGGGCGCAAGACTGATGCTCAACTGCTGCAGATTGCCGACGTTGGTTGTATTGCCCGCCGAGAGCAGCGCATTGGCCAGTGCCCGCAATGGAATGCGGTCGTAGAAGAGCCCGTAACTGCCGCGAACCACCGTGCGGCGCGACGCAAAGGGGGACCATGCAAAACCGGCGCGCGGAGAAACGTTCCCCGTCTGCGTTGCAATCGTCTTGAGAAATTGAAGATCGTACCGCAGCCCGAGATTCAGCGTGAGGCTGCGAGTCACTTTATATTCATCCTGCGCGTAAAAGCCGGTATTCGGGTTGGTCTGGTGGATTTGCGATACTCCGAACGTCTGCGTGAAACCGGTGCTGGTATAAACGCCGCTCAGAAAGTTGGCGAGTGAGGAGAACGAGTAACTGCCCCGGTAAGTGCGCGGATATGTGATCGTATCGTCGTTATAGAGAAAGTCGGCGCCGATCCGGATCGCATGTGCTCCCAGTTGCACGGACAGGCTGTCGGTACCCTCGTACATTCGATTGACGCGCGCGGTCGGCGACCCGGAGAGCGTTCCGAAGGAAGCCACGCCCGAAATGCTCACGGCGGGCCCGATGGTATCTGAAGGCGGCGCGGCAAGATTACTGTTGGTGAACTGCACCCGTGTTTCATTCACCATCCGGGAGGACAGCGTCAGAACGTTGCTTGCCGCGATCGTCTGATCCGTGTCGAACAGGTTGGCGGATGCGGTGGGCGCGCTCAACCCGCCGGCTCCGCGCGAGTTGATGCTCTCTACGTGATAGATACTGTAGCGGGCACTGAACTGGTCCTTTTCGCTGAACCGGTGATCGACTTTGGCGAGGAAGTTTTCGTTGTGTACCGGATTCGGGAAGTCGCCTGTCGAGATCAGAGGACCCGCGTATCCGACGGCCGTGAGCCGTGCGTTGATCGCGGCCACGTTCGCGGGAGAGATGGTAGCAAGCCCCGCCTGGTTCAGGTCTCGGGCTTCGAAATTCGCGAAGTAGAAAGTCTTGTCGCGCTTGATCGGGCCCGAAACGCTCGCGCCATACTGCGCTTGCGTGAGCGGCAGAACCGTATTGGAGAGAGCGTTGGCCGCGTTGAAAACGCTGTCGCGGAAATATCCGTAGACGTCCCCATGCAATGTGTTCCCACCACTCTTCGTTACTACGTTGACGTAGCCGCCAAGCGCTCGCCCCAACTCCGCCTGCCCTCCCGACGTGACCACCTGAAACTCATCCACCGTGTCGAGCCCGATGAACGTCCCGGCCACTCCTGCCGCATCGTCGTTTGCGCTTATGCCGTCGATAATGAAGCTGTTCGAAAAGTTTCGCTGGCTGCCGATGGAAATTCCTTGACCCGGCACAGCCGAAGTCTCCGCGAAAAGCTGATTGGCGGCCGTATTGGTCGGCGAGACGCCGGGAACCAGCAACGCGATGTCGAAGTAGTTACGGCCGTTCAGCGGCAGGTCTTTGATCTCGTTCTGCGAAATGGTACTGGCGATCTGCGAGCGCGCCGCCTCCAGCACGACCGTATCGCCGGTGACAGTGACGTTCGCCGCGGTGGAGGCCACGGCGAGCGAAACCGGCAGTTCGAATGCCGAGCCCACTGTGAGCGTCAGCGAACGCGCCACATCGCCGAATCCCTCATGATGCACCTTGATCTCATATTGGCCAACGCTCAGGTAGGGGAAGAGAAAACGGCCTTCCCGGTCTGTATCCGTGTTGCTCGTCAGATTTGTGTCTGTCTGTCGGGCGGTGACCTGGGCGCCTTCGACGACGGCGCCACTCGGGTCCGTGATACGCCCGCTGATACTCGCGTAATTGACCGATTCCTGGGCTAAAACCGCTTGCGCCGCAAAGCATGCGCACACTACCGCTCTAGATGTAAACGATAACTTCAAGCTTGTCCTCTTTTCCTTACCTCTGAACCTGACTACAAAGAATTTTGATTGGTCTGGCTGAGGTATGAAGGGGGACCGCGCTTTCTTACGGAGTCGCATTGAGCGGTGCGAGGGCTGCGCGTGCCCTGTACCGCGACGATCGAGCTGAAAGTACGCGGCCCATCGGCTCGCGGACCCTCGCCTGGCAATATGGTCCTGGCATGAGATGAAATAGCCCCGCTATCGGGAAACAGCGGGCACTTAGGCTGCGATGCTTTAACAGCCGCGCCGCCGGGTACTCCCGTCATGGAACCCGTCGTTGAACAACGATGCTTTCCGTTGCGGCGGCAGCATGCGGGCAACTCGGAAACGGCGTCTGCGAACAGGACCGGAGCGATCAGCGAGAAGCTGAGCAGAGCAAGCAGGATACATGAGATTGCGCGACGCATCCGTGAGAAAGCCTTTAACAATCAAACATCAATTCGCCGACGTTGTCGTGTGGCGTTTTGTCGCACTCGGTAGCCTGCGCGGTGTGGTAAATTGTCGCGCTGTGAGAGAAGTGCGCCAAAGAGTGTTATCTTTCTCTTGCCTGGCGAGAAAATGCCTATGAATGCAGGAAATCGATTTCTTTCAGCGTTGCTGCTAGTGACTGCCGCGACCCTCTCCTTGTCTGGCGAAACGATAACTGTTTCCGAATCTGTTCGACGGATTCAGGCCCGGTTCATCGCTCCCTGCTGCTGGCACGAAACTCTGGCTGTCCACCAGTCGGACGTAGCGATCCAGATGCGGGCCGAAGTGGCAACGCTAGTCTCACGCGGCGAAACCGAAGAACAGATCGTCGACCGTTTCGTTGCCCGCTACGGCGAAAGAATACTGGCGGAGCCGCGCGGCAGCCGGCTCTGGATTCTGACGATCACGCCCGTGGCACTCCTGGCGACAGCCGGATTGCTGTTGATTTTCCGCCTGAGGCGCTGGTCCCGGCGCACGCGTGTTCGGCCCCTGTTCGGCGACCTCCCGTCGTTGCCGGACTTCGATCCGGAGTAACTTCCATGCCAGGCAGAATCGGGGCCGTTCTCTTTTCGCTCGTCGCGCTGGTGGGCCTTTCCGGATGCAGTGCGTCCTACCGGCTTCAATACCACGGACAAGTGCCGGATTTCGAGTTAACCTCTCAAACCGGCCGGAAGATCACGCTTGCGGACCTCAAGGGTAAAGTCTGGGTTGCGGACACGATCTACACTACCTGCCCTGGCCCTTGCCCGATGATGAGTTCGCATATGAGCGCTGTGGCGCGTGAGGTCGCCTCGCTCGCCAACGTGCGGATCGTGTCCTTTACGGTAGACCCGGCGCACGATACGCCCGACGTGCTCCTGCCTTACTCCCAACGCTACCACGCAGACCCGGACCGGTGGTTTCTCCTCACGGGCCCGCAACGGGTCCTCAATCACGTCAGCCTGGATGGCCTTCACCTGAGCCAGGTGGACGGCACGCTTGACCACAGCATACAGTTTGCGCTGGTGGACGCGAATACAATAGTCCGTGGATATTACTCCCCGTTCGATCGTGAGCAGGTGGATCGGCTGATTGCCGACATCCGTTCTTTGGCTGGTTCGTAAGGAAGCTGATGGTCTTCGCTCGCGCACTCATCGTCATCGTTCTTGCAGCTTCGCCGGGGAGCATTTGCGCCGGCCAAACCAAGCCGCTCTCAACGGCGCAGGCTCGGCGCGTGGACATGCTCTACGGCAGCGTCATCGCGCATTGCTGTATTCGCAAACCCGCTGCCCTGAAAATCCGCGAAGAGATCCGGCGCCGGGTAACGGATGGCCAATCCGACCAGATGATTCTTGCTGTATTCGCGCAACGCTTCGGCGGACAACCATTGCTGCTGGACAATCCACGGCTCGCGGCTATGGATTGGATCATTTTCCCCGTTCTCGGCTTTGTGCTTTGGGCTGGCTGGGCATCAACCAGTTGGACGCGCCAGAAACCGTGAAACGGCTACGCGACGTGCTCGTCCAGCATCTTCTGGACGTCGCTTTTCCCGGTCGCCCCTACCTTGGTCGCCACCAGTTGTCCGCCCTTGAACAACAGCAGCGTCGGAATCCCGCGAACCTGATACCGCATCGCGGTCTGGCCGTTGTCATCCACGTTCAATTTGCCGATTTTGGCTTTGCCGTGGTATTCGTCGGCCAGCTGATCTATGATCGGCGTCATTTGCCGGCATGGCCCGCACCATGTGGCCCAGAAATCGACCAGCACGGGTTCGGGCGATTTCAGAACCTCTGTGTCCCAGCCTGCGTCGGTAAAGTTGAGTGTGTTTGCTCCAGCCATTTAATCCTCGTTCAAAATATTAGAATCACTCGGCGCCCTGAAGGATGCAGAAGAAGCTGCAAGCTTTCGGTACAGATCGGAATACTCACGCGCCGAATCCGTCCACGAAAAGTCTTTCTGCATTCCCCGCACCATCATCGTTGCCCAGGCCTTGCGGTTCGTCCACCTCGCGCAAGCTTGCCGGATCGCATCCAGAAGCGCTTTTCCATTGTAATCATTGAACTTGAAACCTGTGGCCTCACCCGGTGGAGCGTCGATGATTGTGTCATCCAGGCCGCCGGTCGCCCGCACGATCGGGACCGTGCCGTAGCGCAGGCTATAGATCTGGTTGAGGCCGCACGGCTCGTAGCGGCTCGGCATGAGAAACATGTCGGCGCCGGCCTCGATCCGGTGCGCAAGAGCTTCGTCGTAGCCGAACTTCACCGATATCCTGTCCGGAAACTCGTCCTGCAGGCCGCGGAAAAGATTCTCCCATTGGGCTTCGCCGTTCCCGAGGGCAACCAGAAAGATATCTTCCTCGAACAACCCGGTCGCCGCCTCCGCAATCAGATCGATGCCTTTCTGGCTGGTGAAGCGGGAAATAACACCCATCAGCGGCCGGTCGATCGCCCGTTCCGGAAGCCCCATTTCCCGCAGTAATTCCACCTTGCACGCTCGCTTGCCCCCGAGCTTCGCTGCGGAAAACGTTACCGGGATGTGCGTGTCCGTCTCCGGGCTCCAATGGCTGTAATCCGCGCCATTCAGAATCCCGCTCAGCACCGCGCGGCGTTTTCTCAGGAGACCGTCCAGACCGAAGCCGTACTCCGGCGTCTGGATCTCTTCCGCGTATCGCCGGCTAACCGTATTCAGCCGATCGGCGAATACGATACCAGCCTTGAGAAAGTTGATCTTGCCGAAGAACTCCATTCCATCGATGGAATCGAACTGCTCCGGCAATCCGATTTCGCGCAGCGCGGTTCGCTCGAAAATTCCCTGGTAGCCCAGATTGTGGATCGTCAGAAGGGTTCGGATGCCGAGAAACGTGGGATCTGCGATGCGCGGGTCTTTCAAGTACGCCGGTACGAGCGAGGCCTGCCAGTCGTGGCAATGGATCACGTCCGCCGGGAACAATCGCCGGGAAACCTCGAGCGCGGCCTTCGAGAGAACCGCGAATCGGATATGGTTGTCGGGGTAGTCTCCTCGCTGGTCGCCATAGAGGCCTGGGCGATCGAAAAGCTCGGGTTGATCCACGAGATAGATCGTCGTATCGCCGAAGCCGAGTTCCCATATCGAAACGTCGTAAACACGCCCAGCCAGCGGGATCCAAAGACTGCCGATCACCCGCCTCGCCGGAGCGTTTCGCGCATTCATGTATCGCGGAATTACTGTCGCGACAGAATGCCCGATGCGGGCCAGTTCACCCGGCAACGCCCCGACGACGTCCGCCAGACCGCCCGTCTTCGCCCATGGGCTGGCTTCCGGGGAAACCATCAGGATTCGGGGGAGCTTTGTCACGCCTGTTAAATGGTAAACTAGCGCAAGCGTTTTGAAGCGAATCCTGCCCCTCACCGCCATTTGCCTGCTGAGCTTGAACGGGCTTTACGGCGCGGACGACATCCAACTCGGCGCGAATAAGAACCTCTTTGCGGTTCTGGCGGCTATTAATGCCGCGGGGTACGACGAAGGGCTGTCCTTGCCCGATAATAATCCTCTGCGCCTGCAACTGCGCGACTATCTTTCAAAGCAGAAGATTGAGGTGCTTCCGGAACTCAGGAAGTATTACCAGAAGCACATGCAAAAGAACGGGGTTCAGGATCTCTCACAATACATTTCCTACGCTCTGTCGGTAACCGGGCCGCCGAGCTTCGCCTGGCGTACGCGCGACGTGGAAATCCCGCCCGACGCTCTGACGCTGAGCGAATTCACGCCCCTGCTGATCGATTTTTACCGCCAGGCCAATCTCGAAGAGCTGTGGAACCGGTCTCAGCCGGCATACGACAAAGAGCTGGAAAAATACCATTCCCCGCTTCTCGCGATGACCACCCTGGCGGGTGGCTATCTGCGCGTTCCGGCGAACGGCTACCTGGGACGAAGATTCCAGGTATATGTCGACCTCCTCGCAGCCCCGGAGCAGGTCCAGACGAGGAATTACGGAGACGACGCTTTTGTGATCGTTACGCCATCCGACAAGCTGCCGGTGTTCGACATCCGCCACGCTTACCTTCATTTCGAAATCGATCCGATCGCGATCAAATACGGCATCGTACTCGATCAGAAACGGTCGCTGCTGGATTTTGTCCAGACCGCGCCCCTCGATGCGGGTTTCAAGAATGATTTCGTTCTGCTTGCCAATGAGAGCCTGATCAAGGCGGTCGAGAGCCGGATCGACAAGAACCCGGCTGAAATCAATCAGGCGGCGCGCCAGGGTTACGTTCTCACTCCTTTTTTTGCCGAACAGCTCCCCGTGTTTGAGAAGCAGGAGCAGGGAATGCGGTTCTACTTCGAAGAGATGGCCAATGCCATCGATTTGAAAAAGGAAGACACGCGCATCGGCGCCATCAAGTTCGATGCGGCTCCGCTCGTGCGCGTCGCGAAACAGTTCACCGTGGAGGCGCCGCCGCCCGTGCTGTCTCCTTCCGCCGCGACTCTGGAAAAGGCCGAGGACTTGTACCTGAAGCGCAACCTTGCCGACGCGAAACAGCTCTACCTGAAATCCCTCGAGCAGCAGGGCAGCGCGGCCGAACATGCACAGGCATGGTACGGGCTGGCGCGCATTTCCGTCCTGCAGAACGAGCCCGACGCCGCGGTCAAGCTGTTTGAAAAGACGCTCGGGGCGTCCCCTGACGGTCAGACGAAAGCCTGGACGCTGGTTTATCTGGCCCGGCTCGCCAAAGCCGCGGGCGACCCCGAGAGGGCGTTAAAATTTTATCAGGATGCGATCGGCGTGCAAGGAGCTTCCGAGCAGGCTCTCAAAGCCGCTCAAAACGAGTCGAAAAACATTCCGAAATAACCCAGGAGATTGCAATTTCATGAGACGTTTAATTCTTCTTACACTCTGTCTGCTCGCCGCTAGCGTGGCGTTCGCCCAAAAGAAGGGATCTGCCCCGGCGCCCGCCGCGCCAGCCGGTCCGGGGCCGAAATCGCAGGCCGAAGTGCAGGCCGTGAATGCCGCCATCCAGGCACAGACTGCCGACGACCGGATCAAGGCCGTCGACGACCTGATCACCAAATTCCCCAATACCGATTTCAAGAGCTTTGCGCTCATGATGGAGGCTGAGTCATGGCAGGCAAAAGGCGACAACGTGAAGGCGATTGTGTTTGGAGAGCAGGCGCTTCAGGCGGACCCGAAAAACTTCGATGCCGACAACCTGTTGGCAAACGTACTCGCGGCGACCACACGGGATACGGATCTGGATAAAGACGACAAGCTCACGCGGGCCGACAAATACGCGCACGACTCCCTCGACATCCTTAACACCGGCGTGAGACCCTTTACGACGCCGGAGGCAACGTGGCCAAAGGTAAAGGCCGATGCCCAGGCGCAGGCTTGGCAAGCGCTCGGCATGGTCGCCATAGTGAGGAAGAAATCCGATGAGGCCATTGCGGATTTCCAGAAGGGCATAGACGCCAATGCCAGTCCGCTCCTGATGGTTCGTGTGGGGCGCGTGCTGCTCGCGCAGAATAAGAACGACGAGGCAATTACCTGGTACGACAAGGCGCTGGCATCACCCAATGTGCCCGCACAGGTGAAAAGCATCGCGGAAGCGGACAAGGCGCGCGCAGTGGCAGCCAAAGGATCCAAATAACTGCAATCGAACCTGGACGAACTCGAGCAGACGCTGGGCTATCGCTTTACCGATCGGCAGCTACTGACGCGCGCGGTTACGCATAGTTCCAGCGCCAATGAGGCAATGCCAGCCACGCCAGCGATGCCGGCAACATCGGCCCAGGCCGATAATGAACGCCTCGAGTTTCTGGGCGATGCGATTCTCGGCTGGCTGGTCAGCGAATGGCTGTTCGCCCGCTTTCGGGATTTCACGGAAGGCCAGCTTTCCCTGCTCAAGAACCATCTGGTGAGCGCCACGCATCTGCTGGCCACGGCGCACCGGCTCGATCTGGGCCGGTATCTGCAACTGGGCCGAGGCGAGGAAACCGCGGGGGGCCGCGGCAAACAGCGACTCCTCGTGAATGCTTTCGAGGCCGTGCTGGCGGCGGTTTACCTGGATGGCGGCGCCGAACCGGCGCGCGATCTTCTGGCGCGCTACGTGATGCCCCCGGACGAAGAACTCGCCGAACTTGCCGGTTCAGGCCCGCCGCACGATTTCCGGGCGGAACTGGAGCGGCTCGCGCGGGATCGAAAGTTGCCCCGGCCATTGTATTTTTTGATGGGAGAAAGCGGTCCGGGTCATGCGCGCACTTTCATCGTGGAAGCCCGGGTGGGTAAAGAGTTTTCGGCAACCGCGGAAGGCTCTTCGAAGAAGGCGGCTTCACATAACGCGGCGCGCAAAGTCTGTGAGCTGCTCAGAATTTGATCACGTCCGCATTGATCACATCAACTGCCGGCCCGCGCGGCGCCCAGATTCTCGGATCGGTAGTTCGGAAAAACGCCAGGACCGGTGTTCCGACCGCCGCCGCGAGGTGTGAGATCCCGGAATCGTTACCAACGAAGATCCGGGCCCGCCGCAACCAGCACGCCAGTTCGTAAAGGTCATCGATCCGGATTGCGCCTTCCAGATTCTCCTCAGGCCCACAGAGCCAGTGAACAGGCATGTTTCCCGAAAGCTTTTGAGCGATTTGTTCGAAGGCGCGGCGCGGTGCGCGTTTTGCCTCGTTGGCGGCAAAAGGGTGGATCACGGCGAAAACCCGCTCTGCCGCGGGACAATCGATGTTCGGGAATCGCGACGGGCATTGCGCTCCGAGTTCCCGCGCCTGGCGGTTATAGAACTCGACGGCGTGGCAAGACCCGTCCGGCAGCGCGGACAGAAATTCAAAGGGCAGGCGCAGATCGCGGACGAGTTCCCGGAATTCCGGACGGTTGCTGCCGTACCAGGAAATCACCGAATCGAAAGTCCGCAGGCGCTCGACGACGTGCTCGGCAGGGAGCAGTCCCAGCCCATCAAGTCCTGATGCAACAATGGATTGGGCAGAATCCGCGAAGCGCGCCAGCGGGACGTTCTGGCCGGCGCACCAGACTTCGGTGTAATCCGCGCGGAGGGATTCGAGCGCCGGCAGGCTCACGATGAAGTCGCCGATAGCGCCGGGTCTTATCAACAAGCGCCGAATCAAAACATGTCTCAAATGAATCACCAATTGTAAGATGGGGAAAGTTCGGATTTCGAGACCCAAATGAGCACAGTCGCTTTTGCGCCCCGTAAGGCGCATGACTTAATCGGGAATGTCGGTAACACGCCGCTGCTGAAGCTGGCGAAGGTGGCTGCGGATTTCCCGGGCATCGAAATCTATGCCAAAGCCGAATATTTCAACCCCGGCGGATCCGTCAAAGATCGCCCCGCGCTGAATATGATTCTGGAAGGCGAGCGATCCGGCAAGCTGACGCCGGGGAAGACGTTGATCGATGCGACCAGCGGCAATACCGGCATCGCCTATGCCATGATCTGCGCGGCGCGTGGCTACAAAGTCAAGCTCTGCCTGCCGACGAACGCCTCCATCGAGCGTAAGCGCATTCTGAAAGCCTACGGAGCGGAACTCGTTCTGACTCCGGCCGATGAGGGCTCGGACGGCGCGATCCGCAAGGTCCGCGAAATCCATGCAGCCGACCCGGACCGCTATTTCTATCCGGATCAGTACAATAACGACGCCAACTGGCAGGCGCACTACGATACCACCGGCCCGGAAATCATTGAGCAGACCGAGGGGCGCCTCACTCACTTTGTTACGCTCCTCGGGACCAGCGGCACGTTCATGGGTAACTCCCGGCGGCTTCGCAAAGAGCTGCCGCACGTCCAGTGCATCTCGGCCCAACCTTCGACCGGCTTCCATGGCATTGAAGGAACAAAGCATATGCCGGCCGCAATCGTGCCCGGAATCTATGACGAGAAACTCGCCGACCGTAATTTGTGGATCGAGACCGAGGATTGCCATAAGATGGTCAAGCGCCTGGCCCGGGAAGAAGGTTTGCTGGTCGGTATCTCGGGCGCAGGAAATGTTGTCGCTGCTCTGACCATCGCGAAAGAGCTGCTAGCCCAGGGCAAGAAAGGCCTGATCGTCACGATACTCTGCGACGGCGCCGACAAATATCTGAGCGAACATTTCTGGGATGCGGAATGATCAAAATTGACCGTGGCCCCTGGCGGGAGATGGTAAATCACGCCCAGGTTGCCTATCCGAATGAATGTTGCGGTGCGATGATCGGCACTATCGACGGCGACCGGAAGAGCGTGAGCCATGCCATCGCGCTCGATAACGTCTCCGTTGGTTCGCAAGCCGCCCGTTACGAACTGCGTCCCGAGGATCTGCTGCGCGCCGACCGTGAAGCGCGGCAGCGCAAACTCGATCTGATCGGTATCTACCATTCGCATCCCGATTGCGGCGCGTATTTTTCAGAGACGGATTTAAAGAACTCCTGTCCGTGGTATTCGTTCGTCGTGCTCTCGATTCAGAGCGGACGCTTCGACCACGCCAACAGCTGGCTGCCCAATGCTGAGCAGACCCAAGCAGAGAAAGAGGAACTGATATGGCCCGAATCATGATTCCGACGCCGCTGCGGCAATTCGCCGACAAGCAGGACACTGTCGACCTTCCGGGAAAGACCGTGGGAGAAGTGCTGACCGCACTGACCGCGCGCTTTCCGGATTTGAAGAAACATCTCTACACCGACGAAGGGAAGTTACGAAGCTTCGTGAATGTGTATCTGAATGACGAAGACATCCGGTATATGAAGAAGGATGCGACTCCGGTGAACGACCCGGACACGCTTTCCATTGTGCCGAGCATTGCCGGTGGTTGCCATGCCCGAAGTTAGTCTGTCGAAAGACGAAATACTCCGTTACAGCCGTCACCTGATCATGCCCGAAGTGGGCATGGAAGGCCAGTTGAAGCTGAAGCAGGCAAAGGTTTTGCTTGTCGGTACCGGCGGACTGGGAGCGCCGCTCGGATTGTATCTCGCCGCGGCCGGAGTGGGCCGTATCGGTCTGGTTGACTTCGACGTGGTCGATTTCACCAACTTACAACGGCAGGTCATTCACGGGACCAAAGACGTCGGGAAGAAGAAGCTCGATTCCGCCATCGAGAGCATGAGCGATATCAATCCGCACGTGCAACTTGACCGGTATGAGGTCGCGCTCACCAGCGAAAACGCTCTCGAGATCATCAAACATTACGACATCGTCGTCGACGGCACCGATAACTTCCCGACCCGGTACCTGGTGAACGACGCGTGCGTATTACTCAATAAGCCGAACGTCTACGGTTCCATTTTCCGGTTCGAAGGCCAGTCGACCGTGTTCGCCTATGAAGGCGGCCCATGCTACCGGTGTTTGTACCCTGAGCCGCCGCCTCCGGGTCTTGTTCCGAGCTGCGCGGAAGGTGGGGTGCTCGGCATTCTTCCGGGCATTATCGGACTGATCCAGGCCACCGAAACGGTGAAGCTGATCCTCGGAATCGGCCAGACGCTGGTGGGGCGATTGCTCCTTTATGACGCTCTCGGGATGAAGTTCCGGGAACTGAAACTGCGGAAAAATCCGGATTGCCCGGTGTGCGGGGACCATCGCACGATCACGAAATTAATCGATTATCAGGAGTTCTGCGGTATGCCGCAACACGAAGCGCCTCCCGAACCGGTAGCCGCGTTCGGTGACATTGAGCCATCGGAGGTCAAAGCGAAGCTCGACCGCGGAGAGCAATTCACGCTTATCGATGTGCGTGAAGTGCATGAGTTTCAGATTTGCCGGATTCCGGGATCGACTTTGATTCCGCTTGGTGAATTACAAAAGCGCCTTAGCGAACTGGACCCTGACAGCGAGATCGTGGCCCATTGCAAGAGCGGCGCGCGCAGCGGGAAGGCGGTGGATTTTCTGAAACAATCCGGGTATAAGAGAGTCCGCAATATGAAGGGCGGAATTCTCGCGTGGAGCGATAAGGTCGATCCTACGGTGCCGAAGTACTAAACCAAGGGCGCAGGCGAAAACGCCTACTCCACGCAAACGCGATAGGGGTTTTCTGATTCCGGCGGTCAGATCAGAGGGTGCTAACTCTCAGAATCCTGTTAACCTAGGGTTACATGGCCCGCGAACTATTTGAAGTCTCCTGCCCTTGTTGCCAATCGACCTTGAAGATCGATGCGGAAATCCGCGCCGTGATCTCCCATGCGGAACCGGTGAAGAAGCCGGTGATCGAGGATCTGGCGGCGGAAGTGGCCAAGTTGAAGGGCGCACCGGACCGGCGCGAGGATGCCTTCCAGAAATCGTTTGCGGCGCACAAGAGCCAGGGGCAGGTGCTCAACCGCAAGTTCGACGAATTGCTCAAACAGGCGAAAGAAAATCCGGAGTTCGGCAAGAAGCCTCGCGATATCGATTTCGATTGAATCGTTACATAAGACCTGTCGACCGCAGGAAATCGCGGGCGATTTCACGCGCGGGCCGGTGTTTGCCATCCAACTCGTAATTCAGGCGGCGCATCGTATCGCTCGTGATGCGGCCCGATAGTTCCCTCAGCGCCGGGCGCAGGGCGGGGAACTCACGCTCGGCTGCTTCCCGCACAACGAGCGCGCATTCGTATGGCGGGAAATAATGGCGGTCATCCTTAAGAACCGTGATCGGAAGGACCGAGAGCATGCCGTCCGTGCTGTTGCCCGCAACCATATCCACCTGGCGTTTCGTCAGGGCCTGATAGATGAGGCCGAGGTCCATCGTTTTTACGCCGCCGGCGAGACGGAGGCCATAGGTCTGAACCAAGCCCGGCAGTCCGTCTTCGCGATGCGCGAATTCGTATCCCACGCCGAGCTTCCACGGGCGTTCCTGCGCGGCCTGGGAGAGCGTCGATGGGCCGCCGTTTTCGCTCCGGATTGCCATGGCGAAAGTGTTTTCGAAGCCTAACGGGTCGAGCCATTCGAGATGCCATTGCGCGTAGCCTTCGCGCACCGCGGCCAGCACTTGTTGTGGATCTTTCATCGGACTGCGTTTGAGTACCGCGGTCAGCGCAGTGCCGGTATATTCGGGGTAAACATCGATATCGCCGGACACCATCGCTTGTTGAGTTAATAGCGTGCCTCCGAGATCGAGCTTGCGGCTGACATGTCCCTGCAGGCGATTTTCGAGATGCTGGGCGATGATTTCTCCCAGCACGAGTTGCTCGGTGAAGTTTTTCGATGCCACCCGCACGCGCGGATCGCTGCTGCAACCCACAAGGAGAAGAGCTGAGCATATCAGGAGCAAAAAGAACCGGCGGCGCAAGGCGACCACCGGCGCTCCCTTAAGCACGTTTCAGGCGGGCGCGGATGCGCTTCGTGAGCTTTTCCATGTCGTCGAGTTTCTTTAAGGAAGCCAGGGAGAAAACAAAGGCTTCGTTCTTTTCGAGATCCTGTTCGAACGATTTCGCGAGACCGGTTAGTTCGCGCGCATCGGAAAGATTCTTTTCGTAATCCGCTTTAAGGATTTCATCCATCTGCCTCTTTCCGTTCGGCAGCCGGATATTCTCGGGGTTCGGGTCATCATCCAACGGAGATGAGTCGCGAGGTCTTCTTTGCGCCGGCAGAAGCGTGGCGGTTACAAGGAGAAGGAGAGTGCGCCTCGAATCCCTCATTCCGCTATGATACCGGAATAACCTATGAGGGATGTTTACGTCGGCGTGATCGGGCTGGGAAATGTAGGCTCGGGAGCGCTTTCCATTCTGACGGCCAACGCCGATCAGATCGCTTTGAAACTGGGATTCCGATTGCGCGTGGCGGCGGTATGCAGCCGGTCCGTTGCCGATAAAGTGCTCCCGGAGGGGCTGGGGGATGCGGTGCGCACGTCCGACTGGCGCGAGGTGGTGGCGAATCCGAACGTGGATATCGTGGCCGAACTGGTGGGGGGCACGACGGTCGCGAGAGAGATTATCGAAAGCGCTATCGCGAATGGCAAGTCCATCGTGACCGCCAATAAAGAACTGATGGCGCTGTGCGGCGCCGAGATCTGGGACCGGGCGATCAAAGCCAAAATCAATCTGGCGATGGAAGCGAGCGTGGCGGGCGGTATTCCGATCCACGCGGTCCTGCGGGAAGGTATTTCGGGCGATCGCATCGTCGCGATCGCAGGGATACTGAACGGCACGAGCAATTACATCCTGACGGAGATGGAGCGGCGCGGCGAATCGTTCGACGCGATTCTGGCCGAAGCGCAGGCGCTGGGATATGCCGAAGCCGATCCGAGCGCCGATGTGGATGGCTACGATGCGCGGTCGAAACTGGCGATCCTGGCCGCGTTGGCGTTCGGCGAACGTATTACTCCGAGTGACATTTTCGTGGAGGGCATTCGCCGCATCACCGCGCAGGACTTCGATTATGCGCATCAACTGGGACACACGATCCGGCTGGTGTGCGGCGCGACGCAGACGGAACGCGGGTTGATTCTTTCGGTGCGTCCCGCGCTCATTCGGCAGTCGACGATTCTGGCGAGCGTGCAGGGCGCTTACAACGCGGTCTGGGTGAAAGGCCAGTTTGGCGGGGACACGTTCTATTACGGGCGCGGGGCGGGCGCGAATCCGACGGGCGTGGCGGTGGTGAGCGATTTGATGCGCGTGGCGCGTGAGATCCGAAGCGGGAGTCCGGAGCGTGTGTCGCCGTTCGCGCATGAGAGGTTGGGGGAGTATGAGCCCGTTCCGATCACGCTGCAGCACAGGCCGTATTATTTGCGATTCCGCGTGGACGACCGGCCGGGAATTATTGCGGAACTGGCGGGGATACTGGCGTCGAAGCAGATTAGTCTCGAAGCGGTGCTGCAGTTGCCGAGCGATACCAAACATAATTTGCCTTTCGTGATTACGGTGGAGCCTTCTTCGGAACAGGCGATCCGGGAGGCGGTGGAACAGATGAATCAGTTGAGTTTTTTGCAGGAGCCTCCGCTGGCGTTGCCTATGGAACCGCCGCTCTGAGTTAGCCGCCGCTGAACGCGGATCAACGCTGATAAGAGAGACTCAGGTTCATTGTTTTAATCGGTGTTAATCAGCGTTTATCCGCGGCCTGCTATCGAGCTATGTTGGGACGGATCTATCGATCCAGCGCGCTGTTGTTGGCGCGGGTTTGGGAGGTTCCAGTTTGAGCCTCAGGCGAATCAGCCGGATCAGGTCGGAGACGGTGCCTTTGAAGTCGGGGCTTCGGATCGCGCGCAGACACATTTCGAGTAAGTCGTCCACGAGGTCGAGTAATGGCGGCAATTTGTTCCGCTTGTATTTCAATGTGTTCTTTGCAGCCATAGGGAAACGGACTTACTCGCCGGTCGTCGTCGTTATTGAGTCCCTTGCGGAAACGCGACTTGAAGTCGCGTCTCCAAGAAAATGCGGGGCGCCCCACCCGCCTGATTTCCGTCAGGCGGAACAGCCGTTTTGGTTTCCCGGACGAGACCGGGGCCGCACCAATAACGGGAGCGCCTGCCGCCCATTGTTTCTACAGTTCACCGCACATTGCCTCGAGGAGTATACGGCTTAGTGACCAGATACGTCATGGGTACGATCTGGTTCTCGATTGGAAAGTAACATGCGGTCTTGAAACGGCGTTGTTAATCGAGATGGAATTCCTTTTTAAGTTATTGAATAAGATGGATGAAAATTTATTTTTGCGGGCCGTGATCGACTCCTGCGGCGATCACGCGCCGCCGCGAAACTATTCGGATCTTGCGTTCGCGCGCGGGGAGACGGCACCGGCGAGGACGCGAATATTCTGATTGACGCCGTGCGGGAACTCCGGAGTTAAACTGATAGGTATGGCGATACGGCAAGTCCAGTTGAGTCCCGAAGCGGAACCGATTCTCGATTCCGTCGCAGCGTCCTTTGGCGGCGACGCGGGCCTCGCTCTTTCGGAACTGCTGATCGCACACGAATCGATCGAGTCGTTCCTGGATGAGATGGAAGGCTCAAACGCCGAGGAACTGATGCGCCAGCGCGACCGATCCACGCGTGACTTTCAAGAGGGACACACAGTTTCGTGGGAGCAGATTAAGTTCGACAGCGGACTGTGATCGTCCTTTTCTCGGCGGGAGCGAGCGAGATATTCACCCGACTTCCCGAGCCAGTCAAGCGTAGAGCGGCGCGCAGCATCGAATTGCTCGCATCCAACCCTCACATGTATCCAGTCCGGAGACGGGGCATTATGCGCGGATACCGCTATTTTGTCGCGCATAGCGTTCTTTTTTATTACTCAGCGTCGTCAAAGGAGATTCGGATCTCCGCGATCCTCCCGGGTCGGATGCGAGGGGCATAGATTTTGGACCTGCGCAACTGATGCAACGGCCCTTCCCGCTCTGGCTCGGCCGATTGACCAGCGTTCCCATAACCGCGTATCTTGGGAGCGTGACGCCACCGTCCGGCAGACGACAGCCCGTTGAGGTCCCATCGGCGGACTGAAGCGCGTTTTATCGGTCTCTATTTCTGAAAGCGCCATCTGAATTCCGGACCGATGCAGATCGCGGTACGCTATCACGGCGCGCCGCGTCGATCCGGTGCCCGCCCTCCCAGAAGCAACTGGAAGGCGGCTTGTCCTACCCGTGTTATTCAAGGAAGCATGCCTGTTCGTTTTGGCCCGCGATCAGCATGATCGGGACGAGACCGTCGGCCTCCATATAGCCGGCCAGCCATTCGAACTCTGCTCG
Organism: Bryobacteraceae bacterium; assembly: GCA_049516355.1. GTDB lineage: Bacteria > Acidobacteriota > Terriglobia > Bryobacterales > Bryobacteraceae > BOG-234. Next base: position 16,519 of record JBEKTF010000016.1, on the reverse strand, counting down.
ATCATCCCCGCTCGGCTTGACGCTGAAACCATCTGGGTGCGAATGCCATTCACCGACATACTGGAGCATTCCACTGGTCTTTTACTCGACCGCATGGACGGCGTCTAACAATCCTTGACAGCCGCGGATACGCTTAAAGATCGGAGAGAAAGATTAGCCGGTTAAATGATGAAAACTCGCGTTGAATCCGAAAACGTCGTTCAGACGCTCAACGACACAGATCACCTTGATGGCGGGTAGCCGGGGCGTTCCCGATTCGGCGAGACTGCCTCCGGCGGCGAGCGCGCCTTGAGCTTTTCCTTGGAGATCAGCCGGGAGCTGGGGTGTTACAATCCGTGCAATTGTGGGCTACGAAGAGTGGAGCCAAATAGAGCCCAGATAACCGGGCTGTTGCAAGCCTGGGCTTGTGGCGACTCCGAAGCGCTCGAAGCGTTGATGCCTCTTGTGTACGGGGAACTTCAGCAGATCGCGCATCGCCAGATGCGTCGAGAACAGGTCGGCCATACCTTGCAAACCACGGCCCTCGTGAATGAGGCATATTTGCGCCTCATTGACGTAACGCAGGTGCAATGGCGAGATCGCCTTCACTTTTTTGCGATTGCTTCGCAATTGATGCGCCGTGTACTGGTAGATACCGCCCGGAGTCGGGCGTATGCAAAGCGCGGTGCCGGCCTTTGCTTTGTTTCCTTCAACGAAGGGATAGTGGCAGTACCTGACCGCAGCACGGAATTTGTGCGGCTGGACGATGCCCTGAACGAGCTGGCGAGCCTGGATCCCCGCAAGGTCCAGGTCGTCGAAATGCGTTTTTTCGGCGGACTGAGCGTCGAGGAAATCGCGGAGGTTCTCAAGATCTCCCCTTCCAGCGTCTTGCGCGACTGGAAGCTGGCGAGGGCCTGGTTGACACAGCAACTCCGAGCCAACGATGCGGACGGGCCAGACGGTGCCAGCGGGCCAGCCCGTTCGTAGCTGCCGGCAAAGAAAATCTTCCCTCGATTGTAGTTTTCATCTCTCGATCCCGCATTAGCAGGGTGAACAGCACCTTCGGTCGCTGAAAAACACAACATTAAGACAGGAGATGAACTATGCTTCACAGAGCCTTCGCAATTGCCCGGATTGCCGTTCTTGCCGGTGCAGTATGCTGCGCATTTGGCCAAGTGCCGACCGTGATTCAGATCGACATTGAAAACTACGCATATTATTACGCCGATAACCCCGACTACAGCAAATTGGCCGGTTCTCAGCAGGCCGTGGCGCCGGTTTCCACGAAGACGTTTTCAAGTTTCATCGGTCTGGCCGACATTGTGCAGGTTAATGGAAAACCAGCCAAGGGCACATGGTCCATTCGCGCCACGACGATAAACTACACGCCGACTCCTCAGCCCGGACAGGCAATAGCAGATACAACCCGTAATTTCTTCACCGACTGGGTTTGGGAGATCCAGCAAGAGGATGGAACGCCGATCGGCACTATCATGGCGACCGGCTTGGGATTTGGCCCACCGCCGCCCGGTTCGCCACTCGGCTTGTCACCGACGGCCGCAAGTTCCATGGCTATCACAGGGGGCACGGGTGCGTTTCTGGGCATTCGGGGACAGGCGGGGTTCTCGGCAATCACGGTTACCGGGCGCGCCGCGTCGGTCTCCGAAGACCCTTCTATGCGCCGAGCGCTTGGCGGCGGGACACGCAGCTTTCTTTTGACTTTGATTCCGCTCGCTTCACCGGCTATCCTGAGCGGCAACGCCGGCCCCCTCGTTCTGCACGCGGAAGATTTCTCCCCCGTGTCTTCCAAAAGACCCGCGGTTCCCGGCGAGATCGTGACGGTGTTCGCGTCTGGGCTCGGACCGACCAATCCCGGCGTCGATCCCGGTCAAGCCTTTCCGGCCTCGCCGTTAGCGACACCGAATTCACCCATTCAAGCCACCGTTAGCGGCGGCTCCGCTCAAGTGCTCTATGCCGGAGGTTATCCAGGTGCGACCAACGTGTATCAGGTGAATCTCCAGTTGCCGCCCACCCTTCAGCCGGGTATGGCAACTTTACAGCTTACATCTGCCTGGCAGCCGAGTATGCCCGTCCAGATTCCTGTCGGCGGTGCCGGACACTGATAGTTGTGAGCCGGAGAATCCAATTCCATCTGGCCGGAGATGAGCAGAGTGCCCGGCCCATCTCCGGCTTTCCCAGTCTCATTGCCGTAAGCCCGATCGAGGCAAAAAACTGAGAACCGGTTTAAAGCTCGACTGCCGATTCTGTCATGATGTCATCATGTCGCCGGAGCGGTGGAAGAAAATTGAGCAGCTCTACCACTCCGCGCTGGAGCTTGACTCCAGCGAGCAGAGCGAGTATCTCGCCAAAGCGTGCGACGGCGATGACGAACTTCGCCAGCGAGTCGCGTCATTACTTCGTGAAAAGACGAGTGCGGCAAACCTCCTGGATCAACCGGTGTGGGATGCGGCCCGGAATCTCATCGAACAAACGGCCCGCCCAAAACCGGCGCCTGGATCGCAGCTGGGACCGTACCAGATCGAAGCTCCTATTGGAAGCGGCGGAATGGGAGAGGTTTTCCTCGCTCACGACACTCGACTCCGCCGGACGGTCGCTCTTAAGGTCCTGCGGCCCGAGTCGGTTGCGGACCCAGGTCGCAAAGGCAGGTTCCTCCAGGAGGCGCGTGCAGCCTCGGCGCTGAATCATCCGAACATCGTTGCTCTGTACGACATCTCAAGCGACAACGGGACCGACTTTTTGGTACTGGAGTACGTTCCCGGCAAGACCCTGAACGACTTGATCACTCCAGCAGGTTTGTCCATCAGCGAGATCCTGCTTTACAGCGTGCAGGCCGCCGGCGCTCTCGCGGCCGCCCACGCGGCCGGGATCATTCACCGTGATATCAAACCGGCAAATATCATGGTGACGCCGCAATCGCAAGTCAAGATTCTGGACTTCGGCGTGGCTAAGTTGACCGAGCGAACGATCGACGGCGCAGAAGATGAAACTCGCACGCAGTGCACTGTTCCGGGTGTCATCGTGGGGACTGTCTCATATATGTCTCCCGAGCAGACGCGCGGCGACTCCGTGGATGCGCGATCCGACATCTTTTCCCTCGGATGTGTGCTCTACCAGGCCGCTACGGGACGCTTGCCATTCCAGGGTCCCAGCGCGCTCTCAATCATGCATGAGATTGCGACCGCGAATCCCCCGGTTCCCAGTAACATCCGAAGCAATCTACCCACGGAATTCGATCGCATCATCTGCCGTGCGCTGGCCAAGGATAAGGAGCAACGCTACGGTTCAGCTACGGAGTTTGCCGACGCGCTCCAGGCGTTTCAACAGGAATTGGCCGGGACTCCGCGCAAAGTCCCCCATGTCGTCTCAAGGGCGTGGCGGTGGGCAGCAATTGCGGCAGCCGCGGTGACCATGGTTTGGCTCGGGTCAACGTTCCGTTCGAGCCTCTTCAAGCGAGCTGATGTCGCTACGGTAGCTGTTCTGCCATTTGAGGATCTGAACGCCGATCCGTTCCAGCCATATGTCAGCCAGGGCATCACAGAGGACATCATTACGCAACTCGGTCGCGCGGGATCTTCGGGATTCGGAGTGATCGCTGGTCCCTCGGTCTGGCGCTATCGGAATAAGCACCCCGCTCCAAGCCAGGTGGGTGCGGACCTCGGAGCCGGATACGTACTCACTGGTAGTATCCGTCGCGAGGCTTCTCGCATGCGTATTACGGCACGCCTGACACGGAGCCGCGATGCTGTCCAGATTTGGGCGGATTCTTTTAACGGACCGAGCGACGCAGCCTTGTCTCTCCAGGATGATGTTTCTGCGGCGGTCGCGCGAGCCGTGGGAACGCAAATAGCGGGGTCGGCGCAGAAGACACTGGAGCGCCGACAGGCGATTGATTCCGAAGCATATGACCTGTATCTTCGAGGACGCTTCTACTGGAATCAGCGAACAGAAGTCAGCCTCAGGCAAGCCGCGGAGTATTTTCAACAAACCATTTCACGAGCGCCGGGCTACGCGCCCGCGTATGCCGGCCTCGCCGATTCATACGCTGCCCTGGTATACGGCTGTTATCTCGCGCCAGCCGAGGGATTTCCCAAGGTGAGGGCGGCGTTGCAAAGGGCGCGCGAATTGGATCCACAAGCTCCGGAGGTGTTTGCCTCAGAAGGTTACATGAACATGTATTTCGACTGGGATTTCGGCACTGCGGCGCGAAACCTGGAGCACGCCATTGCCCTCAATCCGAACTACGCGCCAGCGTATGATTGGCTCGGTGTGCTTCGTACCGCGATGGAAGATTTTCCCGCGGCGAGTCGGGCACTGGAGCGGGCGCGTCAATTGGATCCGGCTTCCCTCCCCATTTTGACCGACGTGGGTTTTGAGCTACACTACAGCAAACACAACAAGGAGGCCGAAGGAGCCCTCCGCAAAGTGTTTGCGCTCGATCCGAACTTCCCCCTGGCTCACTTCTGGATGGGCCGCGTTCTGAGCGCCGAGGGTGACTGCGCGAATGCCCTCTCGCAACTGGGAACTTTGTCATCCGGCCCACTTCGAGATTGGCAGCCTCTCATTGCAGGTCACGGATACGTTTCCGCTGCTTGCGCGCACCGGGATTTGGCACAACAGGATCTGAAGCGGCTCGAAGATATGGGGAAAACACGATTTGTGATGTCGTACGGGAAGGCTCTCATTCACAGTGGCCTTGGAGACCGTGAGCAGACACTCGTCTGGATTCGGAAGGCCGTTGAGGAGCGTTCGCATTGGATGGTCTGGATCAGGCTTGACCCGCGTTTCAGCGCGCTCCGTTCCGATTCGAGGTTCCAGGGATTTGTTCGTACCGTATTTCCGAATTAGGACTGGTCCAGGAGGGACTAAGTAAACTTGCGCCACTCCTTCGTGAATGCCAATGTGCACCTCCCGGCGGCCTCAGTTATCGCCTGAAGATCGCCTCCGTTCCGGAATGCCCTTGCCCGGATTCGCAGAGCGGCGATGCTTTCGAATGTATGGGCTCTTCCGCGGTGAGATCGACCTTGCAGCCACTGGCCCCGAGATCCAGAACCGCTGTTTGAAACCACGATCGGACCTGTTCAGCCTTTCCATTCGAGCCATTTGTATAGATGCATGCCGACGTACATACAAACCGGGCAAAACAACAAAATCGTCTATTGACGTCTTGAATGGAAGCCGCGTCGCAGGCTTATACTCCGGCATAGTTATGGTTTATAACCTCGACGTGGCACAACCGCGGGTCACCGGAAATCAGCGGCCTGGCGGTACTGGTTTGAGAAGTTTGTGACTTATTCCCGCCAAAGATATGGTTTAAGTTAGCATGTGTGATCACTCCAGCTCTCTTGTGCAAACCGTCGAAATCAGTTCCGCCGATGACTCTCAAGACCGAGTCGACCAGGCTCGCAGCGACGTCGATTCCGGAAACTCACGTTGAGTGCCCGAAGTGTGAGATGGCCCCGCTATAACGCCCCTTCCCGCTTCGTGCAGGCCGAAACGCCTTGTCACGACCGACAGACGACACCATTAACGCAGCTCTGCCGAAAACTCACGGCTTTTCATCACTAATCCACCGTTCGGCGCCGTCCCGACCGCCAATATGACCCCAAGCGCCCGCGAAGTCCGGTTCTGGGAGGTTTCGTTGGCTAAGGTCATTGCGACCACACATTTCGGAACGGGCTAACCGTTATCGGCGCAAAAGGCACGGCAGAGTTTCGCGTGAACGGAAGAGAGATCGTTCGCCGCCAGTCAGCCGACGGCTCGGCGTATGTTTGCTTTAGACAAGACAGCGATTTTGTGAAGTCTTACTGTCGAAGCCACGTTCAAGCCGGCATTTTGCCAATCCTGCAGCGCCAGATCGAACTCCGCGGCGCACGGTCGGGACGTGATCGGTGCAGCAACGAAAATCCTCGTCTCCTGAGTCCAGAACAACCGTTGCCGGCCGGATTTTCGAACCCCGCGTCTGGTGGAACTGAACTTCGATTAAGACGATGTCACCGAAGCGAAGGGCCATGGTCCAGTTTCTCGTACACGGCATCCTCGTCGGAATATGCCGCGGAGAACCGATCCAGACTCAGTTGCCGCCAGCCCTCGTCGTCTCCCGTGTCAGCGCTGGCACCAACGAGAAGAATCACACGCACTACCGATCCTTCCGGAATCTGGGCAGCCACGTCCGGTGGGACTCGGATCTGATCGTGATTTGCTACCTGACTGTCAAATTCCAGCGCCTTCATAGCCCGCGAACCTCATCACTATGATGTCACAGCGGACGTTCCTCGGCCGGCAGCAGGAGCGCTGGCGTTCCGGCAGAGGGGAAAATCAGCCTTGTCTGGCTTCGCGTGCCAGGCCCTCGTGTACGAGCATCTTCAGCAGAGTCTGGTAACCGAGTCCTTTGCGCTCGGCCAGCTTTCGCGCTTGCACGAGATCGGTCTGAGGCAAGCGAATTACGATCTGTACGCTGCTCTTCCGATTCATCTGCGCGATCAGACTCGAACCAAGGACCTTGTTTCCTTCGGTTTGGGCGGCAGACTTCTTTTTCACGTGCTGCTTCCCGGCAGGGCTCGCCCGCCAATCCGCTTCTTCGTTCTCGTTCTTGAACTTTGGTATCGCGGGCCGTTTCCTGGGCACAGATCCCATTCGAACACCTCTGATCCGACTGTATATGCAATGCATCTGCACCTGCGCTTCGCGGGAAAGCACCGGCGGCGAGACCGCCGGCGTTCCCGGGTTGGTCACTGCTGTCCAACCGCTCGGAACCTGACGTGCGTAAACCTGAACCGATGGCGCGCGCGGAATTCCCGGCGAAAACGCCTATTCCACGAAAAAGGACCAACAGGTTAGAGTGACGAGTGATGCCGGATCGGCGAATTGCGGTTGTGGGGGCCGGGGTGTTCGGTTCCTGGATTGCCCTGCTCGCGGCCCGTGCCGGCTTCGAGACGATTCTCATCGATCAGTACGGCCCGGCGAACGAGCTGTCGAGTTCGGCGGGACCGACGCGGATCATCCGGCGCGCTTACGGCGCGGACGAAATCTACACGCTTTTCGCGCAGCGGTCGCTCGAACTTTGGACTGCGTTCTTCGGGCGAAGAGAATCGATCCGATTGCTTCCGCCGCACCGGCGTTTTATGGCTGGCGAATGGCGGTGAGGCTTCCATTCACGCGGCACGAGGAATCTTCGAGCGTCATAAGCTCGCGCATGAATTTCTGGAAGGCGGCGCTATCCGGGGATTGTGTCGCGAGATGGACGTGCCGGCTGGAACCGTTGCATTGTTTGAGCCCGATTGCGGCGCGTTGCTGGCGGAAAAGTCAGTCCGCGCAGTAATGGAATCCGCTATCCGCAAGGGCGCACGCTACGTGAGCGGCAAGGTGGATCCGTCGCAGACCGAATCGATCGAGGCCGATGTGTTTGTCTTCGCGTGCGGGTCGTGGCTCCCGAGGCTCTTCCCGGAAGTGCTCGGCACGGCAATTTTTCCTACCCGCCAGGAGGTTTTCTTCTTTGAACCGCCGGCGGGGTGGGCCTCAATGCCGATCTGGGTAGATCAGATAGATGCGCGAATCCCTTATGGCTTCCCGGATATTGACGGCGACGGTATTAAGGTCGCGTTTCACCGCACTGGTCCGCGATTCGATCCCGACTCCGGAAGCCGTGAAATCGGACGCGAACAGATAACGGAGGCGGCCGATTATTTGCGGATGCGGTTTCCGGCAATGCGGGTGCCGGTGTTCCGGTATGCGCGGGTTTGCCATTACGAAAACACGTCAAGCGGGGACTTCCTTATCGACCGGCACCCTTCGATGCGGAACGTCTGGTTTGCGGGCGGCGGATCGGGCCATGGTTTCAAGCATGGACCGGCGGTTGCGGAATATATGCTGGAGGCGATCCAAAGGGGCTATTCAGCGGAGCCACGCTTCCGGCTGGAGAGTAAGGGCAGGGAACTCGCTAAGCATGTTGTCTGAGACGGGCGCTATCATGAGTTTGTTGGCCGCACTCTACGCGCATCATGGAAACTGTTGAAGCGCCGCCGAAGGGGCGGAAGATTCCGCAGTGGCTGGTTCCCGCGATCGGATATTCGGTCTCGGCCGCGTCGCTGGTATGGGTCTTTTCCAGATTTCCTTACGCACAACTCGGCGATCATCTCCGGACGCTGAACTGGAACTGGGTGGCGCTCGCCGTCGCGTTCGAAATCTCCGTCTATTTCTTCGATGCCTGGCGATGGCAGAAGCTGCTGGAGTCGGTCCACGCCCCTTCGTTCGGCTTGTGCCTGCAGGCGGTCTTTGTCGGCCTGTTCGCCAACGACGTGCTGCCCGCAAAGGCGGGAGAGCTGATCCGCTGCTTCCTGCTTTCCTACGAAACGGAAATCCCGCTGTCTCTCGCCTTCACGTCGCAGGTGATCCTGCGCATCATGGACGGCGTCTGGATCGTGATTCTTTATCTGATGGTCACTTTGCAGATCGGGACACACATGGTTGTCAGGGATGTCATGTGGATCTTCGGAATCAGCGTCGCCGTGATCGCCACCTTGAGTCTGTTCGTATTGTTCCGGCGCCAGCATGCGCACCACTTTGTCAAAACCACAAGCTGGGCGGCGCGTTTTGTTCATGTTCTCGACGAAGTACACCGGCTCGGCCACTGGCCCGCACTGCGAGCCGCCATGGGGGTCAGCGGTATTTACTGGCTGGCGCAGACGCTGGCGATCTGGGCTTTGACGCGCGCCGATGCGTTCGATCTCGGCGTCAGCGCGGCGGCGTTTCTGCTGGTCGTCAAGGCGGTCGTAACCCTGATTCCGAACGCCCCGGCAAGCATGGGCGCCTATCAGGCCGCGGCGATGTACGGTCTCGGATTGTTGCTGGTGGAACATGCCAATGCGCAGATCTTCGCCGAGATCATGTTCTGGTTTTTGACGCTGCCGGTGGCGATCGGCGGCGCTCTGGCTGTTGCGTTTACCGGGGTCGACATCACTGCCTTGCACCGGCGCGCTCACTGCGCCAAGACGACGCGAAACCTGAAAGAGGTCTCGTAAAATGCGCACGCTGGCCGAGTATGAAGAACTCGCCGCCGCGGCTCATGGGCACATGTGCGCGGGCCAGATCCTCGGATTGCGCATGGCGATGCGCGGCCTGGAACTGCTCGGCGTCGAAGATCCGGAGGGGAAAGACCGGAAGCGCCTGGTGACTTTCGTCGAAATCGACCGTTGCGCTACGGATGCTATCCCGGTGGTAACAGGCTGCAGGCTGGGCAAGCGCGCTCTGAAGTTCCGCGATTTCGGAAAGGTTGCGGCGACCTTCTGCGATCTGCAAGCGAATCGCTCGGTGCGTGTGGTGGCGCGTGAATCCTCGAAACAGCGGGCGAAAGAGTTGTATCCCGAAATCGCGGACAAGAATCGGCAACAGATGCAGGCCTTCCGTGAAATGGATCCGGGTGAGTTGTTCGAGCACCAGTGGGTGAAGGTTGAAATCGGTCCGGAGGAGTTTCCCGGCTACAAGGGCGAGCGCCGCATCTGCGCGGAATGCAAAGAAGGAATCAACTTCGAGCGCCACGTGATTCGCGACGGTCTTACGCTCTGCCGCGCATGCGCCGGTGAAAAGTATTACACGGCGTTATGATACGGTGCCTGATCACGGACGGCACCGCATCGAACGATGAAAACCAATGGCTCGATCACATCGCCGCGTGGATTGCCGACGGGGTTGAACTGCTGCAGATCCGCGAACGAGAACTTCCCGTTCGCCAACTGGCCGAGCTCACCAGGAAAGTTCTTCGCTTGCCCAACCCTCGCGGAACGAAGATCCTGGTGAACGATCGTGCCGATGTAGCGATCGCCTGCGGAGCCCACGGCGTTCATCTGAGAGACGGGTCTGTTTTGCCGGAAGTTTTTGCCCGGCCCGGCTTTCTTGTCAGTATTGCCTGTCACAGTGTTGCCGGTCTGGAAAGAACGCGGGGAGCGGATTTCATTCTTCTCGCCCCGATTTTTAAACCTTTATCGAAGGAAGATAAAAGACCGGTATTGGGGATTGAAGCGATCAGGGAGAGCACCCGGATTTCCCCAATACCGGTCCTGGCATTAGGGGGGATCAGTCCGGCGAACGCCCACCTCTGTGTGGAAGCGGGCGCCGCCGGCGTGGCTGGAATCAGTTACTTTAGCAAAGAAAGATAGTTAGCTTCAGCGTGGCGTACGCTCTCAGCGTGCCGCGTCTGCACTCGTGCAGACGCTTGTGCCGAAACAGGAAAAAGCGTCGAGAAAGTCTCGACGCGGCACGCAAAGTGCGTGCGCCACGCCCTTCGCGTTTAACGGCCTGCCGAGCCGGTCCGTCCGGCCTTCTCTTCTTCTTTGAGAGACCTGGCCCAATTGTCGACTTCCCTGTTGGCTTCGTCTTTGGCCATGCCGTAGCGCTCCTGAATGCGGCCGGCCAACTCGTCCTTCTTACCGGCGATGACCTGCCAATCGCTGTCAGTCAGCTTGCCCCACTTCTGGCGCGCCTGACCGGCGAACTGCTTCCAGTTGCCTTCAATTCTGTCCCAATTCATTAGGAATGAAACCTCCGTGTTGGTCTTTGCACAAGTGATGCCATAAGGGAATGTGCGTGAGCATACACGGCGCGCGAAAGCCCGTTGAGGTTGTATCCGCCTTCGAGGATCGATACCAGTCGTCCTTTGGAATGCTTGTCCGCGATTTCCCGCATCACGGTCGTGAGTTCGGCGAAATCGGCATCGGTCAGAACAAAACGCCCGAGCGGATCTCCATTGCGCGAATCGAATCCGGCTGAGATCAGGAGGAGATCGGGACGGAACTCATCCATCTTCTTAGCGAACCGGTCGCGAAATGCCCCCAGGATTTGATCCTTGCCTGAGCCCGCCGGAAATGGAAAGTTGAGCGTGCATCCCTTGCCCGGGCCTTCGCCGGTTTCGCGCGCATCTCCGGTGCCCGGATACCAGGGCGACTGGTGCGTGCTGCAGAAAAAGACGGAGCCATCCGCATAAAAGATGTCCTGCGTGCCGTTGCCATGGTGCACGTCCCAATCGGCGATCGCCACCCGCTCGACTCCATGCTTGTGCTGTGCATACCGAGCGGCGATTGCTATGTTGTTGAACAAACAAAAGCCCATGCCGCGGTACGCCGAGGCATGATGGCCCGGGGGACGCACGATGCAGAAGGCATTCTTCGCCTTGCCCTGCATCACGAGATCGATACCGTTGAGGCACGTTCCGGTAGCGCGCAACGCTACGTCGAACGATCGGGGGCAGATGTCGGTATCGCCCGTGCTGAGCTGGTGCGCGCCGCTCTCGACGTCACGACGCGCAGTCGCGATATATGCGCGCGTGTGGCAGAGCGAAAGTTCCTCTTCAGTGGCGGATCGCGGCGCAGCCTTCGTCAAGGCGTTATCGCCGAGGCCGCGAATTGCCGCATCCCAACGCGCGGGTTGCTCCGGATGACCGGGACCGGGGTCGTGTTCTTTCGCAATCGGATCTGCCAGGAATGCAGTAGTCATCGGATCACCTTCTCCCACCAGGGGGCTGTCGAAAAAATAAGGCGCAGGCCAAAAGGCCTACTCCACACGAGTCTGGGTTTGCTTGTGGAGTAGGCGTTTTCGCCTGCGGGGCCATTATGGCCGCTGTCCTGAGAAGCCGGGTTCTCTTACCGGAGGCTTCGTCTTTGGCGGCGTGCCCTTGAAATCAAGCGCCACATCCACGATATGCGTGTCGGCATTGATCGTTGGCCTGGCTTTCATATCGCCCAGGTTGTCGAAGAAGCCTTCCTCTTTGACCTTACTGAGAAAGAAATCCGGATAGCCCTCCGGGAAGGCATCGCCCGGTTTCACGCTCCACAGTTTTCGAATCGCCGCTTCGCCATCGAGCTCCAGGCCATTCACCGTCAGCGTCCCAAAAGTGTAAAGGGGGCCTGCCCCCACCACCAAATAGAATTCCACGGTCTTCTTCTCATCGTCGAGATTTTTTTCCGTGGTGACCTCGGCGTCGAGGTAGCCCTGGTGGCGCATGGAATCCTGGACACGGACCGCGGCTTGCCTCACTTCCTCGAAATTCGCGATGGTCATCTTCGGCAACTTTGCCGTTCGCAGGATGCGCGCACTCTCTTCCGGGGATCGGTCGGCCACCGCGACGCGCACGAGTTTGTATTCCACGCCCTCCTCGACCGTGACCTTCACGTCGACGCCATCCACCTCGGTGGAGGGCCGGCTCGTAATCTTCGGAAACTTCACCCGCATATAGCCGATGGCTTCGTAGAGCGGCACGATCTGACTTTCCAGCAGCGCCCGGAAGCCCTCATCGCTGAACGGCTGGCCGAATGCTACCTCATTGATCTTGTTGTGCAGCGTGATCGGCTCGATTACCTTGCTGCCTTCGAAGGTAACGTAAGCCACCGCGGGCAGGCCCTTTATCGGTGTGAAATCGATCACCAGATGCTCGGGAGCAATCGCGACCACCCTGCCTGCAACTTTCTGCGGATGGCCTCTGACTTCCAGATACTGCTCGATTTCGCGCGCCGCGCGATCCAGATTCGGCCGGGTGCCGGGCATCTTCGTCGTAAACAGCGGGTCTTTCGATTTCAGATATGCCTCGATGTCCGCCGTCGACGCAGGCAGCGCGTCAACGCGGATGGGATAAAGCATCGTGACTTCCTGGACGTCGAAGGTAACCTGATAACCGCCCGACGTGGCGGGTTTATACCGATAGCTGACGGTATCGAAATACCCGGTGGCGAGAAGCCGGTCGCGTGCCGCATCGAAGATCGCACTATTACCCGTCTCGCCCCGCTTCAAGCCCGAGGCTTCGACGATCGCCTCGGCAGGAATCCTATTGCCCTCAATCGTAATCGAATCTATCGGGAAATCGCGCGACGGGTTTGGCGCCTGCGCTGCCACAATAGTCGCGAAAAGCAAGAAAACTAAAGAGATGCGCGCCATTTCTATCACCAGTGTATAAAGACGCGCCATGTAGAATGGAGTTACGTGACATACGACCTGATTGTGATTGGTAGCGGCCCCGGCGGCTACTCGGCCGCAGTGCGCGCCGGTCAATATGGATTGAAGACCGCGATTATCGAAAAAGATGCAAAGCTCGGAGGCACTTGTCTTCATGTGGGCTGCATTCCGACCAAGGCTCTGCTCCATACGGCGGAATTATGGAGTTTCGCCAACCACTCGACCGACGAGGGGATCACGATTGAGAAGCCTGTTCTCAATTATCCTAAAGTAATCGACCGGAAAAACGGCATTGTTCAGAAGCACGCCAAAGGCGTCGAATTTCTGATGAAGAAGAACAAGGTCGAGGTCATCACCGGCTATGGGACCATCAAAGGCCGAGGTCCTGGGGGGCTTAAAGTTGAGGTTAAGAGCGATAAGGGCACACAGACGCTCGAGACCAAAAACATCCTGATCGCGACCGGTTCGGAAGCGCGTATGCTTCCCGGTCTGAAGCCGGATCCGGAATTTATTCTGACCAATATCGAAGTGCTGAACCTGACCCAGGTGCCGAAATCGCTGATGATTATCGGGGCGGGCGCGGTGGGGGTCGAGTTTGCCTCCATGTTCCAGCGCTTCGGCACGCAGGTGAGCCTGTTCGAGATGTTACCGCGCATTGTTCCGGTGGAGGACGAAGAGGTTTCGAAGGAACTTGAGCGCGTTTTCAAGAAGAACAAGATCCGCGTGGAGACCGGCGCAAAGTGCGACAACGTGGAGAAGACCGGCAACAGCGTGAAGATGAAGGTCACGCTCTCGAACGGCAAGGTGGAAGACGTGGAAGCCGAGAAATTGCTGGTGGCAGTAGGGCGCGCGCCCAATACGGCCAACATCGGCCTCGAAAATACGAAGGTGGAAGTGGACCGCGGCTTCATCAAAGTCGATCCGTACCAGCAAACCGCCGAGCCGGGGATTTATGCCATCGGCGACGTGGTCGCGGGGACGCCGCAGCTGGCGCACGTCGCGTCGATGCAGGGAATGGTTGCGGTCGCGAAGATCGCGGGCAAACCGGCGACTCCCATCAAACGAAATCGCATTCCTGGAGCCACTTACACCGAGCCTGGGATCGGCAGCGTAGGGTTGACTGAAGCACAGGCGAAGGCAGCGGGCTACAAAGTCAAAGTCGGCAAATTCCCGTTCGTGGCGAACAGCAAAGCGACGATTCTGGGTTCGCATGACGGATTCGTGAAGGTAGTCGCGGACGAAACCTACGGCGAAATCCTGGGCGTTCACATCATCGGCCCCCAGGCTTATGAACTCATCTCGGAAGCGGTGGCGGCCATGGAGGCCGAAGCTACCGTCGAGACCATGATGCACACGATCCACGCGCATCCGACCATCTATGAAGCAGTCGGAGAGGCGTTCAACAACGTGTACGGCCTGGCGATCAACGCGTAAGTCAAGTAATGAAGCGGCATTGCATCGTTCGCGACCTCGGGCGTATGAGTTACACCGACGCGCTCGATATACAACAGGAACTCGCAGCTGAGCGCAAGCAGGGGCTCGGCTGCGATCATTTGTTGTTCGTCGAACATCCGCATGTGGTGACGATCGGCCGCAACGGGCATGAGGAGAATCTGCTCGCGCCCGAAGATATGCTGCAGCGCGCGGGCATTGAGCTGCATGAGAGCGACCGGGGTGGTGATGTCACTTATCACGGCCCGGGGCAGATCGTGGCGTATCCGATCATGGATCTGCGGGAGTGGAAGCGCGACGTGGGCGCGTTCGTCCGCGGGATCGAGCAGGTTTTAATCGATGCGCTCGCCGACTTTGGAATCGAGGCGAAGCGCATTCCGAAGTTGACCGGGGTATGGGTAGATCGAGGCGGAGCCGGTGAAGAAAGTGCCGCGAAAATCGCTGCCATCGGCGTGCACCTGAGCCGTTGGGTTTCGACACACGGTTGGGCGCTGAATGTCTCGACCGACCTGCGATACTTCGACTACATTGTGCCGTGCGGTCTGCGCAAGCCCGTGACATCCATGGCGGCGCTCGGCGTCCAGACCGATGCCGAAGATGTGAAAAGCGCGCTGGTCCGGCGCTTCGGACAGGTTTTTGAATTTGAAATGCAGGCTGAGCCTGCCCTGAGTTTCGTGCACTGAGCGTGCGCTGAGGAGATCAGATGACAGACGTCGTGATGCCCCAGATGGGTGAGAGTATCGTCGAAGGAACCTTGACCAAATGGCTCAAGAAGACCGGCGACAAAGTGGAACGCGATGAACCCTTGTTCGAGATTTCGACCGATAAGGTAGATACCGAGATTCCATCGCCCGCGGCCGGGACTCTGGGCGAGTTGCTGGTTCAGGAAGGGCAGACAGTCCAGGTAAACGCGATCGTGGCTCGCATCAATGAAGGCGGCGACGGAGCCGGGGCACCCGCCGCACCAGCGAAATCCGCCGCTGTCGCGCCGCCACCACCTCCCCCGCCCGCTCCTGTGGCAAAGGCACCCGCTCCTGCTCCGATTGCCGCTCCTGCTCCGCCGCCTCCCACTCCGGCGGCAGCAGTTGCGGAAGTAAAGGAACCGGCTGGACCGTTATCGCCGCTGGTACGACGGATCGCGCGCGAGAAGAATATCGACCTCACTAAGGTCACGGGCACGGGCGCCGGTGGGCGCATCACCAAAGAAGATCTGGATGCTTATGGGAAACAGGCGGTGGCAGCTCCTGCAGCTCCTGCCCCGGTGGCCCCGGCATCCGCTCCGGCAGCTCCAGCCGTCCCCATAGGCCAGGCGCAACCAACCGCCAAGTCGCGTATCGAGCCGATGAGCAACATGCGCATCAAGATTGCCGAACACATGGTCATGAGCAAGCGCGTATCGGCGCATGTTACAACCGTGCATCGCGTAGATATGACGCGCGTGGCAAAGATGCGCGCGCGGCACAAAGAAGATTTCGCGGCGCGCTACGGTATCTCCCTGACGTTTTTGCCGTTCGTGGCGCGGGCCGCCGTGGAAGCACTGCGGACGTTCCCCATCGTCAACGCTTCGATCGACGGAACGAATATCATCTATCACAACGAGATCAATCTCGGCATCGCGGTTGCGCTCGAAAACGGCCTGATCGTTCCGGTGATCCGCAATGCCGACGAAAAGAATGTGCTCGGGCTGCAACGTTCGATCGTGGACCTCGCTTCACGAGCCCGCGCGCGCCAGCTGAAGCCCGATGAGATTCAGGGCGGAACATTCTCTATCACCAACTTCGGGACATTCGGCAGCGTCTTCGCGACGCCGCTCATCAACCAGCCGCAGGTCGCGATTCTGGGCGTCGGGACCATCGAAAAGGTTCCGGTTGTAATCGACGACG
This sequence comes from Bryobacteraceae bacterium, assembly GCA_049516355.1. Classification (GTDB taxonomy): domain Bacteria; phylum Acidobacteriota; class Terriglobia; order Bryobacterales; family Bryobacteraceae; genus BOG-234. The sequence continues at coordinate 248 of JBEKTF010000016.1, read as the reverse complement.
CCATTGGGATACGCTCCCAGTGCTTCCTCGCGCTGACGTTCGATCACCGCTTGATCGACGGCGCCCTGGGCGACCAGTTCACTGGCAAAGTGAAATCGGTTCTGGAAAATTGGTCGGAAGACGTTCTCTAGTGTCCTGTCTTATATAATTATTTACATATAGCCGGGATCGCCCTATACTGGGGCATGCCCAGTCCGGCGCCCGCGCTTGCCCTGAGCGCGAGTCAGAAAGCGGAGCTCGAGGGATTG
>JBEKTF010000015.1:0-45004 GCA_049516355.1 Bryobacteraceae bacterium | reverse complement strand
CTTCGCGTGCCGCCTCGCGACGGCCCGTGCAAAACTCGCGGTCAGGATGGATTCGCTATCTCCTTTCCTGCAGGGCTCTTTCATCCCCTGCTCCATGCCGGTTTATCCCGGCGCACTGAAGCAGAGCGGTGAACCGTTCCTGCTTCCTTTCCTTTGCTGCTTCTCGCACACCGCTCAATCCTTGTGACACTCGTTCCCCACTCTGTGTTGGGCTCGTGTTGGAATGAACGATGTTCTCCTTGGCCTGCGCCCTTCCCTCCCCAATCTCCGCCGAAGATTGCTCTCCTTTGTTCGACTGGTTCATTGGTACTGTGGCGCAGTCCGACTCCTCCGAAACGTGCGTGTCCGCATTGCGGTTCTGCACCTTCACGGACCGGTCTCGATTCTGGTTGAACCGAGAAATTCCGGAGGTCTCCCGGTTCTCGTGCATGTTGTTTCTCAGCGTGCGCGGGTTCTACGACTACGCAGGACCGTCTGGCCACTCGCGTCTAACGCGACCAGCCGTGTCGCCTTCCTGTGTACATTAGCAAGTCGGCATCCTGATTAACGCGTTTTTCGAAGCTCAATCACCCGGCCCACCGATACCCCTGTCTACGCTTCGACTGACCTCTCGCGATGCCCGCCGCAAGACTCGGGGCCAAGATGGATTCGCTTTCTCCTTTCTTGTAGGACTCTCTCATTCCCAACAACATGCCGGTTTAGCCCGGCGCACAATGGATGACGCGCTGTCCGTCCACTATCTTCGCCCTCGTCGGGTTTTTCTAAAGGAACCCTTAGTTAGAAAACCACCCCGGGGCGACCCGATCAAAGCCTGCGAGAACCGATACCGATATTCGTTGTTATCATTCCGGTCCGTTTCGTCGTTTTCGACGCCTGGCCGAAGCCGGATGCTGGGTATATCGGAGCAAGAACCATCTGCAGACTCCTCCGGAAATGTTATCCTTCATTTGCTCCAGTGACTCGCTTTGCGCTTTACGTGTTGCTCAGTGCTCTTGCCGCCGTCCCACTAGTCGCGCAGTCCGGCGCAGCGCAACCCGGTTTGACGGACCCCGTCTTTTCTCAGGTTCCTTTCGATCAATGGCTCTCCGGGAGCGACCAGTCGCGCATGCGCTGGGATACGCGGGTGTCCGAACCTGCACTCTCCTCTCATCAGCGTCTCGTCACGCGAGTAGATGTTGAGGTGGACGGCGCCGAGTTGGTAAGGCGCCGTGGAAAGGGCCAGTTCCTTGTGCTCGTACAGGTGAATGACGAGAAAGGCCGGGCATGGCAGACCCATCAGGAGATGGACCTTGAGCACGTTGAGGAGGGAATGAAAGCCAATAATGTGGTGATTTCTCAGTTTTTCTTCGTGCTTCCCGGCGAATACAGCATTTCAACCGCGATATTCGCCAGTGCGACGGCAGAACACAGCGCCATAAAACGCAAACTGCATGTCTCACCGCTGAAGAACGATCCTTTGCCGGGCGCATGGCGCAATCTGCCTGCCGTGGAACTCGTTGTTCCAGAGATGCCCCCGGACAACTGGTATCTGCCATCGATACAGGGAAAGTTGCGGCTGGCGGTGGAAACTCACGAACCGGTTCACGTCGATCTGGTGGTGAACCTGACGCCTTCAGAGCGGCTGGCAGGTTCCAATCGCGTTCAGAATCGAGACCTGGAGGTGCTCCTGCCAACCACCAAGGTGTTGTCGCAAGTGGACTGGGGGGAAACGACGGTCAATCTCGCGTGGCTCGACCTTTCCCGGCGGCGCGTCACATATCAGCAGGACAATATGCACGGGCTGGACTGGTCGAAGGCCGCAGGCTCTCTGTCGGAACTCAACCCCGGAATCATTGACATCAAGTCCCTCGAAAAGCGGCAATACACTGCGGAATTCTTTCTCGATGAAATCCGCCGGAGAATCGGCGCGGCAAAGGGATCGGTCCCTCAAAGAACACCAGTCGTGATTATTCTCAGCAGTTCGGTCCGGTTCGAGTCTGGCCAGGAAGTACATCCCATCGCACTCGATGGTCCGACGGATGCGCGATTGTTTTACATCCGGTATCAGCCGCCTCCGCAGATTATCTTTGGGCCTCCCTCCTCGCCCACCGGGCGGCAGCGTCGGCGACTACCAGACGGGGGCCTTCCATCGCGCGCTAATTTTGTTGCACAGACCGACCAGCTCGAACCTCTGCTCAAGCCGCTTGAACCGCGGTTATTCGAAGTCACCACACCGGAGCAGTTCCGCAAGGCACTCGCCACCATACTTGCCGAGATTGCGAAGCTGTAGCGTTTGCTCCAAGCGGAAAAGCGCAGGCGAAAAACGCCCGGTGCATATAGCCCCGACGCTTCGCGGCGCGCATCATTTCTCGACCGAGCCGTCGCAGCAAGGATGTCAGGTGCGGGACGGAGTAATTATTGATGATCCTGAGTCTTACCCCGGGGGGATCGTCCACCGCAGGTTCTCGCGCGCCGACCGCCAACACTGGAAATGCCTGGCGATATCTGTCCATAACGCGCAAGCGGTAGTTCTGGAAGTTTCTGAATCCGCAGGCCTGGCGCTGCGGAACCTCCATTTTGGCGTGGAAGCCCTCGGTGATCCCGTTGTTTTTGGTAAATCGCCACATGGTGGCGATTTCTTCCCTCCAGGAATGAAGGGTGTTGCCGAGCTGGACCAGCGGAGCGAGACCGGCCTGGCCCAGTTCGGCGGTCATGCGCAGCAGGCGAGGCGCCAGCTTCCGGCACCTTTTCTGATTGAGGTGTTTTTCCAGCAGCAGATAGCAGAGCTTCTGTTTGAAGCGGTAGATCAACTCCAGCACCGGTCTTTCACTCAGGTAGGCTGACAGGCGCTGGTGCTGATCCGGAGTCAGGTTGTGCCGGTGACGGCGCATCAGCGATATCAGCCCGCGATTCTTTCATTCGACCGGATCTACGGCGTGACCGGCTTATCACGATTGGAGCCGTTGCGGTAGCGAATGACGAAATGGTCGGTGATACGGTGGCCGCCTCAACGATGTCTTTTGCAGGCGAATTCGCGGAGCGGGCCGTTTGGTCGAATACTCATAGGTATTGGTGTAGGCGCGGCTGGAGGCGTCGCTCGATTGCGCCACCGGGCATTTCGAGCACGCATCGTTCGCCCTCCCCCGTACTATCCAGTCTGGGTGCCTAACGGCCCTCCCTCCCCGTACTCCTGGACCTGCTAACAAACATTCGTCTCCTCGTTTTATGCACAATCTTTGAACAGTCGGCCATGCCTAATCGCCAGATTTCAGGTTTCCAGAAACTTGTGGAAAACACCCGATTGATCCGGATTTCCCGTGGACAGGGAATCTTCAGCCCTGCTATAACCGACTAAACTCCAATGAGCGAAATTTCCCAGGTTCCGGGCGGGGAACGCGTGTCCAACTCTGCAGCCAATGCAGAAGTGCGAATGGGCGCGCCAGTTTCAGCAGGCGACAGCCCGCTCCAACTCTTTCGCCTGGCGGTAACTCATTGAGGAGTGAGGTCGCGGACCAGGCCCGGATGGCGGGTCCGCTCGTCGGAGTTCAATTGCCACCAGTTTCTGGCGATTAGCGGAACACGAAGAAGAACAAGCCGCGTGGCAAACAGCACTTACGCGGCAGCATCGAACAGGCAGAACAGTTTTTGGTGTGACGAGACACAGGAGAGGATTCAAACATGGGAACAAACGGGACGGACATCGCGGCTCATTTGATGCTCGAAGAACAGCAGTTTGGTATTGAGAGGATTGACCGGAGCCAGGACCAGGTGGAAGCCGCCGGTTACTTCCCTCTCGAGCCGCTCGTGGACAAGATCGCTTTTGACATCGCCAGAGGATTGGTCGCGGCGGTGAAGGAGTTGGAGCATCACCTTGCCGGTGAGACCCGGAAGGTGGGCGAAGCGGTCGAGCGGCGGCTCGGTTCGCTCCAGATCGGCCTGGAGGAATTATCCAGGTTCGTTGGAGAGCAGCAGTCCACCAACGGCGCGGTGCAGGACCAGTTGCAACAACTCACAGCTGCCGGCGCCGACCTGCGGGAAGGTAGTGCCCGCCAGGCGGCGGAGTTGGAGACTCTCCGCACGGAAGCGCGGGATTTCTCGACGGCTGTTTCCGCCCGATTCGACATCACCTCCGCCGCCCGGCAGGAATCCGACGCGGGACACGCCACGAATCTGGCGGCGGTGCGGGACGAGACCAGAACGTCTTTCCAGTCGGTTGCGGAGCGCATCGACAACCTATGCAGGGATCTGGGCGTCCAGCAGGAGGATGCTGCCGTAGCCAAAACGACACTCTGCACGATCTGTTCCAGGGTAGACGCGTTTGTGGAGCGCCTCGACCGGCAAGCCGACGCCGTTCGTTCGTTGTACACGGCCTATTCGCAGCGGGAGACGGAACTGGAGCAGATCGTTGACGGCTTAGCCAGGTTGAGAGCATACCCGGCGCCACCCTTGACAAATGAATTGTAGGTACCCCCTATAGTCGCGCCCGGTCAACGGTCCATCGTTGCCAAAAACACCTGACGGTATTAACTGATAGGCATGGTGAACTCGGTGGGCCGTGATTCAGTTGGTTTTTGCGTGATGCTAACGCATGAGGCTGTCCAACCGACGCTGCGCAGATTCAACCTGAGCATCCCGAAAACGGCTACCGGGCTTTCGCGATATATACTCCATCCGCCCGAGTGGTATCCGGAGACTGCCACTTGCCCAACGGGTAAGGCCGCATCGGGAACTCGAACTTGGCCGGGCGGTTTCGAAAGAACGCGCCCGGTAACAGGTGGAGAGCATTTTGCCTGATCGTCGTTTCGCAAAGAAATACTTGCGCGCCGTCGGTCACCTGGTGGATGCGAGCGTGTAGTGGAAACTATGACCGATCTTATGGGGATGAAGCTTCGCTGCGGAGGTAGTCCCGTGGTGATGCCGGAAGAAAAAAACAGCCGCATCGCGATGCTGAGCGCAAGTCTGTTGACTCTCGTTGCGATCGGGTGCGCATCGTTGGGCTTATGGCGCATGGGGACCGACCTCGACTGGGCCGGCGATTTTGTCGTTCCAAGCGGATTTCTGTCGCACTGGCAGGTGTGGATCGGTGCCGCAGTTGGCGTGCAATACGCAAGCTGGCGGCTTACCCGCTATGCCGGGAGAGCGGGCAGACGCGAAGTCGGGATCGCGCGGATGGCGGAACTTTGCACCTTCGGGCCACCGCGAACCTTTAAACTCAACGGAGATCGTAGCCCGTTGCAATCACCTTAACCACGTCTGCGCGCCCCCTTCAGCGCCTGCCCGATTACGAGCTTCTTGATCCCGCGTAGTACTCGACTAGTACCTTGTTCGGTGATCACATGTTGAAAGCAGTTGGCCGGGTGCATAAAGCTCAGAATGCGGTCCTGGTGTTTCCCCGCTTGCTCAACAGACGGGCCATTCGTGGCGGGATCGCACGAGTTTTGAATGATGTCTGGACAGACAGAGCAGGCGTGTCCCGGATACGCCGAGATCAAAGCGGCGAGCGCGCTTCACCCGGATTCTGGCGCGTGGGCGTTCTTCATGCGCGAAGTCGTTAGACTGCCCCGCGAAATGACGCCGGCGGTTTTGCAGGTGATCCGCCTGGAGAGGTGGAAGGTCGCGCCCGATCCGTTGGAGGCAGTCCGATCGGACGCGCTTGAGGCACATCGCCACGCGTGGGCCAAACCGGTTTTGGGCTCGTCAACGACGGTGTCGCTACCCGACAAATCCCCGTAGCCGTTGCGGTGAAAGCTCTGTTGCCCGTTCTTCAATCCACAAAGGCAACTGCGTTCCGCTCGCTCCGCTGATTCCCAGCACGTGCGGAACTATATGTCGCGCCACCCGTGCAATAAGGGGCACCACTACCGCGTTCCCGAACTGCCTGTAAGCCTGCGTGTCCGACACCGGAATCCTGAACGGCGATCTCCCCGGTCCGTCGAACCCCATGAGCCGCGCGCACTCCCTCGGCGTCAGCCGACGTGGGCGTACCGGGTGCTGAATCAGAATCTCCGACCCGTCTTTGTGATACCGCGCGGAAAGCGTCCGCGCCACGTCGCCCGGTCCGAACAGTCCGAACCCAAAGCCATGCCCCATCGCCCGGTGCTTCTCCGCGTAGTTCTGCAGGTAATTCCACAAATGCTCACTCAGCACATACTTCAGCGCAACCGTAGCCTTTGGCCCTTCCGTAAACGGCGCTTCCGCCTCTTCCGACCCGTCTTCAGGATGCAAAATCGTCCGCAGCTTCGGACCCATTTCCGGCGCTGGAATGTTTAACCTTTCGAAGTCGAACTCTGTTTGGTAGCGGAACCCCACCAGGAAAATCCGTTGACGGTGTTGCGGTACCAGCCCCTGCGCATTCAGTATCCGGAATTGCACGCGATACCCGAGTTCCGTCGTCAGCGTCCGCAGAATTACGTCGAACGTCCGCCCGCTGTCATGCGTCCGCAGATTCTTTACGTTCTCCAGCAGGAACGCCGCTGGCCGGTGCCGCTCGATGATCCGCGCGACATCGAAGAACAGCGTTCCTTGCGCTTCATCCCTGAAGCCGTGCGGCCGTCCCAGGGCGTTCTTCTTCGACACGCCGGCAATCGAGAAGGGTTGGCACGGAAACCCGGCGAGCAGCAAGTCGTGCGCCGGCACGGAATCTTCATGGACTTTTGTGATGTCCTCCGCGATCTCGTGCTCGTCGGAAGGAAAGTTGGCCCTGTAGGTCCGCTGTGAATTCACGTCGCGCTCGCAGGTGAAGACGCACTTTCCACCCAGCCCCTCAAAACCCATCCTCAGTCCGCCGATCCCCGCAAACAGGTCGATAAACGTGAACAGCGGGCGCTGCTCCCGCGCCGCTCCCTCCCGTGCGGCAATCAGTTGTGCGAGGTATTCGAGGACCGCTTTACGGACCGGGACTTCGCCCGCCTCCCAGCGATAAATCGTACGCAGCGCATAACCCGTCTGCTCGGCCAGTTCTTCGCGGGAAAGACCCGCACGTTCGCGCATAACCGTCATCTCTACCGAAGCTTGCATTTGTCTGGGAATAATTGTGACACAATGGCGGATTTTCTCACAGAGTGTGGGAGCCGCCTTGCGGAGCGTCTCTGCTAACCAAAGGCAGCAATGACAGGAACGTTTGAAGACTCTAGATTCTAATCAACACTGGAATCGACGGGGCCTGTGTTGCTCGTACGCGACGTTCGCCGCTTTCGTGCGCGAGCATTCAAAGGAAAGGAGGTAGGCCAATGCGGATGAAAACAATTAACGTGGTTCGCGCGACCGCGAAGTTGATTCAGCGAATTCTGGACGCGCGTCTGCCTATGGCTGCGGTGGCCGGGCTGCGCATCCACTGAAGATGCTTCGCCTGATGCCAGGCCACCACTGGCACTCCGCACGATTTTCCAGGAAGCTCTTAGAAAAACTGCCGATTTATCCGACAAGATCAAGAGGGGTAGCCAGATCATCTCATGCGGAACCCGGTGGAAAAGATTGCCGATGAGGTTGTCGAGCTGAGCACGCACGAGAAAGCGCTCCGGATCAACCTCGATCCGGTTCGCTACGGTACATTTGCTGAGATCGGCGCGGGGCAAGAGGTCGCGCGTTGGTTCTTCAGGGTCGGCGCGGCGGCCGGCTCTATTTCCAAATCCATATCCGCTTATGACATGGCGGTCAGCGACGCCATCTACGGCCGCTGCAAGCGCTACGTCTCGCGCGAACGCCTGCAGAGCATGCTCGACCACGAGCACGGCCTCAATCTCGAACGTCTGCGTCCCTCGCGCGGCGATACCACCGCCTTCTTCGCCTTCGCTGACACCGTCGCGGCGCGCAATTACCAGGGAACCAACGAGTGCCATGGCTGGATGGGTGTCAAATATCAGGCTCACCCGCGCGATGAAGACAGCCAGATCCTGATCCACGTCCGGATGCTCGATCGCGAAAACAGTCTTCAGCAGGAGGCGCTCGGGATCGTCGGCGTAAACCTTCTCTACGCTGCCTGCTTCCTGCATTACAAGCCGGAACGAATGCTCGAATCGCTGCTGGACAACTTGAGCACCGACCGCGTCGAGATCGATATGGTCGAGTTCTCCGGCATCGAGTTCCGCCACGTCGATAACCGCGTGATGAGTCTCAAGCTGGTGCAGCTTGGTCTGAGTGGCGCCGCCATGTTCGGTCCTTCGGGGGAAGTGCTGCAACCCGCGGAAGTTCTGCGCAAGCGCCCGGTCCTGGTCGAGCGCGGCAGCTTCCGTCCCGTCACCCGGGTCAATATCGACATGCTCCACGGCGCACACGCGCGCTTCGCCACGGAACTCGATGTGCAGCCGGATCAGATCGTGGAACTGATGGAGATCACCATGCGGAACCTGCTGGTGACCGGCAAGATCGATCTCAGCGATTTCCTCGCCCGCGCCGATGTGCTGGCGGCAGCCGGCAAGACGGTCTTGATCTCGGATTACTTCGAATATTACCGTCTGGCGGCTTGGCTGACACGCTACACCACCGAGCCCATTGCCCTGACGATGGGCGTCGCCAGTCTCCAGGATCTGTTCAAAGACCAATACTATGCCGACCTCGAAGGCGGAATTCTAGAAGCTTTCGGCAAACTCTTCACCAGGGACCTGCGGATCTATGTGTACCCCTTGCGAGACCAGGCCACGAGAACTCTCAAGACGGTCGAAAACGTGGAAATGCCCGCGAATGTGCGAGGGCTTTTTCGTCACATCGTGGAAGGCGGCAGGATCAAACAGCTCGACAACTTCGACGAAGACCTGCTCCACATTTTCTCCCGCGATGTCCTGAAGCGTATCAAGGAGGAAGACCCTTCCTGGGATTCCATGGTGCCTCCCGAAATCGCGGAGGTGATCAAGAGGCGCCGCTTCTTCGGCTACCACGAAACTGAAACGCCACAGCCGGCTTCGCCGCGCTAGTGTCTTAGCGTGCTTGACTGAAAGGCGCTTACGCCCGTATCTGCAATCCTCTCAGACTGCTGACGCTATAGTATTTCCAATGGCTGTCGTGGTGATCGCTGGACGAAAGGGAGGGATCGGGAAGTCCACGATCGCGGGCAACCTGGCCGCCGAATTCGCCGCTATGGGGCAGACCGTCGCCGCACTGGATGCCGATCCCCAGCACAGCCTGGCCGCATGGGCGAAACAGGGCGAGGGAATGCTTTCGCAGTGCGTCGAAAAGCTGAATGGCAGTATCTCGGACGAGCTGCGCGGGAAGGTGCGCGCGGCTGAAAAGGCCAGCGATATCGTTTTCGTCGATACGCCGCCGGGGATTCCGGATGTCGCTTATCAGGCAATGCTGCTCGCCGATCTTGTGCTACTTCCCTGCGGTCCCTCGCCCCTCGATTTGTTCCCGCTGAAGGAGGCTTTGGGGCTGGCGCTGAAGGCGCGCGCGGAAAGGCGGTCGAAGAAGCCGCGCATCCGGTTTGTGCCGTCCAAAGTTCTAAGGAATACGAACCTCGGCCGTGGATTGTCCTCTTCACTGGAACAATTAGGGAAGAAGGTCCTGCCTGGGATCGGGCAGCGGATCGTAGTGGCCGAAGCAGTGATGAGTGGTCTCACGGTGCGCGAGTACGCACCCGGCTCGCCGGCACACGCGGAATTTGAGGAACTCGCGAAAGCGGTCGCCAAAATCGTGCGGCGCTGAGCGTCGAGGCTACTCGGCCGGCGGCTTTCGGAGCACGTTGCGCGCGCGTTCCGCCGCACGAACCTGCGATTCGTTCATTCCAAAATAATGCGCTACTTCATGCCAGATGGTATCTTCCACCAGCTTTGCGAGGTGTTCCGGGCTTCGCGCGAAGCGCTCGTGCGGACCTTGAAAGATGGTGATGCGGTCAGGCATGGTAAACGAATCGAAGACGCTGCGAACTGTTAACGGACGGCCTTCATAAAGACCGAAAAGTGTCCCGCCGGGCGGCACACGAGCATTCGCCAGTTGGCTGGAATCCGGTTCAGGCTCGACCATCACCGCGATGTTCTCCATGCGAATGCGGAAATCATCGGGGATGAGGTCGTAGGCACGGGATACCAGACGCTGGAACTCTTCGGGAGACACGCCTTGCCATTTTACGGTGTACTGCCTGCCCGCCGCACTTACAACAACTGCATTCCGGAGTCGACAAATACGATATTCCCCGTCACCCCGCGGCTCAAATCGCTGGCGAGGAACACGGCCGTATCCCCCACCTCGCCCGCTTCCGTCACATGACGCAAAGGCGAGCGTTCCTTGACCGCATCCAGCATCGTCGAAAGATCTTTTATCGCTCGCGCCGACGCCGTTTTCACCGCGCCCGCCGAGATCGCATTCACGCGAATTTTCTGCGGTCCCAGATCGCGCGCCAGATAGCGCATCGACGCTTCAAGTGACGCCTTCGCCACGCCCATCACGTTGTAGTTCGGCACCACTCGTGTCGATCCGACATAAGTCAGCGTCATGATCGATCCGCCATTCGTCATCAGCGGCGCCACCGCGCGCGCCATTGCCACCAGCGAATACGCGCTCACATTCTGCGCCAGCAGAAATCCCTCCCTTTGCGTATCGACGAACGACCCGCTCAAATCCTCGCGATTCGCGAACGCCAGGCTATGCACCAGCACGTCGATCGGCTTGCCCAGTTCTCGCAGGCTTTCCGTAAGCGCGGCCAGTTCCTCATCTTTGGTCACATCGCACGGCAGCATCTTCGCGATCGGAATATTTCCGGTCATCGATTCCACCGTTTCCTTCTGCTTTTCGTTCACGTAAGTCAGGACGATCGTGGCGCCCTCGCGCGCGAACGATTCGGCGATCGCAAACGCGAGGCTCCACCTGTTCGCCACTCCGGCTATGACCGCTGTCTTTCCTTCGAGCAATCGGGACATGAATCTTACAGCGTAACCCGGCGCCCAAACCAGGAAATGCTCTACCATCGAAGTCTGCGCCGCATTCTCATTCTGATCGTTTTCTTCATCGTCTACGGATCGCTCTATCCGTGGCAGTTTGCGCCCAGACAAATCGCGGGGAATCCGCTCGGCATCCTGTTGCACGCGTGGCACCCGGCATTTTCGCGTTTCCTTTTTCGCGACATCGTGGTCAATATCAGCATCTACATTCCCCTCGGGTTTGCCGCACACTTCGTTTTCCGCAAAATCCGGTGGCCGCTGCTGAGTCTGTATGGGCCCGTGCTGCTGGGCCTGGTCCTTTCCACTGCAGTCGAGCTGACCCAACTCTATACGCCGCATCGCGACACGAACCTGATGGACCTGATAACCAACGTAATCGGTTCCGCGCTCGGAGTGATGCTGGCCGTTCTCTTCGAGAAAATCGCCGGCCCCTTGCCCCGGCGCTCTCGCCCGATCGCGATTGACCGCGGCGCACTCATGCTGGTTTTCTGCTGGGCCGTATGGCTCGTTTTCCCCTTCTTCCCCATGCTCAGCCAACACGAGCTGCATCGCAGGCTATTGGTGTTTGTGCACTCGCCCGTTCTTGCGCCCGTGTCGTTTGTGTCGGCCGCTGCGGTGTGGTTCACCCTTGGTTTGCTGATAACCGCTGCGGGAATTCGGCAATCGGTTGCATTGCTCGGCTTTTCGATCCTGGCGATCCCGGCTCAGTTCCTGATCGCGGACAGGCAGCCCGTACCATCCGATCTCCTCGGCGCAATCGCGGGATTCCTGTTGTTCACCTCGCGGTCTCGCAAAAAAACCGTAACGAAAACCGAAGCATGGGTTTTTTCCGTCATGCTCGTTTTGCGTGGGCTGTCGCCGTTTCGATTTGTGCCCGAATCGGCTGACTTCACCTGGATCCCGTTCGGAGGAGCGCTCAACGCGGAATGGCAGTTCGCTGTCCTCGTGATGCTCGAAAAAGTATGCTACTACGCGACCGCGATCTGGCTGCTGCGCAACGCCGGCATCCGGCTATTGCATTCGGTGGTCGTCGTCGCAGTAATCCTGGCCGCCATCGAAATTGCGCAGACGCACCTGCCAGGCAGGACTGCCGAGACCACGGATCCGATTCTCGCCATTATCATGGGCTTCGTCCTCCTTATCCTTTCCCGCGAAACAGGAAGACGATTTCAATCAGCAGAATGATCACGACCACGACCTCCAGAAAGAACCCCCGCCCGCGGTCGAACCGGTCCACCATGAACTCATAGAGCTCGCCGGCCGTCTGAAGCTTGTGATCCACCAGCCTGCGGTAATCGGGCACGCCCACGCGCGCCGCCGCGAGGCGGTACATCCGCGCGTAGAACATATCGCTCAGAAACTTGATCGACGTTTCGGTGCGTTCGGCGATCTCGATCACATCGAGGCGAATCGTGTTCAGGCGCTCAGCTTCGCCGGCCAGTCCCCAACGGCGCCACACGCCCGTTCCCCGATCGATGGAGCGGTAAACTTCGGCCAGCACGCCGGTCAGCAGTTCGTCATAGTGCCGGAATTCGAGCAACTGCGCATTCGCGTATTCCAGCAACTGCATAGTGGGTCCGGCAGCGGCCGCATTATCGAACACAAACGCCGCCGACCATCCCACCACCAGCAGATCGTTCGGGTAATAAGAAACGTTGGCCGTCAGGATCTCCTGAAACTCTGCCTGCGAAAGCATCCGGCTCTCGCCGCGCACGATCTGCGCGATCTCCCGGCCATGTCGCTCGAGGAGATCCGCGGCGTTCTCATCGGCGCCATCCGGAAAAACCGTGATGATCACATAGTCTTCATCCAGCCAGCTCCGGTAAGGTTTCACCAGCGCCGCCCCGGCTTTTTCCAGCCGCGGCTTCAGCAGATCCATCGCGCGCTGTTCCACCGAGGGATCCGACAGCACATTCACCGAACGCTCCACCAACTCCGGCCAATCGAGCGAAAAGGGCTGATCGAGTTCAATAATGACGACCCCGTAGTCGTAGTATTTTGCCCTCGCTTCGAAATGATTCACCTGCAGCGGTTCCACCACCGGAGGCCGCTCGAAGCGCACGTAATCCGGTGCGGGCTTCGAAAACGCGGGTGTCCGTGTCGGCTCCGGAATCCCCAGCGCGGCGCGCAGCGGATCGAGCCGAATCTCATCGGCAACGTCGAACAGCACCAGTTGCCGGATGAATCCGCGCATAGCGCTAGTTTAATGGGCGCCTAATCCGGCGGCAGATCGCCCAGGTCTTCCGCCCGATTCTCGAACTTCGTCATCGAGTGGATGAACACCAGATCGATCTTCCCGATGGGGCCGTTGCGTTGTTTCGCCAGAATCAATTCCGCGACACCCCGCAGATCCTCGCGGTCGCGCTTGTAAACTTCCTCCCGGAAGATAAATCCCACCAGGTCCGCATCCTGTTCGATCGACCCCGATTCCCGCAAATCGCTCAACTGCGGCCGATGATCGCCCTGCCTCGTCTCCGGCGCGCGGCTCAACTGCGACAGCACCAGAAACGGGCATCCCAGTTCTTTCGACAAAAGCTTCATCCCGCGGGAAAGCTGGCTGACTTCCTGATTCCTGTTCTCCGTCCGCCCCCGTATACTCATCAGCTGCAGATAATCCACTACTACCAACCCGAGCTTCTGCCCCGATTGCTGCAGACGCCGCAGCTTCGCGTGCATGTCCATCAGATTGATGCCCGCCGTATCGTCGATATAGATCGGCGATTCCACCATCTGGTTCGCTGCTTCGCGCAGCTTTTTGCGCTCCGCTTCGTTCAGATACCCCGCGCGGAACCGCTGGCTATCCACGCGCGCCGCCGCGCACAACATGCGCGTCAGCAAAGACTCCTGCGACATTTCGAGCGAGAATATCGCGACCGGTTGCAGAAGCCGCGAAGCCACATGCCAGCAGATATTCAGCGCCAGCGCGGTCTTGCCCATCGAAGGCCGCGCCGCCAGAATGATGAGTTCACCCGCGTGCAGGCCGCCGGTCATTTCGTCCAGCTTGGTAAATCCGGTGCTGATTCCTTTGATCCGCTTGCTCGGATCGAGAAACGCATTGAGGCCGCCCTCGTAGCCCTGAATCACCTGCAGCGGCGTCGCCAGCCCCTTGTCCGTGCGCGATTCGCCCAGTTGCAGCAGCGTCTGTTCCGCGCCCGCCAGGATCTCTTCGGGATCGTCCTCCGCCATCAGCGCACGGTTCATCAACTGCTGCGAAGCGACCGCGATCCGCCGCAGCGTCGCCTTATCCCGGACAATCTTGACGTAGCTGTCGAGGTTCGAAATGCGTGGCAGGCCGTCGTCCAGCGAGACCAGGTAACTCAGCCCATCAACCGATTCCAGTTCGTTGTACCGCAGCAGTTCATTGGCAACCGTTACCCGGTCGATCTTTTCGCTGCGCCCATGCAGCTCCGACATGCGCGCGAAAATACGGCGGTGCTTTTCCAGTGCGAAATCGTCGTTCGTTAGAACGCCCGCGATGTCAATGAACCGGGCATCGTCCAGCAGAACCGATCCGAGAATAAACCTCTCGGCGTCGATGTTGGCGGGAAGACCCTTTTGGAGAGCGACTGCGGCGGAAGACGCGGAAGACATGCGCGGAACTCAAAGTAACTTCGTTAGCCTGTGCAATACAAGGGGGTAGAAAAAATTTGTCTTGTGGAGCGCCGAAAGCGCGTCTACCAGGCATTCGGCGGCCCTGCGGGTCAGAAAATTCTGAGTTTTGCAGGTAATATCCACAGCGCGACTTTCCACAACAACATTTTACCGCGAAAATGTTTGTGGCGTTAAGTTGGCAGCCTTAATATCCATCGCCGAAGGCGTCAGTTTTGTTCCGGGGCTGACGTGGCGCACGCTCTCAGCGTGCCGTGTCGAGACTCTCTCGACACCCGCAAAAGTGCCTGCGCCACGCATTTCAGGCTACTTTGCAGTCGCAATCAATCCTACCTGCTTGAGCCGGTAGCTGTTTAGAAAACGTCAGATTTACTTCGGCTGCGGAACGATTCGCAGGTAAGGCTTGGGCGAGCGCCAGCCGCCTGGGTACGCCTTGCTGGCATCGTCGTCGGACACCGAGGGAAGGATAATCACGTCGTCGCCCGGATTCCAGTTCACCGGGGTCGCCACTTTGTGCGACGCCGTCAGTTGCATGGAATCCAGCACGCGCAGCACTTCGTTGAAGTTCCGCCCGGTGCTCATCGGATACACCAGCATCAACTTGATCTTCTTGTCCGGGCCGATCACAAACACAGTGCGCACGGTTGCGTTATTGGCGGCAGTGCGGCCTTCCGACGTCTCGCCCGAATCCGCAGGCAGCATATCGTAGAGTTTGGCGATCTTCAATTCCGGATCCCCGATCATCGGATAGGTGACCGCGTGGCCCTGGGTCTCCTGAATGTCGGCCGCCCATTTGGAATGGCTGGTAACGGGGTCGACGCTGAGCCCGATGATCTTGCAGTTCCGTTTTGCAAACTCGCCGGCCAATCCGGCCATATAGCCCAGTTCCGTCGTGCACACGGGCGTAAAGTCTTTCGGATGGGAAAACAGGACGGCCCACCCGTTCCCGATCCATTCATGAAAGTTAATCGCACCCTGGGTCGTTTGCGCCGTGAAGTCCGGTGCAGTGTCGTTGATTCGCAATGCCATGTTTTTATCCTCGTTAACCTGATGATTATAACGAAGACCACCATGTTTCCTTTTTGAGTATTATTAGTGGTGTTCATTTCCACGAGGAGCCGCAATGAAGAAACACCGAGTCGCTTTGCCGTTACTGAGCTTACTGATCTTTGCGATCGCGTTTACGGCTGCACGGCCACCAGCGATGGCCCAACAACCCAAAGCCCAGGCCCCCAAATCCCCGCGCCTGTACATATTTGATTGCGGCACCCTGGCGATTCCCGACACCTCGCCTTACCGGCTCAAAAAGGAAGATCTCGCCTCAAGCAACATGTCTGCACCGTGCTTCCTCGTCGCGCATCCGAAGGGGACCATGGTCTGGGACGCCGGCCCGGTTCCCGACAGCAGCTTCAAGCCCGGCAGCACCAGCGCTACACTGAGATACGCCACTACCACGAAGCCGCTGCAGGCCCAAATGGCCGCGATCGGCTATACCCCGGCCGACATCACGTATCTCGCGCTGTCGCACTTCCACTGGGATCATGTCGGAAACGCCAACGTCTTCGCGGGCTCGACCTGGCTTGTGCGAAAGGGCGAGCGCGACATCATGTTCGCGGATCCTCCCTCTCCGCGCACCGAGCCCGCCAACTTCAGCAAACTCAAAAACAGCAAAACCATAATCATCAAGGATGCCGACTATGATGTTTTCGGCGATGGAACGGTGGTCATCAAGTCCGCCCCGGGTCACTCCCCGGATCACCAGGTATTGTTCCTGAAACTGGCCAAAACCGGCCCGGTCGTGATCAGCGGCGATCTCTATCACTATCCGGAAGAGCGCAAACTGAAGCTGGTTCCGACCACGGAGTTTAACGCTGAGCAGACGGCCGCGTCCAGAACGGCGATTGAAGCCTTCCTGCAGAAAACAGGCGCGCAGCTATGGATCCAGCACGATCTCACCGCCAACGCCAAACTGAAGAAGTCGCCCGCGTACTACGAATAGATCGCCATCCTTCGGTCAAGACCTCGCTGCTCTTGTGAAGTTCCGCCAGTCACCCTTAGCACGATACGTGTGGATGATTCGGAAGCTGAATTCCGCTATGAAGAGGCCGCCCTCAGAATCCAGCGCGATGGAAGAAGGACTATCGAGGCGAGCTTCAATTGCCGGAACGCCATCGCTACTGAGGCCATTCGCATTCCCCGCGACCGTCTGCCTTCCGTGTATTTTGGATTGTCGGCCAGATCTTTGGGAAGCGCTTTCACCGCGCCCGGCAAGATCGCGGGCGAGGTCGTAACAGGAGACTTCGCCGGCCCGTGGCTGCTTGCGGAGCGCTTTTTGGAGGCTCTCCCGCACGAGCTGGGATTTCGTCACTCGCCTTGCCTTTGCTTCGCTGGCGAGTTGGGCAGCAGCTCATCCGGCAACTTCAACGAAATCGTCCGCATAGCGCTAGAGTAATACCCGCCGTTGTGCCAGGCCGACCCCCGGTAAAGAGTCGACATTTTTCTACAACGGCTGTTCGATGGAGTCGACGCGACTTCAAGCCGCGTTTCCGCAAGCGCAGCCGACTGGAGATAATTATGAGCGTGGCCGATGCTTTCGATCAACCAGGTTTCGATCAACCAAGACTCGCCATCAATCGCGTCTACACAAAGCGGGGCGACGCAGGTGAGACCAGCCTCGCCGGTGGCCAGCGTCTGCCGAAGAACGACCTCCGTATCGAAGCCTACGGAACCGTTGACGAGTTGAACAGCTTCATCGGCCTCGCCCGCGAATCCGCGCGCGAGTTGCCCGAACTCCATCGAATCCTCGGTCGCGTGCAGCATGAACTCTTCAATCTCGGCTCCATCCTCGCCACCATGCCCGAAGACATACATCCGAACCAGGCGCGCATTACCTCAGCCGACAGCGAGCAACTGGAGCGCGAGATCGATCGCATGAACGAAGGTCTCCCTCCCCTGCGATCCTTCGTTCTTCCCGGCGGTTCGCGCCTCAACGCCGAGCTGCACATCTGCCGCACCGTCTGCCGCCGCGCCGAACGCGTTTGCGTTGCGCTCGCCGCCCGGGCCGATGCCGCCCGGTCCGAAATGGATGAAGCCGGTTTGAAATATCTCAACCGGCTCAGCGACGCCCTGTTCGTATGGAGCCGCTGGGCCAGCCACCGGCTCGGAGCGCCCGAAACATTGTGGGAGCCGAACCAGGCGTCTTCGCAGGCGTTACCATAGGAGAAACAATCATGCAGAACCAGACACAATCGCGGCCGCTTGCTTTCGGGCTCACAGTTCTCAGCGCTCTCGGGCGGCTGGTTCCGCACGCGCCCAACGTCACTCCCCTCGGCGGTTCGTGCCTGTTCGCGGGATCGCGGATATCCGGCCTGTGGGCTTACCTGCTTCCTCTGGTCGTGATGATTGCGACAGACCCCTTTGTAGGACATGCAGGCGGCGCCAGCGGCGGCTACACCTTCGGCTCGCCAGCCATCTATGCGTGCTTCCTCATCAACGTATTTATCGGACGCCGCATGCTGCGTCGCGTAACTCCGGTTCGTGTGGGTCTCGCGGCGTTTCTCTGCAGCCTGCAATTTTTCGTGCTGACGAATCTCGCACTCTGGATCAGCGCGGTCGCGCAGCACAACCCGATTTACTCACCCGACCTCAAAGGGCTCCTTACCTGCTACACCCTGGCACTTCCGTTCTGGGGCCGTACTCTCGCCGGCGATCTGCTGTTCTCGGGCGCCCTCTTCGGCATGTATGAGCTTCTCAGCCGCCGGACCGCGGCATCCAAAGAGCCCGTAACAGTCTAAAGCGCTGCTGTGAGAGAGCGCCGCATCGTTTCCCTGCTCTCGAGCGCAACCGAGATGGTCCACGCCCTTGGTGCGCTCGACCTTCTTGTCGGCCGCTCGCATGAATGCGACTATCCGCCCTCGGTCCGTTCCCTTCCGTCCTGCACGAAGCCTCTGATCGATGTGGATGCCGATAGCCGCTCCATCGACGAACAGGTGAAGAACTCCGCCCGTAGCGCCCTCTCCATCTACGAAGTCTTTGACGACGTCCTCGAACGGCTGCAGCCGACTCACATCCTGACTCAGGTGCAATGCGACGTCTGCGCCGTCAGTCTTCGCGATGTCGAGCAGTCCATCGCTTCGCGTCTCGAAAGCGCGCCGGCGCTTGTGGCGCTCAATCCTGCGTCGCTTGCTGATATATGGGAAGACTTTCGGCGTGTTGGCGAAGCGGTTGGGGTGGACCCTGATCCTGTCATTCACGCGCTTCAGGATCGTATGAATCCGTGTCTTTCATCACAAAGCCCGGCACTACAGAAACCGACCGTGGCGTGCATCGAATGGATTGAACCCCTGATGGCGGCCGGAAACTGGACTCCGGAGCTAATCGACCTCGCGGGCGGCGTCGATGTCTTCGGAAAGCCGGGCATCCACTCGCCTTGGATCACATGGGAGGCTCTTCTCGCGCACGACCCCGACATCGTCATCGTCGCCCCCTGCGGATTCGATCTTGCCCGCACTTGCGCCGAAATACACTGGCTCACGGAGCGCGCCGGTTTCAACCGTCTCAAGGCCGTCGAAACAAATCGCTTGTTTCTGGCCGACGGCAACCGGTTCTTCAACCGCCCCGGTCCGCGCGTTGCCGATACTCTCGAAATCATGCGGGACATGATTCACGGAAGTACCCGGTACTGTTGCGGCGCTCCGGCATGGACCGTATACTCAAGGAAAATCGACTTACCTTATGGCCCGCACAATTCTTAAAGGACTCGCTATTGCCGCTGGCCTGGGACTGGCGGTAGGTTTGGGCTCCGGCAAGCGGCGCCGTGAGGAGAATTCCATGGGTGCGCATTCGCCCGATGACGATACGCATTTGCCCGATGACGGTTCGTCACTGGAACCAGTGCTCGAACGTCTCGCTGACATTGAATCGCGGCTCAGCGCCGTCGAAACCCGGCCGCCGGTCAAAACCGAACTGGATATGCAAATCCAGCGGCAGGCGCAGGATATCGAGACGCTTCAGCTGCAGGTGAGTGAGCACCGGCAGAAGGTTGCCGGCGAGGTCGCAACCATCGAGAAGCGCTTCGCGGATATCACCCGGGGGATTCCGGCGGTGCTCGAATCCATCATCGTTCCCCGCGTCGATGACCTCCGCGTCCATTTACGGTCCGAGCTGCAGCAGTCGGTGAACGTCACGCTGACAAAGTTCGAACGGGCGATCGACGATAAAATTTCCGGTCGCATTTCCACGCTCGAAAAAGCGATGCTCGACCAGTCGAGTATCGTTACCGCTTTAAGCCAGCGCGCGGTCGAGTCGGATTTGAATCTCCAGCGCCTGGTTTCAGCGGTGGAACGTCTTTGCGAACGAACCAATCAGAACCCGGCGGCGCAGAAGGAGCCTTCCTTCCTCGATCTGCCTTTCGAGCTTCAGCTGAAGCAGCCCGAGATTCCCACGCCACCGTTCGAGTCCGGGTTCCGTCCACGCATTATCAAGGAAGACGAGAACGATAAACAGACGCGCCATCGGGTTCCGCTGACGCGTTTGTAGCACAGGCTTCACACGCTGATGAAGGCCTGCTCCACGGTCATGCAAGCCACTGATTCTTCGTCGTGGAGTAGGCGTTTTCGCCTGCGCCTTTGTCGTGTGAGGGACTTTTTCAGGCCCTGTTCAGCCTGTTTGTCTTTACACCCCTGATGCCACGCTTGAGGGCGCGCTGGCAACCGAAAGCTTCCCGATCGCCGTGCGGTCCAGCTCCAGTTCAGTGGCTTTCACCAGATCGGCGAGCTGTTTCTCGTTGGTAGCGCTGGCGATCGGCGCGGTGATTCCAGGCTGCGCCATCAGCCACGCCAGAGCCACACTGGCCGGAGTCGAGTTGTATTCGTGGGCAACCTCTTCGAGCGCCGCAATCACGGCAAACCCGCGTGCGTTCAGATACTTTCCTACTATCCCCGCGCGTGCCTTGCCCTGCGCATCGGCCTCACTGCGATACTTGCCCGAAAGAAATCCGCCGGCCAGCGAGAAATACGGGATAACGCCAAGACCGTACTCCGCAACCACCGGCGCCAATTCCATTTCGTAGTTTTCGCGCTCCATCAGATTGTAGTGCGGTTGCAACGTCTGGTAACTGGCAATATCTTTCCGTTTGCTCGTTTCCACCGCTTCCTGCAGCCGCGCGCCGCTATAGTTCGAAGCGCCGATGAAGCGGACCTTCCCCTGTTCGACCAGCCGGTCGAACGCCGCCAGCGTGTCCTCGAGGCGTGTCTGCTCGTCGTCCTTGTGGGCTTGATAGAGATCGATGCGATCGGTCTGCAGCCGTTTGAGCGAAGCCTCGACCGCCTGCTCGATATACTTCGGCGCCAGCCCCTGCTTACCGTCGCCCATATCCATCCCGACCTTCGTCGCGAGGATCACGTCATCGCGCTTCCCGCTCCGTGCGAACCATTTGCCAAGAATGGTTTCCGATTCTCCGCCCACATGCCCCGGCGCCCACCGCGAATAAACATCAGCCGTATCGATGAAATTCAGGCCTGCGTCGAAGGCCGCGTCCAGCAGCCGGAAGGAATCGCTCTCGTCAACGGTCCATCCAAAGACGTTCCCGCCCAGCATGATCGCAGGGACTTCAATTCCGGAACTTCCAAGTTTTCGCATCTGCATCGTTATCTGTTTCCTTCCGGCAATGAACACCAGAACGGGCGGCGGAATGCCGCAGTGTCCTCATCCATATTACTGCCTTGCCAGGGAAAGACAGCCCTTCTTCAGCCTGCGGATGGGATGCTACATCACGTAAGCGGGAATGGCATCCAGAACCTCCCGTACCGTGCCGGCCAGCTGCTGCAGCGAGAACGGTTTCCGCAGGAAGGGAACGCCCTTGTCGATCCCGTAGAGCACCAGCGCATCAGCGGTATAGCCCGACATTAAAAGCACACGCATCTCCTTCCGGATCGCAACCGCCTGCTCCGCCAGTTCGCGCCCGTTCAGCGCCCCGGGCATCACCACGTCCGTAAGCAAAAGATCGATCGTCCCGGGATGAGACTGGCACACCGCCAGCCCCTCGCTGACCTGGCTTGCCTCCAGAACCGTATAACCCTGTCTCTTCAATATCTGAACCGCCAGTGTGCGAACCGCATTCTCGTCTTCCACCACCAGAATGGTTTCGGTTCCTCGTGCCATCTCGGCGCGCCCCACCGGCGCTCCAATTGCCGGAGGCGCTTCGACAGCCGGAAAATCGATCCAGAAAGTCGAACCGTGGCCGAGCTCGCTGGCGAACTGAATCCTTCCCCCGCTCTGCTCCACAATACCGAATACCGTCGCCAGGCCCAGGCCGGTTCCCGAGCCCTGGGGCTTGGTGGTGTAAAAAGGCTCGAAGATATGCCGCTGGGTCTCCTCATCCATTCCACTGCCGGAATCGGTGATGGTCAGACTCACATAGCTGCCCGGCGCCAGGCCGCGCACTGGTTTCCCCGCTTCCACGTTCGTGTTTCCCGTCCGAATGGAGAGGACGCCCCCATGTGGCATGGCATCGCGCGCATTGAGCGCAAGGTTCAGGATCACCTGGCTCATTTGTCCCGGATCGGCCAGGATCGGCACCGGCTCCTCATCGAGTGCTTTCTCCAGCGAAATGTTGTCGCCGATCAGCCTGCGCAGCATCTGTTCAATCTCCAGAATCACGCTGTTCAAGCTGAGCACCTGCGGGTGTAGCACCTGGCGCCGGCTGAACGCCAGCAGTTGATGGGTCACTGTGGCGGCCCGTTCCCCTGCTTTCCTGATCTCGGCTGCCTGGTAGTACGCATCGGTCCCTGTCTCCAGGGTCTCCATGAGAATCTCGCTGAAACCAAGGATCGCGGTCAGCATATTGTTAAAGTCGTGGGCCACGCCTCCGGCCAGCCGGCCGATTGCTTCCATTTTTTGCCCCTGGCGCAATTCGTCCTGCACGCGATGCAATTCAACCTCGGCCCGCCTGCGCTCCGTAATGTCCTCGATGGACATCAGAATCATTTCGCTGCCGTTGAGACGTTGCGCCTTCATGCGCAGGATCTTGCGTCCCGCCCGTGGGAACTCGGCCTCCAGTTCGAACTCCTCAAAGGTCTGGTTTCCCAGTACTACTCTTTCCAACAAGGACCGCAGCGCGGGAACGTCGAATGATCTTTGTGCCAGATCGTAGAGGATGCGCCCCTCCGTGTCGTATTCCGGAAGGCGGAACATCTGATAGAAAGCGCGGTTTGCTTTCTTGATGCACAGGGCGTTATCGAGCACAATCAATGGTTCCCGCACGGTTTCAACGATGGACGTCGCGAAATCGCGCGCCTGCTGAAGATCGGCATTGCGAGTCTGCAACTCTTCGTTGACCGTACTCAATTCCTCGTTGGTGGATTGCAGTTCCTCCTTGGCCGTCTCCAGCTCTTCGTTAAAGCTTTGGACCTCCTCCAGATTGGAGAGGCTCTCCTGCTGCGTGGATTGAGCTTCGTCGCTGTATTGCTGGTGATCGTCGATCATCGTCACCAGCCGCTCCCGCGTGACAACGAGCTCGTGCTGCAATTTCAGAAACTCGTTTCTCGGTACAGGCGCGTCCTGTTCCGCGTCGTCCTGAGTCACAAGCTTGGCTGCGGGAACCGGCTCGAAGAGAACCAGAAACAGACGGGAATCCTCCGCCTGCAACCCCATCGGCATCACTTGTAAGTTGACCGCGCCCTTCTCCTGAAGAACCGGGAGATTCTCCCGCCGGACAGGCGCATTTTCGCTTTTCACCTGTTCCAGCGCGGCCGCCAGATCGAGAACCAGTCCCGATCGTTTGGCCATCGTGAGAACGTTTACGCTCATCCTTCCCGGGGATGGCTCCAGCCAGGGGCTTACCTGCCCGCGCACTTGCAGCACCTGCCAGTTCTCATCGATCACTACCCCGCCCGGCGCGTACTTCGCCAGAACGACTCGGTCGGCCCGCTTTTGTACATCCGCGTCATCCCAGACGTCGCTCGCTACACGTGATTTCGCGGGCGTCAGCGCTTTCGCCGATCCCCAACTCCCCGCGGGCCGGTGCAGGACGGGCTTCTTTGCATAGATTTGAGAGTCCTTGTCGACGGACGTGAACAGGTCCGAGAATCGCCGTGCCGTTTCCATTACCCCCAGCATCAGAAAGCCCGCTGGCTTCAGCGCGAAGTGAAATATGGGAATGATTCGCGTTTGAAGGCTGTCCAGATAAATCAGGACGTTCCGGCAGCTGATCAGGTCGAGCTTCGAATACGGAGGATCTCCGATCAGGTCGTGATTGGCAAAAACGCAGGCATCGCGCACGCTGGCACTGATCTGGTAGCCGTCCTCCCGTTTCACGAAGAAGCGTTCCATCCGCTCGGGTGAAACATCGTCGGCGATTTTGTCGGGGTACAAACCCTTCCTGGCTTTCTGAATCGCCGTCACGCTCAGATCGGTTCCGAAGATCTGGATCGGCAAATCGGCTTTGATCTCCCTGAGAAACTCGATAAGGCAAATGGCGATCGAGTAAACCTCTTCGCCCGAAGCGCATCCGGGTACCCAGATCCGGATCGGGGCGTCGCGGGTTCTGTCGATCAGCAGTTGCGGGAATACCCGCTTTTGAAGGGCCGCGAACACTTCCGTATCGCGATAGAACCTCGTGACCCGCGGAATCATCTCCTCGCAGAGGAGGTCCACTTCGCCGGGCGTTTCGGTCAGAAATTGACGGTAGCTTTCCGAATCGGCGATCTGATGGATCGTCATGCGGCGAAAGATGCGGCGCTGAATGGTGCTGGCACGGTATTGGGAGAAGTTAACGCCGGTCGCATCGTGGAGCAAGGTGAGGATACTCTGCAACCGGGCGCGACCCGGCGGGACCTCCGCCACCTCAGGCGCGGCTTCGGCTTTCTTTGCGTAGGGGCGTTTGGCTATCCTGATCAGTTCCTCGGCGATGCTTTCCGGCGGCAATACAAAATCCACCGAGCCGGTGGCGAACGCGTTGTGCGGCATCCCCTCGAACTTCGCCGACTGCGTATCCTGAGCGAAGGTCAAGCCTCCTTCGGCTTTGATCGTTTCCAGCCCCAAAGCGCCATCGGAACCGGTGCCCGACAGAACCACTCCGACCGCGCGATGCCGACAGTTCTCCGCCAGGGACCGGAAAAAGCCATCGATCGGCATATACGTCCCCGCGGGCGTTTTCTCGCGGGGGATCAGCTTCAGTTTCTTCTCGGAGAACACAATTTCCGAGTTGGGCGGCATGACGTAGACCTGGTTCGGTTCCACTATCGTCTCGCCCTGTACGGCGTCAACGGGGATCGTCGTAATTTTTGCCAGCAAAGCGGGGAGCAGACTTTCGTGTTTTGGATCCAGATGCTGGATCACGACAAACGCGAAGCCGGTGTCTGCGGGCAAGTGTTTGAGCAGAGTCGAACACGCTTCGAGCCCTCCCGCGGAAGCTCCGATGCCGACGATCGAAAACTCGGGAGAGTAGGGCGCCACCTCGGTCGTCGCCGCGGCGCCGTTCTCAGGCTGTTCCTTCACCGAACAGGTTGAACAATACCACGAATACGGCACAAATTCCTACGAAACGAGCTCTTATTCCGCTTTTGACCAAACCAATTAAAAAACATTCGGGATCCTCACTCCGTATTTATCCTGGCCACCCTATACTTCGGGAAACAGGAAAAAGATGACATACAAAATCGTCGCCCCCTTCTTTCTTCTGGTGTGTCTCAGCTTTGACGCGCCGGCTCAAACTCCCGCTTCGGACACCGAATCGAGCACCAGCAACGATCTCTTCATCATGTTCGGCTCCGATCTGGTTCGCCCCGGACTCTTGCCAAAGGCGAACTACAACATTGGAATCGGCCATACATTTTCTTTCCTGAAAAAAGACCCTTTCGGAGACGAGATCACTTTCGCATATACCTACGAGAACGCGGGGTCGCATGGTTTCCTGCACACGGATTTCGGAGCGCACACGGAAGCGATGGGCCTGATGAAGAACTTCGCCATTCCCCGGCTCAAACGTGTCACCGGGTACACGTGGATACAAGGCGGAATCACCAGCATGACAGGGAACGCGTCCGTGCAGAACCGCTTCTACAATGGCGAATCGCTGGGCGCGATTGTCCATTTCAACGATCACCACTCGATCTGGATTCAGGAAACGTACAACAAGATACCCACTTTCCCGTGGTACACCACTGCCAGCATCGGCTATACCCGAAGCTGGTAAAACCGTTTTCAGCCGTTTTTCAGGAAGCGATGGTCCACTAAACGCAGGCATGCCTCGCTTGCGTTGTCGTACCGCGCCCGGAATTGTTCTCGGCCTTCTTGTCACCCTGTCTTCCAATGCAGGGGCGCAAACGCCGCTTGTCATCACACTCCAAGCCGCGCTGGCCCGCGCGAAACAATACGGTATGCAGATTCAGAGCGCGAATCTGAACGTGGCGCTGGCCAGAGAAGACCGGGTGCAGGCAAAAGCCGCCGGGTTGCCGTCCCTCAATGCATTCAATCAGTTCATCTATACCGAAGGAAACGGCACGCCCTCGGGCGTCTTTGTCGCAAACGACGGGGTCCACGTTTATAACGAGCAGGCCGTGGTCCACGAAGAAGTCCTGACGCTGGTTCGGCGCGGCGAGATTCGCCGTGCCATGGCCGCCGAAGCGGTGGCGCGGGCGAAGATCGAGGTGGCTCAGCGCGGCCTGAACTCCACCGTCGTGCAGGATTACTACGCCATCCTCGCGGCACAGCGCAGGTTCGTAAACGCCCAGACCAGCCTGCGTGAAGCAGAACAATTCCTCGACATCACGCAGAAACAGGAAAAGGGCGGTGAAGTGGCGCACGCCGATGTGATCAAAGCGCAGATCACGCTGCAGCAGCGCCAGCGCGATTTGCAGGACGCACAGGTCAACATCGACAAATCGCGGATCGCTTTGGCCGTCCTGATCTTCCCCGATTTCCGTACCGACTTCTCGGTGGAAGACGATGTCCAGCAGCCTGCGCTCTTGCCTCCGTTGCCGGAGGAGCAGGCGAAAGCCACGGCCACGAGTCCCGATCTGCAGTCTGCACGGTTCAGCCTGCAGCAGGCCGGGTACGAGTTCGACATTGCGCGCTATGGCTATTTGCCGTCGTTGAGCCTGGACTTTTTCTACGGCATCGATGCCAATCAATTCGCCGCTCGCACGGACCACCCGACCGAAGAGTCGGGCCGCAGCACCCTCCCGAATTACCAGGTTTCCAACCGGCAGAACCTCGGCTACTCCGCGCAAGCCACGCTGAATATTCCAGTGTGGAACTGGGGCGCGACGCGCAGCAAGGTCAAACAGGCCGAGCTGAAACAACAGCAAGCGCAACTCGATCTGACCCTGGCGCAACGCACCCTGCAGGGCAATCTGCAGCTGGCCTACAGCGAGGCGCAGGCAGCGCAGGCGCAACTGGATTCCCTGCGCAGTTCGGTCGATCTGACGGCCGAAAGCCTGCGGTTGACGCTGCTTCGCTATCAGGCCGGTGAAGCGAACGCTCTCGAAGTGGTGGATGCGCAAACCACCGCGACGCAGGCGCGTAATGCCTATGATGACGGGCTGGTGCGCTACCGCGTCGCGATCGCCAACCTGCAGACTCTTACGGGGAATCTCTGAGCCATGTGTAAGAAAAATATTCTGACAGCCTTAACCGCCGCCGCGCTGCTTCTCGCCGGCTGCGGTAAAGCGAAAGAGAAGGAAGCCGCCGAGGCCGAACCGCCCACTCCGGTCGAGGTTGACGACGTCACCCGCGGACCCATCGATGTGATCGTGACTGCCAATGCCGTGCTCTATCCTTTCAATCAAGCCAACGTGACTTCGAAGATCAGCGCGCCCGTGCGCCGCGTGCTGGTCAACCGGGGCGATACCGTCAAGGCGGGCCAGCTGCTCGCCGAGTTGGAGAGCCGCGATCTCGCCGCCAGCGCGGAAGAGAGCAAGAGCCAGCTCGATCAGGCGCAGGCCGCTTATCAGACGACATCCGCCGCCACAGTGCCGGAAGACCGGACCAAATCCCTAGCCGACGTGCAGGCTGCTCAGCAGGCGCTCGATGCCGCCAAAAAACTCTACGACAATCGCGTCGAACTGCAGAAAGAAGGCGCGCTGGCGCAGAAGCTGGTGGATGACGCCAAGGTCGCCATGGTCCAGGCGCAAAGCCAATTCGATACCGCGCAACGGCATCTGCAATCGGTTCAGCAGGTGACCGGGACGGAGCAGGTGAAGGCGGCGCAGGCACAGGTCAGTGCGGCGAAGGCCCACTATGACAGCGCGGCGGTGCAGGTCGCTTTTGCGGAAGTGCGCAGCCCGATCAATGGCATTGTTTCCGACCGGTCGGTTTATCCGGGAGACACCCCCGGACCGGGTATGCCGATCGTCTCGATCATCGACATCTCGAAAGTGGTGGCGCGAGCGAATGTCCCGGTGAAGGATGCGGCGCCGATTCGCGTGGGGCGCCCGGCCACGATCACGGGTCCCGAAGGCGTTCTGGCCGGGAAGGTGGTCGTGGTGAGTCCGGCCGTAGATCCGAGCACAACCACGGTTGAAGTCTGGGTCGAGGCGGATAACCCTGGGAACAAGATGAAGCCAGGAGGCACGGTTCGCGTCGCGATACGGGTGGATCTGATCAACGACACACTGCTTGTGCCCACTGGGGCGCTGTTGAATTCCGACGAGGGCGGCGAGAAGGTGATGGTTGTCGGGAAAGACTCGCTGGCCCGTGAACGCAAGGTGACGGTGGGGGTCCGCGAGGGTAATCGCGTCCAGATTCTGGGCGGCGTCACGGAAGGCGAGAAGGTGATCACGTCGGGCGGGTTGGGGCTCGACGATAAAGCGAAGGTCACGGTCAAATCCGAAGAGGACGAAGACGACGATGACGACGACGCGGACGACAAGAAATGAACGGGCCGGGAATCAACGAGCAGGTTTTGAGCAAGCCGGAAGTAAATCAGCATTGGACTGCGCGCTACTCGCGCCCTGTCATCTTCGTGATCGTCACGCTGATCGCAGTGGGCATTTACCTCGCGTTCTCCATTCCGGTCGCGGTGTTTCCGTCCACCGACTTTCCGCGCATCGTGGTGGGCGTCGACAACGGGGTCTCGCCCATCGATCAGATGCAGGTCACGGTGACGCAGCCGATAGAAGAAGCGGTGAACAGCGTGCCCGGACTGGAAACGGTGCGCTCGATTACCAGCCGCGGATCGGCGGATATCAGCCTGTTTTTCAGCTGGAACGTCGACATGTTCCAGACCTTGCAGTACGTCAACGCGGCGCTGGCGCGGGCGCAATCGACGCTTCCGCCCACCGCAAAACTGACGACGAACCGGATGACATTCGCCGCATTCCCTATCCTGGGATATAGCCTGACGTCCGATACGGTATCGCAGACGAGGCTTTGGGAACTGGCGACCTATACGATCAAGCCGCGTTTGAACCGGGTCAATGGCGTCTCGATGGTGGTAGTGCAGGGCGGCCAGGTGCCGGAGTTTCAGATCGAGCCGGATCCGGCGAAGCTGCTCGAAGCCCAGATCACCGTGCCCGGGATTCTGGATGCGGTGGCGAAAAGCAACATGATCGATTCGCCAGGAATGCTCGAAAATAATCATGAGTTGACGCTGGCGCTGGTGAGCGGTCAGACGCGCACGCCGGAACAGATCTCGAACATCGTGGTGAAGACGACGCCGAGCGGACTGCCGGTTCGTGTCGGCGATATCGCGAACGTGGCACCGTCGGTGATGCCGGTTTACACGATCGTGACGGCCAATGGAAAGCCGGCCGTGCTGCTCAACCTGTTCCGGCAACCCGACAGCAATACGGTGGCGGTTTCGGATGCGGCGGATCAGGAGTTGGCGCAGATTCGCAAGACGCTTCCCGCGGGCGTCAATGTACAGACCTTTTACAACCAGTCGACTCTGGTGCGCGATTCGATCGCGAGCGTGCGGGACGCAATTCTTATCGGGCTGGTTCTCGCCGCGATCATTCTGGTGCTGTTCCTGCGCGACTGGGGGAGTTCGCTGGTGGCGGGACTGGTGATTCCGGCGACGATCGCGATCACGCTGATTGCCCTTAAAGCCATGGGCCAGAGCTTCAATCTGATGACGCTGGGCGGACTGGCGGCAGCGGTGGGGCTGGTGATCGACGACGCGATTGTGGTGGTCGAGAACATCGTTCTGCATCGCGATTCGGGGCAGAGCCGGGGAGAAGCGATTCGCAGCGCTTTGCGAGAGATCCGGATTCCGCTGGTGGGGTCGACGATTACGCCCATCGTAGTGTTCCTTCCGCTGATTACGATTACAGGCGTTACGGGGACGTTCTTCCGGGCGCTTGCGGTGACAGTGGCGACGGCTTTGGTGACGTCGCTCGGCCTGGCGCTGACGTGGACGCCTACGTTGAGCCATTACCTGCTGAAAAGAACCGGCGGCAAGATGGCCGGCGAAGCCGAATCCGGCAATCGATTGACGCGGTTCTATGAGAAAGTGCTCCGCTTCACGCTGGCCTGGCCTCTGGCGCTCGCCGGCGCGTGCCTGGCGCTGGTGGTTGCATCGTACTTCTGCTACAACGCCCTTGGCAGCGACCTGCTGCCTGCGATGGACGAGGGCGGCTTCATCCTCGATTACCTGATGCCTGCGGGTTCCTCGCTGGCCGATACCAACGATGTCCTGCTGGGGGTGGAGAAGATTCTCTCGAAAACGCCGGAAGTCGAGAGCACATCCCGCCGCACGGGATTGCAACTCGGGCTGCAAGCGGTGACGGAGGCTAACACCGGCGACTTTTCGGTGAGACTGAAGGCCAAACGCAGCCGGACGATCGACCAGGTAATGTCCGCTGTCCGGGATAAAGTCAACGACGAGTATCCGCAACTCGATGTGGAGTTCATCCAGACGTTGCAGGACCAGATCGGCGACCTTTCCAATTCGCCCGAGCCGATCGAGATCAAACTGTTTTCGCAGGATCCGAACCTGCTGAAACAATGGGGGCCGAAAGTAGGCGACCGGATCAAGAAGATCAGCACCGTGAAGGACGTCAAGAACGGAATCGAGAACACGATCAGCGGATCGGCGATCGTTATGAACGTGGATCCGATCGTGGCAGCGCGGGCGGGATTCACGCCGCAGGAAATCGAACTGGATGCGAGCGCGATTCTGCAAGGCGAGCCCGCGACCACGCCTGTGGTCGCGAACGGCCGCACCTACGCGATCCGAGTGCGTTTCCCGGAGAGCGCGCGGACGTCGCTCGAGCAGATCCGGAATACGCTGCTGACGAGTTCCACGGGCAAGACGGCAAGTCTGGGGTCCGTGGCCGAGTTTCAGGATGAGGCGGGGCAGACCGAAGTTCGCCGCGAAAACCTGCAGCGCATGATTGCGGTCACCGGCAGGTTCGAGGGCGTGAGTCTTGGCGAGGGTATGCAGACGGTGCAAAAAGCCGTGGCCGATATGCACTTGCCGCCTTCGATTCGCGTGCTTTATGGCGGGACCTACGAGGAGCAGCAGAAATCGTTCAAAGACCTGGCACTGGTGCTGGTCCTGGCCGTGGTGCTGGTGTTCACGGTGCTGCTGTTCGAGTTCCGGAGCTTCGCGGCGCCGACCGCGATCCTCGCTTCGGCCTTGCTTTCGACGTCCGGCGTGTTTCTGGCGTTGCTTGTGACGCACACGACATTCAACATTTCGTCGTTCATGGGACTGATCATGGTGATCGGAATCGTGGCGAAGAACGGAATCCTGCTGCTCGACGCGGATCAACGCTACCGGGCGGAGGGCGCGTCCGCGCGCGACGCGATGATCAAGGCCGGGGAGCGGCGATTGCGGCCCATCCTCATGACCGCCCTGGCCACGATGGCGGGGATGATTCCGCTTTCGATCGCGCTCGGCGCCGGTTCGCAGATGCTGCAGCCGCTGGCGATCGCGGTGATTGGCGGTATTCTGGCGTCGATGGTGCTTTCGCTCATCGTGACGCCGGCGGTGCATTATTATCTGAGCCCCCGAGGCGAGTGAGCGTTCCTTAAACAGTTACTCTTTAAACAAATCGGAGCGGTCAACTCGTTCTCCTTTGAACATCACGAATGAGATGGCTTCGGTGGCTTTGATGTCGTCGAGCGGATTGCCGTCGACCACGAGCAGGGTGGCGTCCTTGCCTTTTTCGATGGAGCCGATGCGCCGGTCGGCGTGAAGGGCTTTGGCGGAATTCAGGGTTGCGGCGCGTAGTGCGTCCGACGGCCGGATGCCGGTTACGACCCATAACTCGAGCTCATGCTGGACGGATGGCCCGTGGAATACGAGCGGCTTTCCGGCGCCCGTCCCCATAATGAGCATCCTGTCCGCACGGTATGCGCGAAGGAGTTTGTCCTGCGCGTTGTTCAGTTCCGCGTAAGACTCGCGAACCGGCGTTCGCGCGGAGATTGCCTTCATGGTTTCCGCGAGAAGTTCGGGCGGGGCCACCTGCTGGACCAGGGAACGGTTCAGAAGGTCCGTCTTGCCCGCCGCGAATTGTTCGGAGGCTTCGGCGGCGCTGAGGCTGTTGAGATCGTTCGCGATTGTCAGAAGGAAAAGCTCGGCGCCTTCTTTTTCGCCGCTGTTGACGATGTCGCGAACCTTCGCGGTGAGTTCCGAGCGATCCGTGCTGTTGACAGCGGTCACTCCGCTATACAGGTACGCGGCGAGATTCCTCTCCATCGTTTTCACGCTCGAGGGCGCCGGGCCGGCCAGGTTCACGTTCGTATCGATCAAGCCGGGCAGAATGGTTTTCCCGGCGGCTTCGATGAGCTCGGCGTTGAGCGTTGCAGGATCCGGGATCTTTCCGTCGTAGATTTCGGCGATTTTACCCGCTTTCACAAGAACGGCGCCGTTCGCGATGACGTTGCCGTCGCCGATGAAGATCCGCGCATTGCGAATCAGCACGGTTCGGGAGCGGGCGATATCGCGCGTGAGGATCTTCGTTTTGCCGGCATTATCTTTTGCTTGTGTTTGCCAGGTTCCGAGGAGCACAAAGGGTAGCAGAACAGCTGCCAGCCAGAGTTTCGCGGCGGGACGCATTTTCTCTTCCTTCTCCCATCGGAAGAGTTTGACGGAGAGGAAGAAACCGAGCACGGTGGTGAGGATCAGAGCTCCTACAGCCTGCCAGTTGGCGGCGAGCGTTTCATTGCGCACCATGATCCCTTGCAGGCCGGTTACCAGCCACGTAGCCGGGATGAACTGGGCGATGGTGACGAGCCAGTTCGGAAACATCGCGATGGGAAAGGTCGCGCCGCTCAGGAAGAGCATCGTCATATAGATGACCTGGACGAGGATGGCGCTCTCCTGCATGGAATTCACGACGGAGGCGACCATCAGTCCGATCGACCGTATGGCCAGCACGCCGAGCATGATGAAGATCAACATGGCAGCGGTGTGTTGCGGCATCGTCATGCCATAACGCCATACGGACAAGGCGAGCATGATCAGGACGTAGGGCATGTACACCACGAGGCCGGTTACGGTGGACGCGAGCAGCAGCGGGAACGGCGAGATGGGCGCGACTTTGTAGCGGCGCAGGATGTTCATCTCGCGATCCTGCGCGGCGCGGATGCCCGCTCCGAAGAGACCGTTGCCCAGGATGCCGATGACCGTTACCATCGTGACCACCTGGAGAATTACCCCGCCCTGCTCGGCGTGAAACGACTGGGCAAAGATGAAGAAGAACGCCAGCGGCATCAGGTAGTTGAAGAAGATGACTACCTTTTGCCGGAAGGCCAGGCGGATGTCGGTTTTGATCAGGGTCAGGTAGGGGTTCATCGGGGTAGCCCTTTCAAGGCGGACGCGGGCGTCCGCCGCGGTTCAGGGGAACCGCCCCACTTTGCTGAAACAGAGCAGGCTGAAACAGAGTAAAGGCGCAGGCCAAAAGGCCTACTCCACACAAGAGGCCTACTGCACAAAGATTGTGGGGTCATTCGCGGAGCCTTTTTCCGGTTAGTTCGATGAAGACGTCTTCGAGCGTGGGGCGGGCGAGATGGACGTCTTCGAGTCCGATGCCTTGGGCATCCACCCACTTCACGATCTCGACCAGCGTACGCGCGGGCCGGGTGGAAGCTACGGTGAGACGCCGACCATCGTCGGTGAGCCGGGTTTGCAGCGCGTCCGGCCAGTCCGGCATGGGGAGCCCGCTCAAGGTTCGATCGCAGAGGATCTCGATGGTGGATTTTCCGGCGCTGCGCTCCTGCAATTCCCGGGGCGTTCCGATGGCGATGACTTTGCCTGAATCGACGATGGCGACGCGGTCGCAGAGGCTCTCGGCTTCCTGAATGTAGTGGGTGGTCAGCAGGATGGTGCGTTTTTCGGACCGCAGTTCCTTGATGAGGGCGTGGATTTCGAGGCGGACCTGAGGATCGAGGCCGGTGGTGGGTTCGTCGAGGAAGAGCAGCGACGGGTCATTGATCAGGCCGAGGGCGATAGCCAGCCGCTGTTTTTGTCCGCCGGACAAGGTGGAATAGAAGGCCTCGCGCTTGTCCTTAAGTTGCAGGCGAGCGAGAAGGTCGTCCGGTTTGAGCATGCGGCTATAGAGGGAGCCGAAGACCTGGAGCGCCTCGATGACTTTGAGTTTGTCGGGGAGGTTGGTGGCCTGGAGGCAGACGCCGATGCGGTCCTTGAGCTGCGTTTTTTGTTTGTCGGGGTCGAAATTGAGGACGCGGACTTCGCCGCCGGTGCGCTGGCGGATGCCTTCGAGGATTTCGACCGTGGTGGTCTTGCCCGCGCCGTTGGGACCGAGGAGCCCGAAAACTTCTCCGGTGGCGACTTCGAAATCGATTCCGCGCACGGCCTGGACGTCACCGTAATTTTTGGTGAGTCCGGTCACCGATATGGCTGGTGTTGGCATTTTTCCGTCCTTCAGAATAACGGAGTGGGCGCTCAGAATGTCCCTCTTTCGGACGGGTCGATCCTGGGCGACGGGGCGGGGTCGCGCTCGTGGCTTCGTTTGGCAAAAACACTTTTTGCGCGCATCTTCTCCAGGCGGTCCAACGAGCGGAGGTATTGGCGCTCGAAGCGGGTTTCGTAGCGGTTAAAGATGTCGAGAGAGCGCGAGTGGTCGCAGAGGGTGCGGAAGGCGATGGCGGAGCGGGTGGGGGCGTCGCGGTTCGCGGTTTCCTCATTACCGGCGCGCAATGCCTGCTTTTGCATCTCTTCCGTCATGCCCGCCTGCTCCATGCCCCAGAGACGCATCTGACGCCAGCGGGCGACGGCCATGTTTTCGACGAGCGCCCATTCGACGCAGGTGCGGGGCTCAAAGAGGTCGATCAGGGAATCGAGAAGAGCGGTGAAACGATCGAGGACCTCGCCTTCGAGGGCGACGGAGCGCGCGAGCAGGCCGTGCTTTACGGCGTTCTGCGAGGACTTCCGTTTGCCTTCCGGAGTTATGGGGCCGGTGGACCTGGCGGCATTGGCTCGGTTGGTGGCGGTGCGCGATTTCGAAGGCGCGGTTGGTTCTTTCATTGAGATGACTTCCTTTGGCTTCCTTTAAACAGTGGCTGCGCCGGATGGAGAGCCCGGTGGGGCGGGTCCGATGGCCTGCTTCACAGACAGTGTGCGGCATCGCGGTGAGCAATATTGCGACGGTGGCTATAAGTTCTTTGTTTTGTTCGAAAGATTAATCTAAATGGCTGTCACCGGCCAGCGATGGTGAGGCCGAAACATAGCTGGCCGCAGATCAACGCCGATCAACGCCGATTGAAAATCCTTCGGCCGCGCCCCGAAATTGCGAACGGGCTCCGAATAGCGCGTGGCACGAGGGTGACGAACACCTGTTCTGTTCGAGCCTTGCGCGGTCCTCTGCCCGGCGCGACAATCGGAACATGGCCGCTGTGATCGAGGCAATCCCTTTAGCGAAGGACTCCCATGGCGTTTACCGAGTAGGCGGAACCCGTGTGACGCTGGATCTCGTGGTTCGCGCCTTCTATCGCGGGGCCACTGCGGAAGAGATCGTGCAGAAGTTTCCCAGCCTGCAATTGTCCGATGTTTACACGGTGATCGGCTATTACCTGAAGTACCGCAGTGAGCTGGACGTCTACCTTGAAACGCGCGAGCGTGGGGAGAAGGTCCTTCTGGACGAGCATCCGGAATGGTCCCCGGCAGGGCTGCGCGAACGTCTGATGGCCTGCCGGAAATGCCGGTGAAATAGCTGGTAGACGAGAATTTCGATAAAGACATTCTTCGCGGAAGTCACCGACGCGCAGTTGCATTCGATGTAGTTCGCGTTCAGGACGTCCCTGATATTTCCGGTCTCGACGATCCGGCGGTGCTCGCATGGGCAACGGCGAACGGCCGGGCCGTGCTGACCCATGACCTGTCTACAATGATCCCGGCGATGCAGGAACAGCTGCGGCTGTTCGCATCCTGCTCGCCGATAGTGCTCGTGCCCGACTCGCTCCCGATCAGTCTGGTGATAGAGGATATCGTGCTCCTGGATGAATGTTCCGTTGAAGTGGATTGGGCTTCAGGCGTGGTCTATCTCCCGCTTCGGTAGCGGCGTGAATCGACTGGGTCGTTGCCCGCCCCCCTTGGGGCGCTTCCGCTGAGGCCTGTCACATCGAGCACGATAAATGGTCGCTTCGGCGTTTAGCGGGAGTAACCCGTGGCTTAGAGTGGCTCGTGCGATCCCAGACCTCAAAAGCGAGGCTTGGGGCGTCCTCAGGTCGCGGCTGAGCGAGGTCCCTGAGATGCGGACCACCCGCCAGGGTCAGCGACGTGCCGCAGCGGGGAGTCCGGTAGCGGTGGGAAGGATGGCGCGGTAGCTGGCGTCGAGAGCGGGACCGAGGAGGAGAATGGCGGCGATGCGGCGGACCACCTGGGCGAAGTATGCGGCCTCATCCGGGCGAAGGGGACGGTGCAAGAGGGGCGATGGATTTTCCGAAGTGAACTCGCGGTAGCTGAGCCATTTCTTCAGGACCTGATAGCCGCCGAGGGTGTAATTCCATACGTTGAGGGGGACGGCGGACCAGTGCGCGTCGCCGTTGAGATAGATGTCGACGCAGGTTTCGCCGAGCAGGGTGAGCGCGCTGTCGATGGTGAGGGACTGGGTCGTGGCGAGCGTGGCGAGCTTTTCGCGCTCGGCTTCGGTCCATGGGCGCTCGGGGGCAACGCCGCGGCCGGGTGCAACCGTGCTTTCCGGTCCTTTGTGGCCCCAACCCGCGGTGAGTTTAAGGGCTTCGTTTAGGTTCGGATCGAGCGGGAGCTTGAGGGCGGCGAGAAATGACCAAGCCGCGGCGAGACTGATACTTGATTCGGCGTCGAGCAATTCTGCGAGGCGGCGGCCGAGGGCTGCGGAATGAGCAAGTAGTTCGACTGTGGCTGGGAGCGCGACGCGGGGCCAATCGCTCATCAGTGCACCTGCGTTCTCAGAACGGTACTGCGGGGAATGCATCACCGAAATTGCGTGGAAAAAGAGGTCTTCTTGGCGGTCGCAGGCAATTTGGCGCAAGTAATTCGCTGCGGCCTGAGTTAAGTTGTTTCGCATTTCGACTTGGCCCGGCAGTGGCTCTCCAATGGAGAACATAGGAAACACGTTCGCCCCTCGTTCGTTTAAGTGGCGATTTGCAAGGAGGCGGGTGATTCCCGGAGGGTCAAATGCCATTCGATTTTTTTGTGCGAGGTACATCGCTCGTGCTGACGGTAGATACTGGCTCATGTATTCTTCCCGCTTTCTGTCCAGCAGTTTCGTCGTCGGTTCCCAGTAGAGCCATCGGGTGTCGAAGGGGCGGTAGGCAAACAGGAAGATTTGCCAGGGCCTGTAACCCCGCTCATAGAGGGCCGCCCGCACCGCCTTTGCCTCGAAGCCGGCCGAATCCTTCATAATTCCCGGTGCGAGCCTGTCCGCCTCTTCGTCTGGGACGTTCGGATCAAGATAGCTTTGCATTCTTCGCTCTAGCACTTCCCTATCGATGCCTGTAACGAGGTCGTCCCTGCCGGTTTGTATCCCGGGGGACGAGTCGGGGAACAGGTTTGGAAATAGTGGCCAATCCAGGTAGGCGCTTGCGAACGTCCTTGGCTTGAAGGGGAGGCCGAGGGCACGGATTGGGGCGAGCGTTGTGTACGGCCGGTTACCCGTTTCTGTCGACAGGATCAAGGCCTCGCGCCTCTCTGAGGCGCGAGCCTCTTCAAAATCTCTGTATTCGATATTGCGAGATTCGCCCTGTGTCCCGTTGCGGACCAGGGTCGTAATCGCCGTGCCGACCCTTATGCCAACGCTCGTGCCAGTGATAGCGAAAATGGTCTCGCTCGTTCTACCGTCCGGCGCGTACTCGCTGATTTTGCGATCCCCGTGCAAATTGTCGATGTAAATCTCGTCGAAAGTTCTCAGATAGCGATCACGCATCGTTGGGTGCGAAAGACCATCGAGCCACGAGTAATTGGAAATGAAGCATACAATGCCGCGCCCCCCTTCGTTCCCGCGAACCCTGGCATCGCCGACGATGCGGCGTTCGGCGATGCGAAAGAAGCGGATATAGAGGTCGTTGAGGCCCTGACCCTGCGGGCCGGGCAGGTCGGGAACTTGTTGGCGGTATGCAGTTGTGAGGTCGCGCTCTTCGTCGATGGTGGCGATTCCGGCGTAGCCGTTGTACGGCGGGTTGCCGAGAATGACCAGGATAGTGCCCTGCTGCTTGATTTCTTCGGAGTCTTCGCGCTCGCGTTGGAACTCCGCGAAAATGACGGATTGGGGATGGCGCTCTGGGATCCATCCGGTGAGGGCATTGGTGAGAAAGACTCCCGCGCGGCTCTGGTCGGATAAGGGTGCGTTCGCGGTCTCCAGCAGTGCAGCGATCTGAAGGTGAGCGATGACGAAGGGGGCGGGCATGATTTCAAAGCCGAAGACGCGGGACAGCGCGGCGGTGCGGAGGGAGTCGGGGACGAGGGCGGTGTCGTCGCCCGCCTCTTCAAGCAATGTGCGGTGGATGCGATGGAGGACGGTGGTGAGATAAGCGCCAGTACCGCAGCAGGGGTCGAGAATGCGCACTGCGGGGCTGGCCAGGCCGAGGGGTTGATTGAGCTTCGTGCGCAGGAGTTGATCGACACGCTCGACCATGTACTGGACGATCTCTCTAGGCGTGTACCAGACCCCGAGGTCCTTGCGTAGCTGCGGGTCGAAGGCTTCGAGAAATGGCTCGTAGAAGTAGGCAACGGCCTCGTCTTCGCGGAATGTATCGAAGAAGGCCGGCTGGACGCGGTTGAGCGCTTCTCCAGCGAGGTTGAGTACTTCTTGAAGCTGGATGGAGTCGAGTGCGCCAGGCTCGGAGACCTCGCCGAAAAGCTTGCGAAGAACGGGGACGCGGAGATAGTAGGCGGCGAGGCGCCAATCGAAGTGCGCGACCGGTGCGCGGCCTTCGGGTGCACGACGCCAGAGCACCCAGGCGGAGAATATGCCATAAAAGAGGGTTTGAACGAGCGTGGAGCGGAAGAAGTGCTCACCCTTTTCGCCCTCGAATCGCATGCCAAGGGATTCCTGGAGAGCCTTTTTAACGGCGCCGAAGCTGGCAAGGGGATGGTCTTCGACACGTGCGCGGGCTTCGCGCGCGTATGACGCGAGGAGCCAGGCTACATCCCTGGGCTGGACGAGCGGTGCGCGGTATAGCATCACGCGAGCGAGAAAGTCTGGGAACAGATCTTTGTGTTCGGCGAAGTTTTTGAGCGGTGCGGACCACAGATCAGCGGCCGAGACCGTCAACGCGTAGCTTTCCAAGACCCTGACGGTATCGGTAGAGTTCAGCCCAAGAAGCCGGAACTGGCGGAGATTGGTGATGAGGACTAGCCCGTATTGGCGGAGATAGCGGATGGTTTGCGGCTCGGCGGCGAGAGCATCGAGGTTGTAGTCGGCCGGCTTGATTTCCACGACGCCACGTTCGGGATTCCGAAGCAGTTCGGGTTCGGCACTGCGGCGTTGCCGTTTGGGCTGGGGGAAGAACCCTCCGTCGGGTAGACCGGCCCCGCTGTTGCGGAGCTGGGTAGAAAACAGGACGGCTGGCCTGAGGGTTTCGCCGACGGCATTGAATAGACGGTCGAGGGGAGGGTAGAAGGAGGTTTCAGCGGTCGCTGAGCCCGTGGAGCGGATGGCCCGAAGATCGGCGATGTACTGGACGACGCTGTAATCGGCAGGCACGGTGCCTTCAATGATTGCATGTATTTGGGGCGGTACAGATGCTGATTTTGGTTGCGGGCAGTACTGACAGTTTGCTTGACGGCAGTGCGCTCGCCGAAGGCGGATCAGTACCGATATGTCGGCTTGTCATCCACGAGCATGTCTCATGGCCAGTGGATTTAGCGACCGGCAAAGCGAACCTTAGCTCTAAAGCTCTAAGCCGTAGCTTGAGGAACGCGGAGCCGCCCCAACGCCGCTCATCACGGAGTTCTGTCCGGATATGGTCGGTCTCCCTTCCACAATTCATCGTGGACGGAATGCGCGTCATCCAGGCGCTATCCGCTCTTTATGAAGTCGGGCGTCCGGAAGCCTCATCCAACAGTATGTGCGCGGCGTCGAAGTTAAGCTAAGATAAGTGAACTCAGCCGAGCCGTTGGTGGTGTCCACAGGGTCGGCCGCGTCAGGAGGGTTGAATGCAACGCTGTCACACGCGGATTTGGATTGCGGTGTTTGCGCTGCTTGCAGTAGCCGGAGGCGCGCCCGCTCAGTGGGTATCTTACCCGAACGCGGGCACGCCTCGCACTAAGGACGGCAAACCGAACCTGGCGGCGCCGGCTCCTCGCACTCGCGACGGCAAACCGGACCTTTCCGGAATCTGGCATCCCGAAGCTTCCCCGGCCACCGAACTCCTCAGCTCGAGCGGCGGAAGCAGAATCCCTCCCGCAGTGGGGTCGGACACTCCGAATAAGTATTTCCTTGACGTTCTGGCGGACTTCGAACCGGGACCGGGGCCGCTCCAGCCCGCTGCGCTAAAAGCCTTCTCTCAACTGACCTTCGTGTCGAGGGGCTTTGATTGTCTCCCCATCGGCATGCCTATGGTGGACACCGATCCGGGGCCTATGAAGATCGTCCAGACGCCGGGGCTGATCATGATCCTGATTGAAGCGGAGACCACATTCCGCCAGATTTTCACCGATGGCCGGAAGCTTCCCGGCGATCCGCAGCCGTCGTGGCTGGGCTCTTCGGTGGGCCGATGGGACGGAGATACGCTGGTGGTCGACACGGCCGGCCTCAACAGCCGGACCTGGCTGGACGCGGCGGGACACAAGCATAGCGAAAAGCTTCGGGTGACCGAACGCTTCCACCGCGTCAACTTCGGGCGCATGGAACTTCAGCTCACGCTCGACGATCCCGAAACGTTCACCAGGCCGGTGTCCTTTAAGGTCAACCTGCTGCTGCTTCCCGACACGGATTTGATCGAGTCCTTCTGCGCCGAAGACGAGAAGGACCTGAAACATGTCAAGATCCAGTAGACGGCGCTAAGCTGGCAACGCCGGTAGCCCCGCCACCGTCATGGCGATTTCGTCCGCCGGATAATCGTAGTTCTGCAGCATGCCGGCCGCGCAGTCGATGTAGGCCTGCGCGCAACTGCCCGCCATCCTCGCCGCCTCTGACCGCGCGGCGTCTTCACCTCGGTTGCCGGATTATTGCGCAAACTCTTGACGAACATTCGCCGGATGGCAAGCAGGTGGCCGCGCTGACCCCTCGGCGGGCCGGACTTCGATCTTAGGAGCACGAGGTGGTGTTCCTCGAAAGTGCCAGCCAAGAAATAACGTCACTCGCTCAAGAGCGACTTTTTTGACACCGGCGCGTCGGTCGTCACCCGATCCAGCCCGTGGAGGTGACCGAGTACACGTCCCGTTAGCTAACTGGACCGAGACTCTGGCGAATCGTCGGGAAAAATGTAGTGGGAATCCGGTTCTGGCATAAGAATTGCTCTGAAAAGGCAAGGGATAGATATGACGCCAGTGTGTATGAACTCCTGGAAAACCCCCGCCCGGACCAGGCCGTTGCGCTCTTTCAATATCAGGAGAACTTTTTTGTTTCAGTCCTGGCTGTAATGTGACGCGACTAGCGCGCACTAAGTTAACAGGTGGCGGCATGAATTCGGCTCGGGCCGCCCGGATTTTTGAAGCTGGATGCCGATGAGGAGGAAGCAATGAAATGGCTTGCAGTATGGCTTACGTTCTCCTGTATTGGTGTGCCATTTTTGGCTTATGTGTGCGCCCGTCTAAGGGAGGCGAATCGCGGGCAGGATTACGGCGCCGCCGAGTTCACCGAGATGCGGCGCCAGAGCCGCAGCGAAGACCATGCGCCATCGTCGGGCCGTCGGGACCAGATTGCATCTGAGCCGAGCCGAAATCGAGCAGCTTGATACCGGGAATAACGGTTGGAACCACGACCGGCAAGCTGGTCGCTCTATCGAAGACTGATAGCTCTTGCTTTCGTGTAATGATGGACGGCTTTACTTCCTGACGTATTTCGTCACGCCCCTCAGTTGTGCTTCCGCTGTATATATGTTGCCTGCGGCGTCGATGGCGATGCCCTCCCCCATGGCGCCGTCCGCGGAATCTGGCGTCACGTGGGCCGGAATAAACATCGTCACTTTCCCGTCTTTCAGGCTCCCGATGCGGATTCCCCTCTGCCAGCCCGGATGAACCTTTTCGGTCGACTCCGAGTCGCTCGTATAGATCACGTCGTTCTTGTCGATGGCCAGCCCGCTGGTGCGCCCGAAGTCGTCGTATTCACGGATAAACTTCCCCGTCTTCGTCAGAATCTGAATGCGATGGTTGTGGCGGTCGGCCACAATCAACCGGCCCTTCGAATCGAACGCCAGCGCGTGCGGCGTCCGGAACTCGCCAGGCCCTGTTCCTGTTTTGCCGATTGCGCGGAGAAACTTCCCGTTCTTGTCGAACACCGAGATTCGCCCCACCAGATTGGGATCCGCCACGTCCGTGTGGCTTTCGGCAATGTAGACGTCACCATTAGCCGGGTCGGTCACCACGGCCGTCGGGTCCGTCAGGGCTTCGGGAGGGTTTCCCCTCACGCCCGGCTTCCCCAGCGTCAGCAGGACCTTGCCTTCGGGACTGAACTTGACGACAACGCTTCCCTTCTTGTCTTCTCCGGGAAACTTCTTGAGGTCGTCGGCGCTCGGGGCTCGCGAGTCGGTCACCCACACGTTACCCTCCCGATCGACATGGATGCCATGCGGCCACACGAACATCCCGCCGCCAAAGCTCCGGATCTCTTTCCCGGAATCGTCAAAAAGGTGGACCGGGTTCGCTTTCGTGCCGAGGCAGCCTGGCGTTGTCCCGGGCGAGCATCGGTCGGTCGCCCACACGGATTTGCCGTCTTTGTCGATGGCCACGCCGTTGGAACCGCCCCATGGCCTTTTCTCTATACTCAGATGCGCCCAATCCCTGATGACGACATACGGGTCGGCCCCGCTGTTCACGGGCG
This sequence comes from Bryobacteraceae bacterium, assembly GCA_049516355.1. Classification (GTDB taxonomy): domain Bacteria; phylum Acidobacteriota; class Terriglobia; order Bryobacterales; family Bryobacteraceae; genus BOG-234. The sequence continues at coordinate 2,178 of JBEKTF010000015.1, read as the reverse complement.
CGACCTTGTCCGTCTGAACCGTGCCGCCCCGCTGCTGCGCCTGAACGGCGGTTCCCTGCAGAGCGACCTGGATGACAATCATCCACGCCGTGAACCCGAATCTCGTAACTCTCGATACGGACATCCCGATCCTCCTTCGCGATCGACGACTCACTTCCAGTTCTGAATAGCTTTGTAGTGCAGGGACTCCGGCGGGAGCTCGGTCAGCTCAATACGTCCCATATAAGGGTCGGTGATATTGGCGAGGATCGCTTTGGTATCGCTGTTGGTCGTATCCGTGACCGTCAGGCCGTTCTTCCGGAACCTCGCGACAGCCTGGGCCGCGTTGTCGACCTGGAGCCCATAATGAGTAAAACCGGCGGGCCGCTCGGCGGTTGCCTGCTGGAGCTCGAGAAATGTGTTTTTGCTGATCTGCATGTAGACCAGCCGTGGCTGCCCCTTCGGGTCATTGAGCCGGAACGCTTCGCGGTACCCCATTTTCTGCTCGTACCAGGTAATCGCCTCCGGGATACTGGGCACGTTGATTCCAACGTGATTCATCATCACGACACCACTATTGCTGTTCTGCGCCATTACCACCTGTATTGCCAGCCCCGCGAAGAGACCGGCCACAAAAAGCATCACACCACGCATAAAGTCTCCTGAAATGGATTCGTCATTCACCGTTTGGCCAGCATCGTTTGGCCAGCATCAATGGGCCAACATCAATGGGCCAACCCATTCTGCAACAGGCAGAAAGCTAAAACAAGCAAGGGGGGATCTCTGTGAACGGGCGGTTCGGTCGCGCGTCGCGGACGTGCTTCCGATAATGTCCGCGATTCGTGATTTGAAAAGCTCCGACAGAGAGGGGGGATGGCTCCTGTATCGTCGGCTGCTCTTCCCCGATCCCATCGTAGTTGACGGAATGCGCGTCATCCATTCCCTATCCGTCCACAAGGCTAAAATTCACTTCACGAACGCCGGAAATTCCAGGATTCCAAACCACACGGACCGGAATTCCTTTATAGTGATTGAAGCCTGCGGCGGCGCTTTGTGCAACTGAAACCCGGCGACAAACTCGGCCCCTATGAAATCGTCTTGGTCATCGGCAAGGGCGGTATGGGCGAAGTGTGGAAGGCGCGCGACCCACGACTGAATCGCGACGTAGCGATCAAGGTTTCCGCGCAGCAGTTCACAGACCGCTTTGAGCGCGAAGCGAAAGTCGTCGCGTCACTCAACCATTCCAACGTCTGCACGCTGCACGATATCGGTCCGAATTACCTGGTGATGGAACTCATCGAGGGGCCGACTCTTGCCGACCACATTGCGCAGGGGCCCATTCCGCTCGAAGAAGCGCTCGGCATTGCGACGCAGATTGCCGCCGCGCTGGAAGCGGCGCATGACAAAGGCATCGTCCATCGCGATCTTAAGCCGGCCAACGTGAAGATTCGGCCGGATGGGTCGGTGAAGGTGCTGGATTTTGGTCTCGCCAAGTCGATGGAGCCGGTGGGACTCGGGCCGGATTCGCCGACGATGCTGTCGGCGGTGGGGATGATTCTCGGCACCGCGGGGTACATGGCCCCGGAGCAGGCCAGGGGGAAGCCCGTCGATAAGCGGGCTGACATCTGGGCGTTTGGCGTGGTTCTGTATGAAATGCTTACTGCAAAGCGCCTCTTCCATGGCGAGGACCTGGTGGAGACGCTGGCGGCGGTGGTGCACAAAGAGCCGGATTTAAGTGTGGTGCCGGAGAGGGTGCGGCCGCTGCTGAAGCGGTGCCTGGCGAAAGACCCGAGGAACAGGCTCAGGGATATCACCGGGATGGAGTTTTTGCTGGCGGAGGGGAGCGGGACTGCCAGTCCCGCGCAGGCTGCCAGCCTGCCCCACCTGGCTTGGATGGCGTGGGCTGCGGCGGGGGTGTTGGCGGTGGCGCTCGGCGTCGCACTCTGGGCGCCCTGGCGGAATGCGAAACCGGAGGATCGTCCGCTCGTCCGGTTGGATGTCGATCTGGGCGCCGATGTTTCCCTGCCCGTGCCAGCCACGAGCGGGAGCAGTTTTGCCATGTCTCCCGATGGAACGCGGCTAGTCTCCTGTCTCAGATAATTCTTTACAACGCCGGACCTTGTCGAGAATGACGTCGGCCGAGGCCTTCCAGACAAACGGGGTGGGTTCACCGTTCCAGGTGGCCAGCCACTTGTAGAT
>JBEKTF010000014.1:0-46621 GCA_049516355.1 Bryobacteraceae bacterium | reverse complement strand
TCAGACCCTCCTTGGACTCGGAACTGCCCGCAAATCAACCGAATACGAGCAGATCCGCGGCGCAAAAGATCTCGAACCCAACATCCTGGGCTTTGCTGAGTCAACCGGATAAGCAGAAGCTGCCTAGCCGCTTGAACGCCGGCTGAATCAGCATCGAACAACACCATCGGCAATTTCTCGTCGCGGCCCGTGAGAATACTCGCGACGGCCTTCGCGCCTTTGGCGCCTCCCGCTGGTGGAAACACGAGTTCGCGACCCGGCTGCAGTCGTCCCGCTCCAATGAGGCGGGTCTTGATCGCGGTGAGGTAGTGCTGGTCTGAGGGCCCTTCGACGATAATGGCCTCGCACCCGATCAACAGACTGTCCGCGACCGTTAGACCAAGGGCCGCGAAAACCGTGTACCCAGCTGCACGCTGTGTCTTATTATCCGATGGCCCCTGCAAATCAGACGTCGCCTTCGATGTGCCGGCGTCGTCGACATAGACCTTGCGCACCCGATCAAGCCGATCGGCATCGATCAGGAATGGCGAATGAGTGGTATAGAGCAACTGATTCGTCTGGGAAAGCCCCTCAAAAAAGTCCGAGAGATCGCGCTGTGCCAGTGGATGCAGGGACAATCCGGGTTCATCGAGTAATAAGATTGCTCCTTCGTGCGAATCTTTGCTCTCCACGAGGAAGACAAGGTAAAAGCTAAGGAACCATTGCAGCCCGGTACTGCGCCCCTCAAGCTCAACTTCCTCCGGCCGCTGGTCATCCGACACCCAGATCCTGAAATGATCGCCGTCTGCTTCGAAGCGAAATCGATAGGTGCCTTGACGCCACCAGCGGCGAAATTCCTGGGTCAGCTTCGTCCCTGCCGACTGGAGAAGGATACTGCGCTGTTTCTTTTTCTCTGCACCTGCTTCGATCTCAGCATCCGTTAATTTGCGGGCTGGAGTCGGCACAAAGTCGCGGCCCAATTCCAAAATTTCCTTCGGCTCCAGCCCGACGAATTCGAACAGCACCTTGAGGGTGCGGGCCTTCGCCTCCTCTTTCGAGCCAAGTCCGTCCCGGCTCATATTGTCAATTACATGTGGAAGGTAAATTTCCGAATCGAGATTGCCGTAGTTTGAGTAATAAACGAACTTTGGCAGCGCGGTTAGGACGGCCTCGCGGACCCCTTTAACAGCGCTTGGATTCTGTTGCGATACCGTTAGCGCAAATCCGTTCACCTCCTCCAATACGCGCGCAAATCGCGGAGCAAGCGTACTTGTCTTAGGCGCTTCGGCTAGGCTTAACGCGCTGAGTGTCTCAGCGATGGCGGTCAGGGCGCCTTTGTCGAGCTTGATGGCTACCGCGAGAGCGATTGCGCGTTCGAGGGCGGCCTTCATCCTTACTTTTAGTTCCGTCTCCGATTTCATTGCCTGCAAACCGTCGATCTCGTTCGAAGCTATCGACAGCACCTGACGAACGTCGGGGCCTGCCACCTCACGGGCTGGCTCACCATCCGGAAAAGCAACGGTATAGGCTCCAGCAAAGTTGCGGGAGACGGAAACGGTTCTGATCTTGGCTATGGGCGCTCCACTGAGCTCTGCCACAGTTTCCGCTAACGCATCGTCAATCTGAAAGAGAGCCTCAATGAATTGCGGTTTTCCTTTTAACGAGCGGTAATCACCGTAATGTTTCCGCGGATAGTCCGCCGTCTCGCTAATCTTGCCGTCCTTCGCTGGGCTGAGCTTCCAAAGCGGCAACAGAAGATTCGTCTTACCGGATTCATTCGTGCCGATCAGCGCCGTAACGCTGTCGGTTTCGATCCACCCACTATCATCGACTGACCGAAAGTTGGTCGCGCGAAATTTTGTGAGTTTCATCATAGTCGGGGCCGCTCACAAACAGTGTATCAGGGCAAACAAAAGCTACAGAATTTGTTTCCGCTCCACGGTCCCCACGTTAGCGGCTGCGCTGTTTGCTCTCCAAAAATACAGCGTTCGATGAGGCCCATCGCGGGTTGTCCCGGCTCAATTGTCCGGACGTCCGGTTGGAGGAAGCGTGGCGATCGTCTCCTCGGACCTTTGGGGATCACGTTGCATATTGCTAACGAGTAGCGCTGTTCCAGGCAATTGCGGCCCAGGCCTCCAAACCGTAAAATGGGCTTATTTCAGCGCGGTAGTGGTCGAGGGCCAATGAAGCGTCGCGCAGTCTTGTTGAGCAAGGTTGTCCCGACTGCGGGGTTACTGACTTTCTCTCTAATGCTCATCGCAGCTACGGCGTTTCCCCCCTTTCGCCTGAAATCGGAGCTCCAACTCCGCCCGGTTTCACTGCTTACCTTCATCTTTCATCACGAGGAGAACATACCAGTTACGATCGTGGCCGGCGATTTTAACGGAGACGGACGACCGGACCTCGTGGTAGGCAGCCTTTGGGATAACGAATATTCGAATGAAATTTCCTTCTTTGCGGGCGAGGGTGATGGCTCGTTCGCCGCACCCTCTGTGATCAGGCTGAACGCCAGACCGCAGCAAATTCAGACCGCCGATTTTAATGGAGACGGAGTTTCCGATGTCGCGCTTATTACAAAGTCTCAGGGTCCGGACGAAGGAAACCGACTGTGGGTCTTTCCCGGTTCAAAGAGCGGGCTGCTCAAGCCCTCTTACGTCTTTCCTCTGAGAGACGAACCGAGCGCAGTTTTCATCGCTGATTTTGATAATGATGGCAAACTGGATCTGGCGGTCAGTTCCTATCGGTCCGCTTTCCTGGTTTTCCCGGGCCGGGGAGACGGCACCTTTGAAGAACCGGTCCTGGCGTGCCGGTGTGACGTCTCGCTGGTTGCCGATTTCAATAGGGACCATAGGCCGGATCTGGTTGCGCGGGACGGCGCCTATGCCACGGTGAGAATGAACCGCGGAAACGGCACATTTGCTCGGCCTTCGACATTCAAAGGGCAGGAGTTCAGAGAACCGGTCAGCGCCGGGGATCTGAACGGCGATGGCATCGCCGATCTGGTGTTTTCAAATCGGCTGGCACAAGGAATCTCGATCTACCTTGGCAACGGAGATGGTACGTTTCGCGCGTCGGGCTCGTTGGCAGCGCGCGACGCGGTCAGTGCGGTTCGGATAGCTGACCTTGACGGCGATGGGTTTCCCGATATTCTCGCAACGGTTTGGCGGCGCACCAGTGGTGAGTTGTGGATTTTTCCGGGCTCGGGGAACGGAGCCTTCAGATCGCCGGTCCCGATACGAACGGGCTACACACCCTCCGATATGTGTGTCGCGGATTTCAATCTTGATCGCAAACCCGACGTCGCCGTAAGTTCAGAAGGGGCGCTTTCCGTGTCAATATTTTTGCAAACCCGGTAAAGATTTGAAAGGCGTCAGAACTGCGAGTTCCTGTCGATAATCCCATTCTCGCCAACAAACTCCCAAAGAGTCCCATTCGAGGAAGTCTGGTCGCAAGACAAAGACCCCGTTCAGAACCGAAACCACCGAGTAGTGGCAAGCCCGCGCTCGAATTGCGCAAAGAAAGTAGCCTCAGCTCAGCCGCACATGGCGCAGTGACTGATTTTCGGCTGGCTTGCGAACCCACCCGGGTTTCAGGTCAGGGCCAGCCGATTCCGGCGGCGCCAGGCTGCCAGGGCCAGCATCAGCGACCCGGCGCCACCCAACAACATGGACGCGGGCTCTGGCACAGTGTTGACGTCCACTTCTGCCGCCGCGGAGACCGTTCCGCTGGTCACGAAAGAACTCGGGTCAAAGCTGGGGCTGTTGGGGTCCTGGGAGAACACGTCGTAGTCTATGTTGACGTCTCCGGTGATCTTCGTGTCGGGCGGCACGAATGCGGCAATGTCGAACTCGCCCGTGCCCGACGTGGTGCCGGCATCGAAGGGCACGTCTCCCGTGGAGAAGATCGGATCGGTGTTCGAATCGATCACGATGAATTCGGAAACGATGTAATCCATATAGGTTCCATATGTCCCGGCAGCAAGGCTTCCGGACACATACGAGTCGTTGAGGACCACCCAGTCGGCTGGATCGTTGTCGGTGACGTCATATCCCCACCCGACAACACCCCCGGAATTTCCGGATACGGTCCCGCCGGACGGGATAATGGCGAAAGTCGGCAAGGTCACGGCCTCCATGCTGGTTGCAAACAGTACTACCAGAAACAGGATCGGAATGGCGCATCTCATATTGTTTCCTCCGTTTGTCATACTCATCGAAACTGGTTGCCGCTGACCAGGGTGCCGGTATCGTAGACGGCGGAACTCCAGGGCATATTCAGGGTAAACCGGGCCAGGGCGGGACACCCCGTGAAGTCGATAGTGAATGACGCGTTGGCTGCATTGCCGGGGCTGATGTTCCCCAATGAGACCGGAAAGCTGCCGGGCGGCGTGATAACCGGCGTGCAGGCTGCGCCGCCGGTCTGCTGCAATGTGAACCCGGTAATCTGCACGGCATAAGCAGGACCAGGGCTGCTGCCGGGATTGGCTGCGGTAATGGTCCAGACTCGCGCGTTTTGGGATCCGGTCTTGGAAGCGATGGTGAGCGTCAGACCATAGCCGGGAAGCTGCGTCGGATCCACGATTCCCCAGTAAGCGGGCTTGGCCTGCAACCCCGAATCGAAAGGCAGCGGTTCATCCAGATGCGTGCACGGGAATGTGCTGAGCCAGGTGTCGTCGTCGGCCATGCCCCAGAAAGTAATAGCGCTGATCTTGCCTTTCAATTGCCGTAATGCGTTAAAGTATTGCGCGAAAAGCCAGCCCTGTTCGGCCAGAATGGACGGCGGTACGACGCCCCCATTGGTGACGTTGTAGTCACTCGCCGCACACACGGTGGGGTTCGCAACCTGGCTCGTGGTGTATACACTCTCATCCAGTTCCGTGACCTGCTGATCGAGATTCGGGATCGTGGCGGCGACGAGGTTGATCGCATTGACCATGGCGGTCACGGATGGGAAGTTGATCTTGTTATGCGTCTCGTGGCCGACGCCGTCGATGGGAATGCCGCGATTTCTGAGATCCTCAACAACCTGAACCAGGCACGCAAGACGAGCGGGCTCGGTGGTGTCGTAGTCGTTGAGGAACAGTTTGGTTCCGGCGGGCGCAAACTGGCGTGCGGCCTGAAGGGCGATGTCGATGTAACTCTTGCCGAGCACCTGATAAAACGGCCCATGATCGAGACAATCCGGCTGGGCCGGGTCGAGCGGCTCATTGACGACGTCCCACACATATACCTTGTTGCCGAAGTGAGTCACCTCGTTTTGTATGTGTTCCTGGATGTTGGCGGTTACCGTGGCCTGGTTGGCGGGCGAATTTGTTCCGTCTCCGAATGCATAGGACGGCGTCTGTGCGCCGGTTGCCCACACCAGATTGTGGCCGCGCACCTGCATCTCGTTGCAGACCGCGAAACCAACCTCGTTGTCCGCGTTGCCATAGGTGAAAGTGCCTTTGGTGTTCTCGACGGAGCTCCACTTCATGTCGTTGCCCGAGACGATGCTGTTGAAGTGCCGGGTGAGCAACTGGGCATGCGGGCCGGAGAGGTCGGTGGTATTGATTTCCGCGCCAATGGGGAAGAAGTAGGAGAGCTCCTGGTAAATCGACGGAATACTGATTTGAATGGTGATCGGCGACCCCGGAGGCGGTGGTGAGGTCTGGCTGATGACAACATCGTCGATATAGAAAGAATCCGTCGCGCTGCTGGACTGTATGTAGAGAGTAAGACTAGTGGGAGCGGCCGGAACATTACTGAAACTGAACGTGCCCTGCAGCTGCGTCCAGGCGGTGCTGGAAAGCGCGCCGGAGGTCGCGATGTTGGTGAAGGAGCCCGACGGGTTCGCGCAGTTGGTCAGTTCGGTCGACATCGTTGCCGTCGGATTGCCGCTGTCCGGAGCCGCCAGCAGCACCCAGGCCGTTATCTGATAAGTTGCGCCGGCCGCCACACCGGGCAGGTTCAGGAAATTGAGAGCCGGACCCATAAAGCCGGCAGTCCGGTTAGTCGTCAGCAGGGCGTGTGCGTCACCATTCGGATCAAGGACAGGGGCAGCTGAGTTGGTCAGCGTGGGTGAGCCGAATGGAAACCAGCCGTCGAGGCCGCCGTCTGCGAATGTATAGGTCGCAATCGAAGTAACGGACGGAGGAGGAGCGGTCTCGGTGATGACGACGTCATCCAGATAAAACGATTGCTCGGTGGTGGGGCCGACCAGCTGAGCGTACAGGAACAAACCCGTCTCGTTCTCGCTGACGGTGTAGGATCCGCCGATCTGAGCCCAGCCGGAAGCGGATACTGCAACCTCAAAGGCGCCAATTGTGTCGTAACACACGCCTCCGGAGCAGCTGGAATCCATGCGCTTGATCGTGAAGTTCGCGCTGGTCGCCGATTCACCAGACGTAAGCATGACCCTGGCAGTGATCGTGTATTGTGCTCCAGGCAAAAGCAGGCTCGAGAGCGAAATGCCAGGACCTCCCTGGCCACCGCTCCCGGTTGTAGTCAACAAACTGTGAGTGCCGGTAAACGCCGCGGCGGCTGTGTTCACCGGTGTGCTCGCCCCGTTGAACGACGTCCATCCCTGGACCGTTCCGTCCTCGAAATCGTAAGTCGCGACTACTTGAGCGCTGACCTGGATTGCACAAAACAACACAAGGACAACCAAAACGGGCCAGGTTCTGGAAAGTCGAAGCATGTATAACCTCCGTCAGGTTACTGCCCGCGATTATACATTGGGTCGGACTGAGCGAGTCCGTTATTAACCTGATTGTTACTGCCTCAGAATGGAAAATGGGCCTGTTATTACTAGTACCGGTGCGCCGGAAAGCATTCCGTCCAGATCGGGTGTGGGGAACGAACACAGAAACAGATACCGATATTCACAGAACTGGCTATGCACTTGACTCACGTAGCCCCAGGATCTTGTGGTCGCCAGCGGGCCGAGTCTCGCAACAATGTCCGGATACCGCGCTTGGCGGTTGTCCTGGAGGCGTCGCGGAAGCCAATCGGGCCAGCGGTGACAGTTTTTTCGGGTGCCAGCCGCCCGACGTCCCCGATAGACGGGAGCAGGCTGCCGGCGCACATTTCCGAAGTAGGTTGCCGGCAGTCGTGACCGCGATCTATGGCGCTACCTGAGTCAAGTGCATACCCGGTTTCACAGATATCGTTCTGCTTCGCCAGGTATTCGGGAATCAGGTTTGCTTCGGGCGTGCGCGAGTGTCTGGCGAGTTGCGGAATGCCGGCGCTGATGCCCCCGCGCCAGTGGTCGGCGATCTCCTCGGGAACCATGAAAACATGCCGGCAACACACTGGCCCGCGGCAATGCCAATGAGCCGTCCGCCCTACTGGTAAACGCCGGCCGTCTTGAAATCCCCGGCCTTCACAATTGAGAGCGCCGACAGATCCACGTGCCTCCGGAACGCCGCATTCACCTGATCCAGCGTCAAAGCCTCGATCTTCGCGTCCATCTGCTCGTCCCACTGGAGCGTCCGCCCATAGTCTTCACGGGTCTCGATCAACCGCAGCAGCGCCTGATCCTGCGAGCGTCCCACTCTCCGCTCGTCCGCCCAGGCCTTTTTCGCCGCAACCACCTCATCGGCAGTGAATCCGCCCGCCAGCGTCCTTGCCAATTCATCCTTGAAGCTGGCCTCCACCTTCGGCGTATTCTTCGGATTGCTGATGGCCCCGACGCGGAATTGCGCCGCATTCCCCTCGGCCGAAGCGAAGAATCCGGTATTCACCCCGTAGCTCAGACCTTCCCGATTGCGGATGCGATCCGGAACCCGCGAAGTAATCGAGCCCCCGAACATGTAGTTCGCGAGCACCATCGCCGGGTAGTCCGGATCTGTATCCAGCATGGGTAGCCTGAGGCCCGCGTCGAACGTGGCATTCTGCTTGTCCGGTGTCTCGATCTTCAGATTCACCGGATCGGTTTTTTGGAAGTTCGTGGTGATTCGCTGATAGGGCGCGGGGCTCGTCCACGTGCCGAACAATTCCGCCGCCGTCTTGCCCACCGCAGCCTGGTCGAACTGCCCCACCACCACCATCTCCCCGTGCGATGCGCCATAAAACTGCGCATGGAATTTCTTCACGTCGTCCAGCGTGACTTTGCCCGTGTCCTCAATGTCCTCGTCGATCGTTCCCACGTGACGAACGTCATTTCTCGGAAACGGGTTGAGCGTGCGCGCGAGCGCCAGCGGCGCAAGCGAAGCAGGCTCGGTCCTGCGGTTCTCGATCCCGGCGATCTCCCGCTTTTTCGCCTGATCGAATTCCGCTTCCGGGAACGACGGCTCCCGCAACATTTCAGCCGCCAGGCGCAGCGCCGGAATCAGGTTTTCCGCGGTCGTCTGCACGCTGGCGTCGGCTCCCGAGACACCGCCCGAAACATTGATGCGAGCATTCAGCTTCACCATTTCATCCTGGATCTGCTGCCGTGTCCGGTTCGTCGTCCCGCGCATCAGAAGCGATCCGGTCATGCTTCCCAACGCGCTCTTTCCCGCCAGGGACTGTTCATCGCCAAACTCGATATGAATCGCCGCCGATACCGTTTCGCCGCGGTTCGTTTTCGGCAGCATCACTACCTTCAAACCATTCGGCAGCTTCGAGCGGGTCAGGTGTTTTTCGATGTTAGCGGGCGCGGGGTCGAACGCTTCGCCCTGCGAAACCTTCATGCCGCTCTTGTAGTCCTTGAGAACCGATTCCAGATCGGGAGAGGTAGGTACCTGCGTTCGGTCCGGTTCCGCCGTCGGAATAAACTCGCCCACCGTCCGATTCGATTCCTTGAAGTAAAGCTTCGCCACCCGCACCACGTCTTCCGGCGTCACGCTCTTGATCTGGTCGTAGTTCAGGAAGAAGAGACGCCAGTCTCCGCTCGATATCACGTCGGATAACCCGAGCGCAGTCTGCTGCGAATTCGCCATCCGCTGTTCCATGCCTTGCAGAATTCGCGTCTTCTCCCTTTCCACTTCGTCCTTCGTCGGCGGCTCGCTCACTACGCTCGCGACAGTGTCGACAATAGTTTTACGCGCATCTTCGAGCGACTGGTCTTTGCTCAGCGTGGCCGAAACCAGCACGAATCCGGGGTCGTGCAGTTCCTCATAGCGCATTTGAACCGTGAGCGCTTTCTTGTTGTCCACCAGCGCCTTGTAAAGCCGTCCGGTGCTGCCGCCGCGCCCGCCGCCGGACATGATGCCGCCCAGGACTTCCAGCGCCGCCGAATCCGGATGCGAAAATGCCGCCGCGTGCCACGCGATCATGATGGCCGGGTTATTCCCCACCCGCCGCAGTTCTACAGAACGCTCACCATCCTGCACCGGCTCTTCCGTATAGGTCGCGTCCAGCTTGCGCGCAGGCCGCGGAATGGCCCCGATCGTCTGCGCCGCGTAAGCCAGCGCCTTCGATTCATCGAACTGGCCGGCGATCGTGAGCACCGCATTATCGGGTTGATAATACTTCTTGTAAAACGCCGCCAGCCTGTCGATCGGTACTCTTTCGATATCGGCGCGCGAACCAATCACCGACTTACCGTAGTTGTGCCAGAGGTAAGCCGTCGCGATGACGCGCTCTTCCAGAATCGAGTTGGGGTTGTTCTCGCCCCTTTCGAATTCGTTGCGCACGACGGTCATTTCGGTGTCCAGCAGCGCCTTTTCGATCCGCATATTCACCATGCGGTCGGCTTCGAGCCCCAGCGCCCACTTGAGGTTATCGTCGCCCGCCGTAACGGTTTCGAAGTAGTTGGTGCGGTCGTAATCGGTGGTGCCGTTCCACTGCGCGCCGTGGTCCGTCAGTTCTTTCTTGATGTTCCGGCCGCCGGTGGTGAGGATAAAGTTCATGTGCTCCAGCAGATGAGCCATGCCCGTTTCGCCATAACCCTCAAAGCGCGACCCCACGAGGTAGGTCATGTTGACCGTCACCTTCGGGCTCGAAGGATCGGGAAACAAGAGCACTCGCAAACCGTTGGGATAGTCGTATTCGGTGATCCCGCCGACCGTTGCCTTCTTCTCCACACCTTGCGGCAGTGTCTGCGCAAAAGCGGAGAATGCCAAAATCGTCGCCAGCAGGAATGTCTTCATATGCAAAATCTTCCGGTACTACAATTGGTGCGCCGTTATCCCGTTACGTTACCACGGTTTTTGGGGCTGTTATTTTGCCGGGGAACGCTGGCCGCGCTCGGGCAGTTCCCGGTGAAACATATAGGAAATCTCGACGGGCACGTCGTCCATCGCCTTCACGCTTAGCACGACCTGGAAAAACCTGGGAATCGTCCCGGAGCCCGCTTTCAATCGCGAGACCAGCATTTGCGCCAATGCCGGATTGGTAAAGGCCTTCACCCCGCCCATTACGCTCGAGATCTGATTGCCCGATAGCATGAGGATCGCGCCCGGGCCTTCCATCGCCGGAACGCGGCTGATCAGCGCGTAGCTGACGCCGGCTTCCTCGCCGCCCTGGCTTGGCCGGTCCTTGATGAACGCCTCTTCTCCGGCGCGCGGCTTCAGATTCCGGATTCCCGTCGGGTCGAGGACCAGTTGCGCACCCATCGGGATATCGTCCGTCTGGTGGATGCCGGTTGGGGGCCCCAGGAATACGACGTTATCTTCAGCGATTTCAGGCCACGACAGCACGTTGGCTCTCGTGATGAGCACGGCCTGTTTACGCGGCGCCAGAAACTGGCCTAACAGGAAAGCGCCGGTCGCCGTTCCTACTTCCGTGTAGCTGTAGGAAGGCTCCGAAATGCCGATCCGCAAAGCGCTCTCGAGCGAGGTGAGCCTCTTCGAGTCGGGCACGTCCTGCCAGTCATTTATGGATGATTCCCGCACGACGCCGAAACCCGGCACCTTGACGAATAATGGCGTCGCTACGCAAACCACCAGACGCCTGCTGGAAGAGAGCAGCGGCTCCCACAACTCGCGCAGTGCGGGCGTCCATATCTCGCTTGAGACAGAAGCTCCGCCAGATTCAGTCCGCTCCACTCGCCAGAGCCGAGTCATGAAATACAAGGCGCAGGCGAGCGTCACGGCCAATGCCGCGGCAAGGGCGATTTCACGGGGATGCCAGCCACGCCGGGAAGTCTTGATTTCGACGATCGGTGCGGCCGGGGCCGGCTGAACAGCCTGTTGGCGCGGCTCGAAAGTGATCTTGAACCCGCCTTTCGGCAAATCGATGATGATCGGGTCGTCGACGCCTTCGGTTCGATAGTACTCCGCCAGTTTCTGCCTCAATCGCGCGGTGTGCATGCGCACCACCGACTCCTGGCGCGGATCGAAGGAGGCCGGCTTACCCAGAGCATCCAGCCCGATCGTGTATTCCTTCAGATTATCGGCTGTGCCGGAAAGAGCCTTGTCGCTGAGGTATGCCAGCAGGTTGCGAAGCACTTCCGAGGCCCGGAAGATCTTACTCTGAATAATGCGCTCGACCTGGGCGCGGCCGTCGATGGCAGGCGTCGGCGCGATTGTGACTGCCATATTTTCCCGTATGATCGTAACACAATTGCCGGTTTTCTATCCTGTGTGTAATGCCGTCCCGATCAAAGCGCGATCCGTGGATTTTCCTGATCGGACTCTTCAAACTCGCGAAAGGGCTGAGCCTGCTGATCGTCGGTTTCGGCCTTCTGAAGTTGCTGCACCGCGATGTAGCGTCAGTGGCCGAGCACTGGATCGAAGTCCTGCGGGTTGACCCGGACAACCGCTTCATCCACCGGGCGCTTCTCAAGGTCTTCAACGTCACCCCGAAACAGCTGCGTGAACTGAGCGTCGGGACCTTCATCTACGCCGCCATCTTCCTGACCGAAGGCACCGGCCTGCTGGCTCGCAAGCATTGGGCGGAATACATGACGCTCATCAGCACGGGCCTCTTCATCCCGCTCGAAATCTGGGAAATCCATCGTCACTTCACCATGCTGAAGCTGGGAGTGACGGTGGTCAACGTCCTGATCGTCTGGTATCTGGCCGCTCGAGTCAGACGCAAATAAGGGCGTGGCGCACGCACTATTGCGTGCCGCGTCGAGACTCTCTCGACGCTTCTTCCTGCCTCGGCACAAGCGTCTGCATGAGTGCAGACGCGGCACGCTGAGAGCGTACGCCACGGAAACTAAACATCCGACGATCCGCCGTCATCGCCCCCGCCATCAAACGACGAGCCGTCATCCGCAAAACTGTCCCCGGAATTGTCCCTCTCATCGTCGATGTCCGAGCTGATGTCCTGATTCTGACCCGCCGCGTCCGCGAAACGCGAATCACCGCTCCCAGGATCGTCGCCGTAATTGTTGATGATCGTCTCCGACCCCGGCGAGACGCCGCCCCCACCTCCGAAGAAACCGCCTCCGCCGCCACCGAAGAAACCACCCCCGCGATGCCCGAAAAGCGAAGCGAGGCTATCGAACGCAATCTCCCCGGCAATCACTCCCGCCGCGGTGGTGGCGGCGTTATGCAGGAAGCTCGAAAAGCCGCCCCCGGATGGAGGAGGGGACGGCGGAGCCGCATAACCCGATTCCTGATACCTCGGCTGTGCCGGGTAGCCACCCTGCTGCAGAAAACTTCCCTGTTGCGGTGCGCCCTGCTGCCTCAGTTGTTCCATCTGCGCCTTAGCCTGGTTCAGCGCCATCTCCTGAATCAATACGGTCTGCGTCAAAATGTAGAGCGCGTCCGGCCGGGTACCGATGGTTCGCCGGATCAGATCGTCCGCGTCCCGATCCACTTGCGGCGGTGGTGCGTTCCGGATCCGTTCGGCCAATCCTGAAATCAGTTGTTGTTCCTGTTCGGTCATTCGCTTCTCCCTTTCTATGGTACGAAGGTTCCTGCCGGTCCGTTCCCTGGCGTCGCTTATAGTGGTTTTTTCAACGATTTGAAATGAAAACAGCTTTTCTCTTCCCCGGACAGGGTTCCCAGTTCGTGGGCATGGGCAAATCCCTCGCCGAAAACTTTCCAGCCGCCGCCGAATGTTTTCGAACCGCCGACGACGCTCTCGGCTTCCCGCTATCAAAATTGTGCTTCGAAGGCCCCGCCGAAACGCTCAAGCAAACGGAATACCAGCAGCCGGCCTTGCTCGCCGTGTCGATCGCCGCATTCACCGTGCTCGCGGGTCGGATCGGCGAGCCCCAATACGTCGCCGGACACAGCCTGGGTGAATATTCGGCGCTCGTGGCCGCCGGATCGCTCGACTTTGCGGCCGCTTTGCGCCTGGTCAACAAACGCGGCCGTTATATGCAGGAGGCCGTTCCGGAAGGCGTGGGCGCCATGGCCGCGCTGCTCAAGCTTCCCGACGACAAACTGGATGAAGTTCTTGCCGCGGCCGCCCAGGGCGAGGTGGTGACGCCCGCGGGTTTCAATGCGCCGGATCAGATCGTCATTTCAGGCAATCGCGGCGCCGTCCAGCGCGCCATGGAGTTGGCCAAAGCCGCTGGTGCGAGGCGCGCCGTGATGTTGCCTGTCAGCGCGCCATTCCATTGCCCGCTCATGCGCCCCGCCCAGCAGCGGCTGAAGCCCGATCTCGATTCCACCCATTTTGCTGGCCTGCGGATTCCGCTCATCAACAACTGGCAAGCTCGCGAAGTGCGGACCGGCGACGAAGCGCGCGAGGGCCTGTACCACCAGGTTCCCAGCCCGGTCCGCTGGACGGAAACCATCGGCTACCTCGCCTCAAAAGGCGTTACCCGCTGGTTCGAAGTCGGTGCAGGCTCGGTGCTCTCCGGATTGCTGCGCACGATCCTCGGCGACGCCCGCTCGACCCCATTCGGCGAAGCGGCAGATCTCGAAAAACTCCTGGTTTGAATATGAGCGAAGTAGAAGTATGAGTGAGTCCGACACGCAATCGCTGCGGGATCTGTTGGGGCGAAGGCCCTCGCGTATTGAAATCGACCGCGCGGCTCTCGAGATCGCGCGCATCGAATACCCCGATCTCGACGCCGGCGCCTGCATCGCGGAACTCGATCGTCACGCCCTTGCGGTCGCCGACCGCGCGCGCGATCTTTCCGACGGCCGGAACTTCGTGGAAACGGCCAACCAATACCTGTTCGGCGAATTGGGATTCCGCGGCGACGAAGAGGACTACTACAACCCCGCCAACTGTTGCCTCAACCGCGTGCTCGAGACAAAACGAGGTATGCCGATTACGCTGTCGATCGTCTACATTGAGATCGCCCGACGTCTGGCCAAGCAGGTGAGCGGCGTCGGCCTGCCGGGACACTTTGTCGTCCGCTACGACGACCCCGCGCTTTCGGCCATCATCGACCCGTTCCATGCCGGCGCTATTCTCGACGCCCGGCAGTGCTGCCAACTCGCCCAGGTGGAATCGCTCGAGCCGGGAATGCTCGACCCGGTCGACCGCCGCTACATTGCCATGCGGTTGATCAACAATCTGCGGGGCATATATTTTGCACGCCACGATGGCGCGAAAGCTCTTCAGGTGCTCGATCTGCTGATCGAGGCTGCGCCCGGAAGCGCCGATGAGCACAAGCAGCGGGCAGTCGCTTTGCTGCAGCAGCAACGCATCCCCGAGGCGCTCGCGGAATTCAAGCGCTACCTGGAACTAGCCCCGAAAGCTCCGGATCGGGAGCAAATCGAGGACCAGATCCGCAATATCGGATTCTGGCTGACCTCGCGAAACTAAACCTTCGGCAAAGTGGTCTAAGTTAAATAAGGTGAAGAAAATCTGCGTTCTTGTCTTCCTTGCTATTGCAGCGTCTTTCGCGGCAACGCACCTGGCCGAACTGCCGCCGGCGGAGCAGGCAGCCCTCGATCGCATTTCACCGGATTCTCTCCGCACCAACCTTTCGTTCCTCGCCTCGGATGATCTGGAAGGGCGCGCCACACCTTCTCCCGGTCTGGATCGCGCCGCCGAATACATCGCCGCGCAGTTTCGCCGCGCCGGCCTGGAGCCGGCAACCGCCGATCGCAGCTACTTTCAGGTCGCGAAATTCGACCAGGTTACGCCCGATTTGACCGGCTTTCGGCTGGTCCTCAAATCGGCAGACAAACAAATCGATATTCCATGGAACGAAGCTCGTCCCCGATCCCTCGCTGCCCTCGATTTCGATGACGCTCCGGTAGTCGTGCTTCCATCCAACGGGGCAATCCCGCCAGTTGCGGGAGCGATCGTCGCAGGCGCGCTGGAACGCTATGAGGACCGGGCGTCGCTGGAGGAATTGCAGTCCCGGAAACCAGCTCTGATTCTGTTGTTTGATAAATCCGGCAGGAATGGCCGGGCCGGCAAATTTCTCGACGACATCGAACTGCATCACGCCCCCGTTATTCGTGTTCGCGATTCCGAAGCTTTCGATTTTCTTCAGCGAAACCGGCATTTCACCTTGACTCTCCATCTTGCGCAACCAGCCGTGAACGAGGTCTCCCTGCGGAACGTGGCGGCTCTACTGTCAGGTTCGGACCCGGCGCTGCGCGGCGAGTATGTCCTGCTGACCGCGCACTATGACCATCTGGGAACAAGTCCGAAGGGCATTTACAACGGCGCGAACGACAACGGCAGCGGCACGGTATCGGTGATCGAGATTGCGAATGCTCTTGCCACGCTGAACCCGCATCCGAAGCGCAGCATTCTGTTCATGACCTTCTTCGGCGAAGAGGAAGGCCTGCTCGGGGCCCGCTACTACGCTCATAGCCCCCTCGTCCCGCTGGCGAACACAGTGGCGGACATCAACCTGGAACAGATGGGACGTACCGATGAAGCCAGCGGCAAACGCGTATTGGAATTCGCCTTTACCGGGCCATCCTATTCGAATCTGCCGGCGATCATGAGCGCGGCCGCCAAAGCCGAGGGCATCGGCACCTGGCAGATCAAGGATGCGGATAGTTACTTCTCCCGCAGCGACAACTACGCCCTGGCGCTGCGCGGAATGGTGGCCCACACTATTGCGGTCGCCGCCGAATATCCTGATTATCACGGACTCGGAGACAAGTGGGAAAAGATCGATTACGCGAATATGGCTAAGGTAGACCGCGGCGTTGCGGCGGGCGTGCTGCGCATCGCCAACGATCCCGCTGCGCCGCATTGGAGCGATTCAAACGCCGCCGCTGTGTACCGGGAAGCGGGCCGCCGATAACTCGTCGAGATCCAGCCGGCCAGTATAGATTGCCATGCCGACGGCCGAATTGATTCGCATCCGATCAAGTGCGCGAATATCTTCGATGGTGGTGATCCCTCCGGCTGCCGTGATCTCAAGATCGGTTGCGGCACGCAGGCGGCGAAACCAGTCGAGATCCGTGCCCTGCATCATGCCTTCCTTATCCACATAGGTACATAAGAAGCCAGAGCAATAAGGTTCGAGTTGCCGGATCACCGCTTCGGCAGTGAACTTCATCGCTTCCCGCCAACCTTTCACAACAATGCGTCCGCCTTTCGAATCGAGAGCCAGCACGATCCGGTCGCGGCCGATTGCGTCAACCAGAGCTTTCAGGAATTCGCGATCGGGGCCGCCGGCGGTGAACGCCGATGTTCCCACAATGACGCGAAATGCACCCTGATCGACGAGCGATCTTGCCCGCTCAACGGTCCGGACTCCACCGCCGACGCGGGTTACCGCTTTCGCCGCGAGCATTTCCACGAGATCGTCATTTGCCCCGCGGCCCATGGCCGCATCCAGGTCAATGACCTGAATCTGCGGGAATGCCGCAAAGCGCCGCAGCATTTCTTCCGGGCTATCTCCTTCGAGCGCCTTCTCGCGCCCCTGCACAAGCTGGACGACCTTCCCATCCATCAGATCGATACAGGGAAAAATCAAGCCGTTTTCCTCACTGGAATTCCTTCCCGTTCGAGATACTCTTTCAGATCGTTAACTGTGTACGTACCGTAGTGAAAGACCGATGCCGCGAGTGCCGCATCGGCCTCGCCTTCGGTAAGGACGTGTGCGAAGTGCTCCGGCTTCCCTGCCCCGCCCGACGCGATGATCGGAATATGCGTGGCGCGCGATGCGGCGCGGGTAAGGGCGCAATCGAAGCCGGTTTGCACCCCGTCGGTATCCATTGAGGTTAGTAAGATCTCTCCCGCCCCAAGTTCTTCGCCACGCGCGGCCCATTCAATGGCGTCGATGCCTTCGTCGTCGCGGCCACCGCGGGTATAGACATGCCACCTGTCGATGCCATGACGCCTGGCATCGATTGCCAGGATGACCGCCTGTGCGCCGAATTCGAGGCTCAGTTCCGAGATGAGTTCGGGCCGCCTCACTGCTGCGGTGTTCACCGAAACTTTGTCGGCGCCTGACATGAGAATCTGCCTGGCATCGGCGACAGACCTTATACCGCCGCCTACCGCGAGCGGGATGAAAACCTTGCGTGCGGTTTTCGCGACGACATCCGCCATGATGGCGCGGGCGTCGCTGGAGGCGGTGATATCAAGGAATACCAGTTCGTCGGCGCCCTGCTGGTTATAACGATCGGCGAGTTCCACCGGATCGCCCGCGTCGCGCAGGTTCACGAAATTTACGCCTTTGACGACCCGGCCAGCCGTGACATCGAGACAGGGAATAATTCTTTTAGCCAGCATCAGAGCTCTATGAAGTTGCGCACGATGGCAAGGCCCAGCGGCCCGGATTTTTCGGGATGACACTGCACGCCAAATACGTTGCCCGATTCGAGGACCGCAGTGTAAGGCAACGTGTAAGTGCAAGTGGCGGCTGTTTGTTCCACAACCGGCACATAGTAACTGTGGGCGAAGTAAACATACGGGTGTTCCGGCAACCCTGCGAGCAATCGCGACGGCCGGACGCAATCGAGTTGGTTCCAGCCCATGTGCGGGACCCTGGCCGAGATGTCGAAGCGCTTCACCTTGCCGGGAAAGATGCCGAGGCCTCGCTGCTCGGGCGCTTCTTCGCTGCAATCGAAAAGTCCTTGCAACCCCAGGCAGATACCGAGAAACGGCACGCCCGCGCGGATGCGGTCTATAAATGTGCTGCGCACATTCATCTCATCGAGAGCGCGCAACATCTGTCCAAAATGGCCGACACCGGGCAGCACGATCTTCGAGGCGCGTTCCAGTCCCGAGGCGTCGCGCACCAGTTCGTAAGTGGCGCCGACTTCATCGAGGGTATTCTGCACCGATCGAAGGTTGCCCGCGCCGTAATCGAAGATTGCAATCACAGAAGTCCCTTCGTGGACGGCAGTTGATCTTTGAGTTGCGCGTCCATCGAGCAGGCGTAGCGCATGGCGCGGGCCCAGCATTTGAAAATGGCTTCAATTTTGTGATGATTCGAGCGCCCATAGAGAACCTTCGCATGCAGGTTTGCTCCGGCGTGGTGAACGAAACCTCCAAAGAAGTCTTCGATCAGCTCGGTTTGCAGATCGCCTACCAGCCTGACTTTGACCCGGTCTTTATATACGAGCGCAGGGCGTCCACCGAGATCGACCGCGACTACGGCCAGCGTTTCATCCATCGGAAGCACGAAGTAACCGGCGCGATTGATGCCTTTGCGATTGCCGAGGGCCTGGGAGAATAACTGGCCAATCACGATGCCAGTGTCTTCGACCGTGTGGTGCTGGTCGACATCGAGATCGCCCTTCGCCTTAATCTTCAGGTCGAAGCCGCCATGCTTCGTGAATAGTTCCAGCATGTGATCGAGGAAACGAATGCCAGTCGAAATTTCGTACTGGCCGCGGCCTTCGATGCGCAGTTCCCCGCCGATTTGAGTTTCTTTGGTATCGCGCTGCAATTTAGCGGAGCGTGCTTGAGCTTTGGGCAATGGCAGCCTCCAGTGAATTGATGTCGTCAAGAACCGCGACCGCGCCCTCGCCGCGAAGCAGTCGGACCAGCTCGTCGTAGCGGGGATTTCCTTTTGCCGCGATACCGATGAATGGAACACGCGCGGCGCTGGATGCCCGGGCGTCATCGACGGTGTCACCGACATACCAGCATTTTCCGTGCTCGACGGAAGAACAGATCTTAAGGAGGCCTTCCGGATCGGGCTTCGTGCGCGCAACATCGTCCGCACCAATTACGGGCCGGAACCGGCCCGGAAGAAAACGGTTCAGCGTCACATCCGCTTCCCAGCGCAGACGGCCCGTGAAGACGGCAAGATGGTGACGTTCGGCGAGTGTGTCGAAGAGGCCCTCTTTCGCCAGCCATTCTTCCCGGAGGATCATGCCATTCGTTCCATCTCCGTGGAACAGCTTCTGGAAGTGATCGACGACGTCTTCATAAGAGTTAGTCCCGCCCCGCTCGTGAATCATGCGCGTCGAGAGCTGCCAGTCGTCATTCCATCCGCCGCGATTCTTCCAATCCTGTATCTCTTCGCGCGAGGGCTCATAGCCCGTGAAGTGCTTCACGGTTGCCTGAATGGTGGCGCGATAGGACTCAGTGACGTCAACGAGCACGCCATCCATGTCGAATGCGATAAGGTCCTTTTTTGAGTCCGTGCTCACCAGATTCGCTCCAGTTCATCGAGGACGCGCTGCGCCTGTTCGCGCGTGCCTGCGGTGATGCGCACTCCGCCCGGAATTTCATAGCTGCGGTCGCGGACGAGGATGGCTTTGTCCCGCAATGCATCGCGCACTTCGATCGCGCGGTCACCGAAGTATCCCAGGATGAAATTCGCCGAACTGGGGGCTTGCTCGATACCAAGTTTTTCGAGTCCGGCACGCAGGAGTTCCCTTGCCGCGAGCGCTTCCCTGACGTAGTTCGCAACGAATTCCGTATCCTGAATAGCGGCCTCGGCAGCCAGCGCTGCAAGCATGTTTACGCTATAGGGCGATTGGGATTTGTGCATGTACTGCACATTGGCAGCTTGCGAGAACAAACAGCCGACACGCATGGCGGCCATCCCGTACACCTTGGAAAATGTGCGGCTGACGAAGAGGTTCGGGTAATCCTTTATAAGAGGTAAAGCGGTGACACCGCAGAATTCATAGTAAGCTTCGTCGATCAGGACGGCTGCTTGTGGGGCGCGGTCGAGAATCTGCCTAATTGCGGCGATGTCAATCGACGTGCCGGTCGGGTTGTTCGGGTTCGAAATCAGGATGGCGCGCGTGTTGGGCGTAATTGAGGAGAGTAACTCGGCCAGTGGGAACGCTAGCGTGGGCGGCTTGTAATCGACCTCTTTGATTCGTGCCCCGGCGAGCTCCGCATAGAAACGATACATCGCGTAAGAAGGGCGCGCGATTATGACTTCAGCATCATCGTCGATGTAAGTGTTGACTAATACCTGAATCGCTTCATCGGTGCCATTGGTGAGGAGTAACTCATCCGGCGAAACCTTGAAGAATGCGGCCAGGGCGGGCTTCGCTTTGGTGTATTCGGGGTAAATGCTGAGTTGCTGCTCGCAGAGTCGAGTGCGAAGGAATTCGATGACGCGCGGGGAACAGCCGACCGTGTTTTCGTTGAAATCGAGACGCAGCTTTCCCGCGCGGCCGCCACTCGGGGGCGAATACGGGGCCATCTGGAGGACGGCGTTTCTGGGATTAAGGCTTTGGCGGGGATTAATTCCCAAGACGAACCTCCACGGATCGAGCGTGGGCTTCGAGTCCTTCGGCCCGGGCGAGAGTGGTGATGGCGGGGGCGAGTTTCGCAAGGGCGCGAGCGTCGAGTTGCTGGATCGCGATTACCTTCACGTAATCGGCGGCAGACAGGCCTCCGCGCAGACGCGCGACGCCGCTGGTGGGGAGTACGTGGTTCGGTCCGGCTGCATAGTCGCCGGCGGCTTCGGGGCTGTAAGGTCCGAGAAAAATGCTTCCCGCGTGGCGAATTTTCGGCAGTAATTCGGCGTCGTTTGCATCAATGCCATGGATGCTCAGGTGCTCCGGGGCGAATGCGTTCGAGAGTTCCGCGGCTTCGTCGAGCGACTTCACGATAATAATCGCACTGTTCTTATCGATTGCTTTGCGGGCGACGGGAGCAGTCGGCAGCGTCGCCAACTGACGTTCGACTTCCTTTGCAACCTGCGCGGCAAGGCGCTTGGAAGTTGTCAGAAGGATCGCGCTGGCGTCGGTATCGTGCTCGGCCTGCGCCAGCATATCCGCCGCGAGGAACTTCGGATCGCCCTCTGAGGCGATGATCAGGATCTCGGTGGGTCCGGCTACGAAATCAATGCCCACGTCTCCTGCGAGTAACTTTTTCGCCGCCGCTACATAGATGTTTCCTGGGCCGACGATGCGATCTGCGCGCGGGACGGTTTTGGTTCCGTAGGCGAAGGCCGCGATCGCCTGCGCGCCGCCCATTTGAAATACATGATCGATGCCGAGGATGTGCGCGGTGCCGTAGACCTCGGCGACCGGTTTGGGGCAGGCTACGCAGATATTTTTCACACCTGCTACCTGCGCGGGTACGGCCGTCATGATCAGCGTGGAAGGGAGTGGATACCGGCCGGCGGGGATGTAGGCTCCGACGGTATCGAGAGGGCGAACGATCTGTCCGAGACGCAGGCCGGCGCCGAAGGATGCGGTGTATTCGCGAGGCAGTTGCTTTTCGGCGAAGCGCCGAACATTGTGCGCAGCGATTTCAACCGCGGAACGGAATTCGGGCGTGAGGCGTCCAGCCGCTTCCGCTAGTTCCCGAACGGGCACGCGTACGGATTTGCGGTTGAGTTGATCGAATTTTTGGGCTAGTTCCAGTAACCCTTTGTCGCCGCGGGTGCGTACCGTTTCGAGGATCGGGCGCACGATGTCTTCGGCTTCAGTGAGGCGCGCCGCGCGCCGGGCGAGGACACGGCCCATGTCTTTCGATTCGAGGATACGTAGCATTTAATTAAAATCAAACCAACCGGCGGCTTCGACCGCCGGCGTTACATCACTATCTTGTTCAACGGGTATTCGACGATCCCCTCCCCGCCTGCCTGTTTGAGGCGCGGGATGATCGTACGCACCGTCGATTCATCGAGAATCGTGTTGACCGCCAGCCACTCACTGTCGCTCAGATGCGAAACCGTGGGACGCTTCAATGCGGGTAACACCTTCAATACCGTTTCGAGGTTGTCGCGATGCACGTTCAACATCAAACCTACTTTGCCCAACGCAGCGATCGCGCCATCGAGCAACAGCTTCAGATCCTCCAACTTCTGGCGTTTCCAATCCTCGGACCAGGAGTTTTTGTTCGCGATCAATTGCGTATTCGATTCCAGAACCGTCTCGACGATCCGCAGTTTGTTCGCTCGCAAAGACGAACCCGTTTCGGTGACTTCGACGATGGCATCGGCAAGCACCGGCGGCTTGACTTCAGTGGCTCCCCAACTGAATTCGACCTTCGCGGTGACGCCGTTGCGCGCGAGATAGCGCTTGGTCGTGGCGACCAGTTCCGTGGCGATGATCTTGCCTTCGAGGTCCTTTACGGTCTGGAACGCGCTCGATTCCGGCACGGCGAGCACCCAGCGCACTTTGCCGAAACTCTGCTTGGCGTAAACGAGATCCGCGACGGCGTGCACGTCGGCGCCGACTTCTTCCACCCAGTCGAGACCGGTGAGGCCGGCGTCGAGAATGCCGTCTTCAACGTAACGCGCCATCTCCTGCGCGCGGATGAGCATGCACTCCATTTCCGGATCGTCAATGGCGGGGAAGTAAGAGCGCGAACTGGTGGTGATGTTGAAGCCTGCGCGGCGGAAGAGATCGACGGTCGCGTTTTCGAGGCTGCCCTTCGGTATGCCGAGTTTGAGTTTCACGACTTACTCCCGTAGATCGCCGCGGGGTCGTAAGTGCGCGGTTCGCTTTCGATCCAAGTATCTCCATCGCGCTTCTTGTAGAAGCAGCTTTCGTAACCGTTGTGGCAGACGCCGGGACCGAGCGATTCGACTTTGATGAGTAACGTATCGTCGTCACAGTCGGTGGAGATTTCCTTGACGACGAGGCGGTGGCCAGAGCTTTCGCCTTTCATCCATAACTTGTTTCGCGAGCGGCTGTAAAAGGTGACGAAGCCGGTGTCGCAGGTTTTCCGGAAAGCTTCGGGATTCATGAAGCCGACCATGAGAACGCGCTGTGAAGCCGCGTCCTGAATGACCGCCGGAATCAGGCCGTCGAGTTTGCTGTAATCGAGACTCATGCTAAGTGCTGTTTTTGACCTTTGGCCCGGGACGCGGCGTTCTCTGGTAAAGAGGCCGACGGGGGTGCAATAAAAAAGCCCGCCGGTACCGCGGCGGGCGTCCTTTCGTTTTGACTTACAAAACCGGTTTAAGCCAGGACCCGCCGCACACTGATCGCCCGATGATGGTGATGATGATGCCGGGCGGCGGAGATGACTGACATAAAACGATAGTGTAGCAAGCGGGTGGGCGCGGTTCCAAGCGAACGAAGAGGAAAATCCGTGGAAACGAAGCCGATTTGACATTAAAGTGTTTTGTTGCTTTGGGTTAGCCGGGTTGGGTTGCGAGGATCTGGTTTCGTTGAGGGCGTGCGTTCTGGCGATTCGGTTCATTCGGCTTTTGGGGATCATGGCGTTTCGTTCACGTAGTTCGGCGATTTACTGTTGCATGGTGAAAACAGGGCAGAGAGCTGGAAACACGGTAAGCCCTGTTGATTCAGCGAAAGAAAGGGCGCGGGGCTTGTGATCGGCGGAAAGCTGTGATAATGGAAGGAGAGTTGGCATGACGATCAAGATTCGGCCGGAGCACGAGCAACTGATCGCACAGGCGATTCAGACGGGAGCCTACCAGAACCCTGATGATGTGATCGGCCGGGCCTTGGAAGTTTTGCGCTCAGAGGATGGATGGCTTGCTGAAAATAAGCCTGCTATCGGCGAAAAGATCGAACGCGCATTCGGACAGTTCGAGCGGGGCGAGTTTTTCTCGCCTGAGCAATCGAGAGCCGATATGGAGAAGCGCAAAGCGGAATTGCTTCGCAGGCAGGGCGGTTGATCGAGCCGCTCTATAACATTTCTGCAGAGGCCCAAAATGATCTGTTTGAAATCTGGCGGCGGATCGCCAGGGATAGCGTCGAACTGGCGAATCGCATCGAAGACGAATTTCGCGGGCTTTTCGCGTCGTTAGGCCGGATGCCGGGGCAGGGGCATAACCGCCGTGAACTGACATTGCGGCCCGTATTGTTTTTCCCCTTATATTGATTTCTGGTGGTTTATCAGCCTGACGTGAGGCCTATCCGCATCATGGCCGTCCTCCGTGGCAAGCGCGATCTGAAGCGCATTTTGAAAAAGCGGCTGTAAAGGGTCGTCACGGATCCCTGGCCGGCAAGCCGGACCGTCTGGGTCGCTTGACGCACGATCCGGCTGCCAAGCCTACCTGGGCGCGTAACATTCACTCTTGCGCGTTCGACGACCAGGCTCCCGCAATCCAGCGGCGCGGACGCTCTTTGATGGCAAGCAGGGATGGGGATGCGCAGCGCATGTTTGTATGCTTGGGACATGTCGAAGATGATCCAGGTGCGGAATCTCCCGGAACACGTGCATCGCACTCTGAAGTCTCGAGCGGCTCGCGAAGGCATGAGCCTTTCCGATTTCCTCAAGAAGGAATTGGCGCGTGCGGCGGAGCGGCCAACGATGCAGGAGTGGTTGGAACGCGCACAGCACGCCAAGCCCATCCGGGCCAAACGGAGCCCAGCAGAGGTGATACGTGAACTGCGCGATTCCCGGTGATCGTTCTGGACGCCTCCCTGGTCTGTCGAGCTGGGTCGTCGAACTCCTCACGAACGGCGCCCTGGCTGATTCCATCAGAAACGATCTGTCCGGAAGAGACGAGTCTTTCATTGTTCCGCATTCGATCGACGTTGAGGCGATGAGCGCGCTTCGAAGGCTGGTGGCTGGCCAGCGCATAGGGGCAGATCGCAGCGATCAGTTTCTCACCGGACTCGCGGCGCTTCCGGCAGAGCGCTATTCGCACACGCCGTTGATCGAGCGTATTTGGGAACTGCGGCACAACTTCACCGCCTGCGATGCCACGTACATCGCTTTGGCTGAAGCAACTAACGCCACCCTCTACACCAGCGATGAGAAATTGTGTAAGGGCCACCGGGCCCGCGTCATGCTGTTCATGCACTGCCGGAAGACTGACGCGCTTGCCTGACCAAGTCCGCGGAATGCGCGTTTCTCGTCAAGGTAAATTCATCGCTGAGACCCTTGCGCACGGTCATGTACGCGGCAGCCTGAGGCAGCCAAAACGCCTGCGTCTCAGTGGCGCAACGAAGCGGTTTACGATCTGGCGGATGTATGCTCAGTTCGAGGAGTGGGCTTCTGATGGGGAGTGAATGGCGCAATTGCATCGTCACATATATCGACGTGATTGGAACAAAAAAAGCTGGAGGCCCCGCTACGCTGATGCGCCGTCTTCATGCTCTTGTCGGCAAGATGAAGAGCCAACTACCTGCGATTGAGCACGCCTACACTTGGAACGACTCAGTCCTTCTCCTCTCGTTCGTGGATGGCCAAAGCACCTACTCCCCCGCGATCCGTGCTGCGGACGCCCTAAAGAAACAAATTGATAGCGAGATCGCCAAATCGTACGCGATCGCGGTCAAAGGCCAAGCTTTCCCTCAGTTAGACACACTGGTCGTCGCCAGTCAGAACCCAGGCGTCACCGTCATTAGTGCCTCAAGTTGGGCGATGGCAAACTGCTTCGAAATAGAGCAGGAGTTGAGGAAACGGAAATGGAGGAAGCCGTGGTACGTTGACATTCGTATCGCCGGAAAGATTCAGACAAGGCAGCGCTTCGAAGAGATGAAAGTGCCGGGCATGCTGGGGGCAGGGGGACGCAGGAAGCCCCGAGTGATCTGTGCCTTTAGCGGTTATCTCTGGAATTGACCCCGTGCGGACAGACGCCGGATTTGGGCCCCGATTTAAAGTCAGGTCGCGATGTACTCGTGACCTTACCTGTTCCCGAAAAATACTGAGAAGACGCCGCCAGGTCGGTTGTTCCAATTTAACCAGTCGGTGCGAATCGCTTCGGCGGTGCCGATGTCGACGGACTCTCCATGGGCTGCGGGGTTGCGGTAGCGGTACACAGACGCGAGCGCCTACTGTATGGCTGTACGGTCTAAACCGAACTGTATGAAGAACTCTTCGATCGAGGAATGGGTGTGCTGCAATATGAGCTCCATTGTGCCAAGGGTGCACTTGTCGGCTCTTGTGCTGGTAAGCCACAGTGGCTTGTTCTGGTCGACTCCCTTCCACTCCGCCAGCGGCGAGAGCTTCTTGATTCCCTGTTTTTTCAGGTGCTCAAAGAGACCTGAAATCACCGAGTGGCGCAATTGCAGTTCAAAGGCCGTGGCGAACCCGTGGACGAATTGCCCGGGCGCTGCGAGGCCCGGAATCCGATAAACCTGTTCACTTGCCAAACACAGGTTCCGCGCTTCTGGCGCAAGTTTCTCGTAAATACCCGGAAGCCGAGCAAGCAGCGATTCTTCACAGGCATACCGATCGGTGGTCTTCATGTTGAGCACCATGCGCTCCAGATGGCCGATAATGGCATCCTGCCGCTCTCGGTCTTCGGCCTGCCGCTGCAGTACCCGTTCTACCGAGCTCTGTAGGGATCGCAGCATCCCCTCCATGCGGTCTGGCTGCTCCCGCGGTTCCCTGCCGGGCACAAGTTCACGTGGTACAGGTTCTCTCAGCTCCTGAAAGGCTGTGCAGTAAGCCAGATATAAAATCCACCCAAGGCGCAAGTCTTGAGGCGGCTCGCCGAGAAGCTCCGCCCACTCCTCCAAGTCCCGACTTGAATCCACCTGTACAACTCCAGACACCGAGCGGAGGCCTTCGTCGCCCGGCATCCAAAGGAGTCCCTCGTCCTCCGCCGGCCACGACCGGATTCGCAAGAGATTACGCGCGAGCAGCGCCAAGACAAAATACTCCCGACCGATAGTGCGTACTGAGCGGGCGACCGATCCTTGTATCTCGCCATTCCTCCACTTCAGCCACAAATCGCCCTCCTCAGCGAACGTGGCGGCAAAAGCTGACATGAATCGGCCAACCTGGCAACCCAGGCGGGTGGCCCGCCACTCGCATATCGGTCGGATTCCTGCGCTGAGCTGTGTGTCAAGATCGATTTCGTAGCCCTCCCGGCTCTCGTAATCCTCAGGTCCCGTGAGCATAAATCTCTCGAGCTGCTCATCTCCCATTTCCATGGTGGCTTGTAGGTTTGTCAGCAACACGAGCAATTGGGACAGCGCCACCTCGTCAAAACGCTCGAAGGAAGCAATTACGTCGGGGTATAGGTCCCTGCATTTCAAACACTCGCCCAAATGCCGCCTGACCACGGGTTGAGCAGGTGGTCGTGTCCAGTTGCGTAGCGCGGTTGCTGTTTCTGCCGTGATTTCACACTCGGAATATTCCCCCATTAGGACCATGAGGGAGTCGAGGGAGTCCGGGAAAAATCCGCGCTGCGGTTCACTCAACCGAATTGGAGCCAAGGACGGTTCACGTTCAATTGTCACGGGAGAGTCTGCACTCGGCGCGACGAGGGCTTCCAGTTCGGGGTCGAAACCGTACTCGCTCAACGTAGACGTCGCCTGATCGATCTCTTCCCCTGTGAAAAGCCCCGACCATTTGGGCTCAAGAGCGATTGCTTCGACCGATAGATCAATGCGCCCGATTCTCCGCGTAGTCAAAAAATAATCGCTCGGCGGCCAGAGTCGAAGGTCAAATCTTGTTGTCAATTGATTCTTCGCTGCTCGGAGACCACCAATACTCTGTATATCCTTTCGGATTTTGGCTAGGCCAATCCGCGTGTTCCGGGAGACTTCGCTGACCGCTGCCAGCAACCGGTTTTGGAATTCCAATTCCAGATCGGGTTCTGTACTGTTCGTCATTGTCACTCACCCCTCGTCAGACTCGGCCGAATTGCGTTTAGCTGGCATACCAGTCTCTGGTTCTGTAACCCGTTCCCGAGTTTCGAGCACCCTGCAAGTTTTGAGCTTGAGTTCGGGAGGAACAGTCAATTTAGCTTTTTACCACTTGGCGGGCTCCCTCTCAAACGATAGTGTCAGAAAGCCTGGACTCGAACGCGAACGATTCGAAGAGTCTCGCGCGGATTTCTACAAACGGCGCGCCCGTCATGATAGCCAGCCGGGTAAACAAATCACGTGGACGAGAAGTCGGCATGTCGGACTGTGGTCGTCGGCAACCGGAAGAGACGTCCAGCCGGCGGGTCCGGAGTCGCCTGGGTAGTCACTGCCAAACGAGCCAGTGCCAGACGCCTGCGGGTTCACTCGTCCAGCGGCATAAGCAGGGCCGTCAACATGGGATGGAGGGTGGCCGCAAACGGGTTGGTCACGGTAACGCCCCGCCACGTAAACCCCTCCTGGAAATCTTCCGACAGAAGCAAACGACACTCGGCCTCCGCCGACGCGGCCAGCACGACCGAGTCCCAAGTCGTAAGGCCATGATCGGACGCCAGATCCATTGCGTTGACTATTACGGCTGCTGACGTGTCGACCACTACATACGCGTCGCGCCAGCTCAGCACGGCTTCGCGCGCACGAACCGGACGCCGCCTGGCTTTCCGAACAAGTACGTTGAACAGTTCGCCCAACGCCTGAGCTGGCAGCACGACAGCCTCCGGCGGCAGTCGCTCGATCAGTTTCAGTGTCTGATCTCGCATGATCGCTCCGTTGGCGCCTTCGGCGCAGGCCAGGACGTTAGTGTCCAACGCGATCCTCATGGGGCATCGTCGTACAGCTCGTCACGCGTCCAGCGACCGGCATTCACAACCCGTTCTCGACGGAGCCGGGCGAAAAGGGCGGAGCGCGCGCCTTCCGCGGCCCGATTGTCCTCAACGACGGGCGAGATTTTTGCCACCGGCTTGCCGTGACTCGTCACGACGACGCTTTGGCCCTTCTTCACGGTTCGCAGGAGTTCGGAGAACCGGCGATTGGCGTCCGCGGCAGAGACTGGTTTGTTCATGGTGGTCCCCACAATGTAGTGACATTCACTACTATACGGCGAAACCCAACACCGGATTGGACGACACGCGACCGGTTACCAATCCAGGTTGACGAGAAGTCGACTCACCGAAGCGTCCGTCTACGCGGGCGAACCAGCCTGACACCGACGTTTCAGGCTGGCTTTCCCGAGTCTCTGGCTTGACGTGTGCCCTACTTGACGCTTCCGATTCGAAGGCGCTAAAAAATAGTCAGAAGAGGAAACGAATGATCAGACTATCCCGATTACTCGTCTTTGCAAGTTGCGTTTCCGGTTTCGCCGTTGTTGCCCCGGCCGCGGATATCAAGGGTGTCCTCATGGATCAGAAGTGCTCTGGAACGGCGGATCTCAGGATCTCCAGTTCGACTGGTTCTTTGGTCGGAGGAATGATCGTCGCGGAAGCCCACACGAAGGAGTGCGCGCTGATGCCGGAGTGTCAGAAGAGCGGATACGGCGTCTATACGTCCGACAACAAGTTCCTGAAGTTCGACGAGGAAGGCAACCGCAAGGCGATTGCGGCTATCAAGGCTTCCACGAAGATCGACGATCTCGAAGTTGAAGTTACCGGAGAAGTCAAAGACAACACGATTAAAGTCGCAACCTTGAAACTCCTGCCGCCGCATGAGTAGTCTGGCCCGTTGGTGGTGGAAAACCACCGCGAAAACAGTCGCCGCAGCTTCGTTCAGATCACAAGTCATTAAATTTCAATATCTTGCTATTTGGCAAGGTGGATGCCTTACAGGGTGGCGTAAGGAGGAAACGGAAATGAAAACGAAGCTGATTGCGGGATTCTTACTGGCGGGGAGTTGTTTGTTCGCCGCGCCTCGGATTGCGATTGGAGTAGGAGTAGGGGTTGGAGTGCCTGTCGCGCCCTATGGATATGTCGCTCCGGCGCCAGTTTACGTAGCTCCTGCACCGGTCGTGGCTGTGCCTCCGGCGCCGGGTCCCGGATTCACCTGGGTCGCCGGGTTCTGGGATGGCTTCGGTCCACACCGCGTTTGGCGGCCGGGTTATTGGGCTGCGCCGCACGCGCGTTATTTTGCCGGCCGCGAGCGATTCCGCCGGTAAGGCCCGCCAAGGTCGGCGGGGCCCTTCTTCGCCATTCGGCCACCGTTCTTGTCGATCCGCAACTGCCACGCCGTACGCAGGGCGCCAGTCAAGACATCCTCGGTGGCCGTGGCGAGCCGAATGTGAGTCGCGCCCATTCTTCCCCATCCGCCTGCAATGGGCAGGAAGAGATCAGGCAGTTCCGCAACGAATCCCGCCTGTTGCTCCGGCGTGAGCATCAGGTTTCCAAAACCCTGGCTTTGTGAGGCGAGCGTGGCGAAGATTCTACCGCCTACGCGGAAATCGGGTGGGCCCATATGCGAGCTCTCTTCGGCGCCTTTGAGGCCCAGGGCGATGCGTCGGAAGTCTTCGGCATCCATGATGGAGTGGCGTCTCCTATTTCCGGGGAACCGGCGGCGAAGACCGCCGGCGTTCCCAGCACGCGAATCGAACGAAATGACCGAGCGCAACTTCTATTTCTCGAGTAGGAAGTTTCCCACTACCATTACATCGATGCCCGAAGAATAGAAACTCCGCACGGCGTCGCGCGGCGTACAAACGAGAGGTTCGCCGAAAAGATTGAACGACGTGTTGTAGAGAACCGGCAATCCTGTCTTCTCTCCGAACGCGTGGAGCAACTGCCAATAGAGAGGGTTGTCCTCTTTGGAAACTGTGTGCACGCGCACGAGGTCGTTTGCGAGAATCGCCCCGCGGAACTGCTCTCTGTGCGGCGCGCGAACACGGCTCACGGTAGCGAGATGGCGTGCGTTCGATCCGGCATCGAAATATTCCGAAGCGATTTCAGCCGGTACAGATGCCGCAAATTTGCGCACTGCTTCCCTGTGCTTGATGAACGCGTTCAGGTTTTCGGTTGAGTAAGGGTCCTGCGGCGAGGCGAGGATGCTGCGGTTGCCCAGCGCGCGCGGGCCGAATTCCATGCGGCCCTGCATCCACGCGACGATCCGGTTCTCCTTCAATTGATCGACCGCCGCGCCGATCGTTTCCGGAGTAGTGGCCAGCACCTTGAACCGCAGCTTGCAGTTCTCGAGCACCTGCTTGATTTCGGCGGCACTGAATGACGGCCCGAAGCAGTATCCACCGCCGTCGATTCGCCCGGTTTCGCCGAGAAGCTCATTCCAGACACTCAGCGCCGCGCCCAGCGCAGTGCCCGCGTTGCCCGCCGCAGGCTGCGCGAACACGCCTTTGAACCGGCCCGAATTTTCGAGCGCCGAAATCAGCAGCGCGTTCCATGCGACGCCTCCGCCGAGGCAGACATTTTCGGCATCGCCTGCCAGCCGCAGCACATAGTCTTCGAGCGTCTTCTGCATGCTCGCGGCAATGTCGGCCCGTTCGCGCGGTTTCAGTTCGAGACGGGAATCGAGTCCGAGCTCTTCGAAGAACTTCACTCCGAATCCGCCATGCCCCTGACGTCCGGAATCGAAATACGACTGATCGATCGCATGATTGTGGACGATGGCCGCGAACACGGCGCAATAACGAGGTTCGCCCGTGGCGGACAGCCACTGCACGCGGTGCTCATCGGCGCGGCGCTGAAAGCCGAGCAATTCCGTGACGCGCCCGTAAAGCTCGCCGATCGAATCCGGATAGAGAATTTCCTCTTCGAGCACAAGCCGGTTGGCTTCACCGCGCCACTTACTGCCGCAGCGCAGGTCCCCCTCGCGATCGAGCGCGATCACGGCCGCATTCTCAAATGGCGATGTCAGATAAGCCGCCGCCGCATGGGCCGCGTGATGATCGATGGAAACGACGCGCGCCTTCGGGAACATGCGGAGCGCGATGGGCAACGCCGAGCCGGGCGGGAGCGGGCGTGCCAGCGCCACATAGTCGACGTCCTGCGGACCGATTCCTGCAATGCGCAGGCAGGTGGTGACAGCGGCTTCGGGCAAGCGGCCGGGCTGCGGACGCCGGGTCAGTTTCGCTTCTTCGACAGCGGCGGCGATCCGGCCGTCCTGAATTACCGCGGCGGCCGCGTCGCCCAGCACGCCGCCGATTCCGAGTATGTTCAATTTCCCTTCCCGCGTTTTTCGATTTTGGCCCAGGTGTCTTTCAACGCCACGGTGCGATTGAAAATCGGCTTGCCGGGCCCAGTGTCGGGGGCGCTATCGGGATCGACGCAGAAGTAGCCGAGCCGCTCGAACTGGAAGCGCTCCATGGGAGCGGCACCGGCAAGCGCGGGCTCCAGTTTGCAACCCGTCAGAATCTCAAGCGACATCGGGTTGAGATTGACGGTGAAATCCTCTCCCTCTGGCGTTGCATTCGGATCTTCGCTCGTGAAAAGTGTGTCGTAGAGCCGCACTTCGGCGTCCAGGGCGTGCACCGCGGAGACCCAGTGAATGGTGGATTTCACTTTGCGTCCATCGGGCGCATTGCCGCCGCGCGTGGCCGGATCGTAGGTGCAATGGATCTCGATCACTTCGCCCTTCTCATCTTTCACGACGCTTTCGCACTTGATGAAATACGCATAGCGCAACCGCACCTCTTTGCCAGGCGACAAGCGATAGTATTGCTTCGGCGGATCTTCGCGGAAGTCGTCCTGCTCGATGTAAAGCACGCGGGAGAACGGCACTTTGCGGGTGCCGGCGGAGGCGTCCTCAGGATTATTCACCGCTTCGAGCTCTTCTTTCTGGTTCTCGGGATAGTTATCGATCACGACGCGCAACGGCCGCAATACGGCCATCATGCGGAGGGCGCGTTTGTTCAAATCCTCGCGAACGTGATGTTCTAGCAGACGCAGCTCAATGGTGCCGTTGGTCTTCGATACGCCCAGTGAGTTGCAGAAATTACGAATCGCCTCGGGCGTGTAGCCGCGGCGCCGGATGCCGGAAAGCGTGGGCATGCGCGGATCGTCCCAACCTCGCACATGGCCTTTTTCGACCAGCTGCAACAGCTTGCGCTTACTCAGCAGCGTGTAAGTAATGTTGAGGCGATCGAACTCGATCTGCTGCGGATGATGAATCCCCAACTGCTCGATATACCAGTCATAGAGCGGCCGGTGATCCTCGAATTCCAGCGTGCAGATGGAGTGAGTAATGCCTTCGATAGAATCGGATTGTCCGTGGGCGAAGTCATACATCGGATAGATGCACCAGGCGTTCCCCGTGCGATGATGCTCGGCGCGCAGGATGCGATACATCACCGGATCGCGCATATTCAGATTGGGCGAAGCCATGTCGATCTTCGCTCTTAAGGTGCGGGAGCCATCGGGAAACTCGCCCTTCCGCATGCGGTCGAGAAGATCGAGATTCTCTGCGGCGGAGCGATTGCGATACGGGCTCTCGATGCCGGGTTCCGTCAGCGTGCCGCGGTATCTGCGCATTTCTTCGGCCGAAAGATCGCACACATACGCCTTGCCGGCGCGAATCAACTGTTGCGCCCACTCGTAGATCTGTCCGAAATAGTCGGACGCGTAAAACATGCGGTCTTCCCAATCGAAACCGAGCCAGCGAACGTTGTCCATGATGGCGTCAACGTATTCCTGCTCCTCTTTTTCGGGATTCGTGTCGTCGAACCGCAGATTGGTTTTGCCGCCGAACTCCGCCGCCAGGCCAAAGTTCAGGCAGATGGATTTGGCGTGCCCGATGTGAAGATAACCGTTCGGTTCCGGAGGGAAACGCGTATGCACGCGGCCCCGATACTTGCCGGTTTTCAGATCGTCAAGGATGATCTCGCGAACAAAATTCGTACGTGGAACCGCGACTTCAATCGCGTTTTCTTCGAGCTTCATATCGATTTCAATTTCTGAATGGCCAGGCCGATCCGCTTCAGGCAGGTCTCTCTGCCCAATACTTCGAGCGTACCGAAAAGGGGCGGCGCGGTCTTGCGCCCGCAAACCGCGACTCGTACGGGCTCGAACATCTGTCCCGCTTTGATGCCCAGGGTTTCGGCCGCCCCGCGCAGCGCCACCTCCAGACCGTCGTGAGTGAACCCGGCGGTTGCGAGCGCTTCCACGGCTCTTTCGAGCACACGCAGGGCAAGCGAGGCATCGCCTTTCTTCGGAATCAGCTCGGCAGTGTCATACGGGGCGAGTTCGTCGACAAAGAAAAAGTCGCCCACTGTCAGAACGTCGTTCAGCAACCGGATGCGCTCGTGAATCAGCGGCGCGATCTGAGCGATTTTGGCGGGTTCGACCTCGAAGCCGGCGGTGCGCACGATCGGCAACAGCAATTCAGCCAGTTCCGCCACCGGCATGGTGCGAAGGTGCTCGGAATTGAGCCAGACGGCCTTGGGATCGAAGGGATCCTCTTCCGTGAAATTGACGACGGCGTTACTGCGATTCACGCCTTCGAAGGAAAATACGTCGACGAGTTCGTCCCGCGTCATCTTCTCGCGATCGTCTTTCGGCGACCAGCCGAGCAGGCACAGGAAATTCATAAAAGCCGGAGGCAGGAAGCCGCCGTCCCGGTAAGTGGTGACCGAAACCGCCGGGCCGTGGCGGCGCTTCGAAAGCTTGCTGCCATCGGGCGCGAGCAGCAGCGGGAGATGCGCGAACTCGGGCGGCTGCAGGCCGGCGGCGCGAAAGATCAGCAGATGCTTGAACGTATTCGTCAGGTGATCCTGCCCGCGAACGATATGGCTGATGCGCAGATCGATATCGTCGGCGCAGGAGGCGAGATGGTAGGTTGGGGCGCCATCGCTGCGCAGCAATGCAAAGTCCTCGATATCGTGCGTCATCTTCGATTGCTCGCCGTACACGAGATCGTGGAACGTGACGGCCTCACCCGTGTCGCGCGGGACACGGAAGCGCAGGACAAACTTTTCCCCGCGCGCGGCACGATGATCGCTCTCTTCCCGCGAAATTTCGCGCTGTCCCGGATTGCAGAGCCATGCGCCGCCAGTATGCGTTTTTTCGAGTTCCTCAATTTCCAGCGGCGTGAAATCGCGATAGGCGAGACCTCGATCCAGAATCTGATCCGCGAGTTGCTGGTGCAGCGCCAGACGCTCGGATTGCCGGTACTGCTCATCCCAATCGAGGCCCAGCCAGGCCAGACCGTCAAAGATCGACCGCAGCGATTGCTCGGTATTGCGCTCCAGATCCGTATCGTCGATGCGAAGGATCATGGTGCCGCCATTGCGGCGGGCATAGAGCCAGTTGAAGATGTAAGTGCGCGCGCTGCCGATGTGCAAATAGCCCGTCGGCGAGGGCGCAAATCGAACTCTGAGCATGAAATTCGAGTATAGCGGCGCGTTGTTATTGAGGCACACGCGCAAAACGGGTCGCGTCCTGAGTTACAAATTCGTTTATTATGTCTTGCAAGTCCCGAGTGGGGCGGACGCCCTCGTCCGCGCCGGACCCCCGGTCCGGCTCCACGATCCTGCGCAATTCGTGTTGCGGCTCAACGCTTTCCTCTCTCCGAAGAGGCCGACGGGGCCGTCGGCCGCGGTCCGGGGGGACCGCCCCACCGTCAGAATTATTCCATGAATTTCCAACTCAGGACGCCAGTGCCCTCCGCCGCCTGCGATCGCGCAGCAGAATGAACCCGTAGAGCGACAGGAACAACGCGGCCGCGGCCACGGCAAACATCCACGCGTGCGTTTTCAGGAACGACGTGGATTCACGCTTCAGAGTCACGCCCAGCCAGACCTCGCCGAAATAACGAAGGATCCGCGCGGCGAGAACAACCGATATGAACTCCGTCATCGAGGTTCCCGTCACTCCCGCGCTGATGACGAACAGTTTCAGCGGCATCGGGATCGGCAGCAACGCCGGCACGAACACCGTCACCATTCCGTAGCGCTTGAACCATTCACGGAACCTCGCTGCGCGGCCCTGGGGCGCCGCTTTGTTCATGAAGCGCCTGCCACCGCGATGTGCGGTCCAGAAGAGAATTATGTTGCCCACCATGGAGCCCACCACCCCGAGACCGGCGCACCACCACGCGACGGCGGGGCGCTCCACCGCGATCAGAATCAGGAATGCATCGAAGACTCCGGCAACCGGCACGCCGGAGGAATCGAGGATGGAAAGCAGGAGAATCCCGGCGGGCCCCCAAGCCACGAGGGCGTCGGTCAAATGGCGGAGCAATCCCAATGTTAACTCGCGCCCGCTAAGATGACGCCGGGCGTCTGAAGATCAGGATTTTCGTGGTCAGCACCTGCACTTCCTGCGCGTCCTGGTTGAAGGTCGTGCATCGGACGGTCACGATTCCCCGATCCGGTTTCGAACGCGAGGGCGTTATCTGGAGAATCTCGCTTTCCACCCGCAGCGTGTCGCCGGGCCGCGTCGGCCTGGGCCATGCAATCTCGCCACCGAGACCGATAAGGCCACTCGCAAACGGCAGCCCGCCAGTGGTCAGAAGCCGCATCGTCGCCGCGCCGGTATGCCAGCCGCTTGCTGCGAGTCCATGAAAGATGCTGGCCCGGGCAGCCGATTCGTCCATGTGAAAAGGCTGCCGATCGAACTCCGCCGCGAATGCTTTGATGGCACTCGCTTCCATCAAATAAGTTCCCGAGGTGAATCGCTGGCCGACCTGGAGATCTTCCAGATAGAGATATCCTGCCGTGGTCATTGGGGGACAAAGAACCGGCGGCAAAAGACGACCGCCGGCGTTCCCTATTGTTTGGCGGCCGAGGTCTGCGGCGCCGATTTCTCAGGGTGCAGAATCAGCTTCTGCAGGCGCCAGTTCAGAAGCTCGCCGACGAAGATCGTATTCTCCGACGGGCAGGCGATTTCGTGAATCCAGCCGAACTCTTTCATCTGCCGCCCGGAACTGCCGAGAACACCCAGCACCTTGCCGTCGAGCGTCATTTTATACACTCTCCCGGGGAAAGCATCCGAGGCATAGAGATACTGCGTCGGTCCGGGAGTGATGCAAACGGCCCACGGCGCGCCGTTCTGCATGGTGCCCGGCTGTCCTTCGCCTTGTGGCGGTCTGGCGCCCATCCATGGCTGCGCATCGGCTGGAAGCGGGACGTTGATTTTGATCTCGCGCAGAAAACCGCCGTCGGGATTGAAGACCTGAATGCGGCGATTGCCGCGATCCGCCACGTAAATGTTGCCGTTCGCATCGGCGGCGATGCTGTGGGGCGTGTTGAACTCGCCTTGCTTGTCTCCCGGAGTCCCCCACGATTTCACCCAGTGGCCATTCTTGTCGTACTTGGCTACGCGCGAGTTGATGTAGCCGTCGCTGAAGAAAATGTTGCCCTGGGTATCCCAGGTGACATCGGTCGGCTGCCGGAACTGGCCGTCGATCGCGGGAAGCGGCGGCCTGGGATGCTTCCATGCCTCGGCCCCTTCGTCGGAGGCTTCCTTCTTGCGGCCGAACACCATCACGACGCGGCCTTCGGGATTGAACTTGATCATCATGTCCGACCCTTTGTCGACCGCCCAGATGTTGTCGTCTTTATCCACCCTCACGGTGTGCGCGAACGACCAGGCGTAAAGGTTCTTGCCGATCTCCCGGAGGTATTTGCCATCCGGGCCGAATTCGAGCAGTTGCGCGGCAGTGGCCGCATATGCGGGACCCGTCGTGTTGCCACGCGAAAAAATGAAGATATGGCCCTTCGAGTTAACGGCCACTCCGGACACTTCGCCCAGATAGAGATCCGGCGGGAGTTTGAGGAGGTTCGGAACCGAATCGAAAGGAATCTCCGGAACCGTTTGTTGAGCGAATGCCGAAGAAGCTGCGAGAATCGAGCTTGTGACAATGAGCGACGCGATCAGAACGTGTTTCATGGTTGTCTCCAACCGGCCCAGTGTATCGCAGTTAGCGATTCCAGGTGTTAGGATGCTTCTGGCAGCATGCGTGAAATTGCCCGGCAGTTTTTCATCTTTTTAGTCGGCGGCCTTCTGGCGGCGCCGGTCTTCGCTCACGATATTCCGAACGATGTGACCGTGCAGGCGTTCGTCAGGCCCTCGGGACAGCAGATGCAGTTGCTGGTTCGGGTGCCGCTGGCCGCGTTGCGCGATATCGATTTTCCTACCAACGGTCCTGGCTATCTGGATCTGTCTCGCGTGGGCCCGCTGCTCCACGACGCCTCAACACTGTGGGTCTCGGACGCGGTCGATCTTTACGAAAACGACACTCCGCTTGGCAAGCCTCAAGTGGTGGCAACTCGCGTTTCGCTGCAGTCCGATAGAACGTTCACTTCATTCGACACGGCCTACGCGAATGTCACGGGACCACCGTTGCCCGCCAGCACCAGCGTGTACTGGAATCAGGCGATGCTCGACGTTTTGTTCGAATACCGGATTCAGTCGGACAAGTCCCGATTTTCCATTCGTCCGGAGTTTGGGCGCCTGGGCGTGCATGTCGTCACGGTACTCAGATTTCTCCCGCCGAATACACCGGTTCGCGCCTTTGAATTCACGGAAGATCCGGGGCTGGTCAGGCTCGATCCACGTTGGTATCAGGCGGCTCTGCGGTTTATCGATCTCGGATTCTTCCACATCCTCGACGGCACCGATCATCTGCTTTTTCTCTTCTGTCTGGTGATTCCGTTCCGGAGTTTCCGTGGGCTGATTCCGATCGTGACCGCGTTTACCGTGGCGCACTCGATGACGTTGATCGCATCGGCTTACAACCTCGCGCCGGACGCCTTATGGTTCCCGCCCCTGATTGAAACGCTGATCGCGGTTTCCATTGTGTATATGGCGCTCGAGAACATCGCGGGCGGAGCCACCGTACAAAGGCGATGGATTGTCGCGTTCGGATTCGGTCTCGTACATGGCTTCGGCTTCTCATTCGCGCTCAGACAAACCCTGCAGTTCGCGGGATCGCATCTGCTCACTTCGCTGCTGTCATTCAATGTGGGCGTCGAGTTGGGACAGTTGCTTGTACTCGCGTTGATGATCCCGCTGCTCGAATTTCTCTTCCGGTTCGTGGTGAAGGAGAGGATGGGCACAATTATTCTTTCAGCGCTCGTGGCCCACACCGGCTGGCATTGGATGCTGGAACGCTGGGACCGTTTGCGCCAGTTCCGTTTCACCTGGCCGGAGTTTACGGTGGCCGGGCTGGTCAGCGCGATGCATTGGTTGATGGCGGCTCTGATTGTAGCCGGTCTCCTCTGGCTGGTTTCCGGACTGCTGCGCCGCCGCGCAACCGCCTGACATGCTCGGCGTGCCCGGGTTAGGTCCTGTTCGAGCAGATCATGGGTGACTGAACCACGATCTGTTGTAGAACCCGGTTCGTCACGGCTTCGGCGCTGGTTGAATCCGCCCGCGGTCATGGCAGCAACTCCAGCGCACGGGTGAGGCGTGGGCCAATGCGGATCGCACTGAAATCGCGCCGGTCGGTGGTCAGAACGCGGTAAACCTGGCGGCGCTCGGCGATCGCGGCCACGGTCCCATCAACGAGTCCCAGATCGAGTTCCCTGAATCTGGCGTCAAGCTCGAGCCCGCGAGCGATATCGGCGGGAAGAGGCAGTTCGTACTCATAGCGGGTTGCCGGATCGAAGATCTCCGCGATCAGTTTGCGCATCACTCGCCGTTCGGCTCGAAGAAAGTAGTCCACCTCCGCAAGAACGAGGCCGGGAACGATGACCGCCGACGCGGAGATCAGAATCTTCTGGTAGTCCGGGAAACTGGCCTTGCCTTCTGGTGTCCTGGCAAGAGCACGCAACAGGCCACCAGTGTCGGCAATAACCGGCGGGATCAAACTTCGAGGTCCCGAAAGAGTTCGGACTCGTCGCCGAGTTTCGCGTTCGTGGATTCAAACAGAAGCGTGGAGGGTGGCCGCCGCCCCGAATAGTAGCGCGAGGCAACCACACGCAGACCTTTGCGAAGCAGGTCGGAGGCGGAAAGGCCGTCCGCGCGGGCGCGTTTCAGAGCCCGAACATCCTCTTCTTCGAGACGGACCGTGGTCGAGATCAGGCGTGCCATACATTCAACATACCGTATTCGAAAGTCTGAGCGAACCGCACGGGGAAATTCATTTGCGGAGTAAGGTGACCTGACTGATTCCGGCAGGCAAGGCGTCGAAGCAACTGATCCACGTCGAGTGAATCCCGATCGTTCGCCTCTGCGCTACGCTGAAAGTGCCCTTGCAAAAGCCAGAAATCATGAGTCCTGCCGGTTACTGGCCCCAACTGCGCGCGGCCATCGAAGCGGGTGCGGACGCGGTTTATTTCGGTCTGAAACACTTCTCGGCGCGGGCGAAAGTGGGTTTCACGCTCGAAGAATTACCGGAAGTCATGCGCACTCTCCATCGGCGCGGAGTACGTGGCTACGTGACTTTCAATACCTTGATTTTCGAGCATGAACTGCGCGAAGCGGCACGAACCGGCGCGGCCATTGTGGAAGCCGGCGCCGACGCATTGATTATTCAGGATCTCGGGATTCTGCGATTGCTGCGCGAGATCGCACCCGATGTCGAGCTTCACGCCAGCACGCAGATGAGCATTACGGATGTCGAAGGAGTTCGGTTCGCGCAGAGTTTCGGCGCAGATCGGGTCACGCTCGCCCGCGAGTTATCCATCGCTGAAGTGAAGAAGATCCACGAGCAGACGGGGTGTCCGCTCGAGATGTTCGTGCACGGCGCTCTGTGCGTGGCTTACTCTGGGCAATGTTTTTCGTC
This sequence comes from Bryobacteraceae bacterium, assembly GCA_049516355.1. Taxonomy (GTDB): domain Bacteria; phylum Acidobacteriota; class Terriglobia; order Bryobacterales; family Bryobacteraceae; genus BOG-234. The sequence continues at coordinate 6,303 of JBEKTF010000014.1, read as the reverse complement.
CGAAGCATGGGGCGGCCGCAGTGCAAATCGCGGCCAGTGCGCGCAGGCTTGCCGCTTGCCGTACGACCTCATGGTGGATGGCGAGAAAGAGCCGTTGGGCGACGCTCGTTACCTGTTGTCTCCCGGTGATCTTTACACGCTGAAAGAGATTCCCGAGATCGTTGCAGCGGGGGTTTCGGCGCTCAAGATCGAAGGCCGCTATAAAGACGCCGAATATGTGGCGCTCACCACGCAGGCGTATCGAAAGGCTGTTGACGACGCATGGGCCGGGCGGGAGCATCCGGTTAGCCGCGCGGAGGAACTTCAGCTGGAACAGGTCTACTCGCGCGGTCTCGGTCCTTACTTCGTAACCGGCACCAATCACCAAAAGGTGGTCGCAGGTCGTGCGCCGCGGCACAGGGGCGTACTTATGGGCCGCGTCGCGCAGGTCGAGGCCGACAGAGTCGTGGTCGAAACCGGCGAAGCGCACGCAGTCGCGCCACTGAAAGAAGGCGACGGCCTGGTGTTCGATGCCGCGGACTGGCGTAGCCCCGGTGAGCCTGAAGAAGGTGGCCGCGTATACGAAGCTACGCCGCTGCGCGATGGAAAGCTGATGCTGCGGTTCGCCAACCGCGCGGTCCGCTTCGATCGGATCCGCCCCGGCGATCTGGTTTGGAGGAGCAGCGATCCCGATGTGACGCAGGCGGCGCGGCCGTTTACAGAGGCCTCGGGCCCGGTCCGCCGGCAGCTGCTCCAGGTGCGGGTCGTGGCGCACGCGGGATCGCCGCTGGTCGCGGAATGGTCGCTGATCGACAGGCCGGATTCAGGCGTGACCGTGAGTTCCGCCGAGGCCCTGGCTACGGCGCAAAATCGGGCCATCTCGGTCGAGTCGCTACGGGAACAATTCGGACGGCTGGGGAACACTGCATACGAACTGGCGGATGTTTCGTTGGATGTTGAAGGGTCGCCCTTCATCCCCGTATCCGTTCTGAATCAAATGCGGCGCGAGGCCGTCGAAAAGCTGCAAGCCAGGCAGATGCTGCCGCACGGAAATCTCGTACGGGATCCTTTGGCCGCGCTCGCGGCTGCGCATGCGGGACCGCCATCGCCAGCCATCACTACCATTCCCGAACTGCATCTGCTCGTGCGGACGCCGGAACAACTGGAAGACGCGATTGAACTCGCACCAGCGAGCATCACGCTCGATTACCTGGACCTCTACGGCCTGAGGCCTTCGGTGGAACGCGTGAAGGCCGCGGGCATCGTGGCGCGAGTTGCGAGTCCGCGAGTGCTGAAACCCGAGGAATCCCGGATATTAAATTTTCTGCTGAGCCTGCAGTGCCAGATCCTGGTGCGTTCGACCGGAATTCTGCACGCGCTTGGCAAAGAAAAGCATCCGTTCCTGATCGGCGATTTCAGTTTGAATGCCGCCAATTCGTTATCCGCCGCGGAATATCTCAAACTGGTGTCGCGATTAACTCCCACACACGATCTCAATGCCGCGCAGGTGGCCGATCTCGCGCGCGACGCAGGCGCGGAGAATCTGGAGGTGATCGCCTACCAGCACCTGCCGGTATTCCACACCGAGCATTGTGTGTTTTGCCGCTTTCTCTCGAACGGCACGAGTTACAAGGATTGCGGGCGCCCGTGCGAGAAGCACCGCGTGGAACTGCGGGACCACGCAGGCCGTTCGCATCCTGTAATGGCGGATGTCGGGTGCCGGAACACGGTGTTCGGCGCGGAGGCGCAGGAAGCGAGCGGGCATCTCGATCTCTGGCGCGCAGCCGGGATCCGGCACTTTCGGCTGGAGTTCGTGCACGAATCCGCGGATCAGGTCGGGGAAATCACGCGCTTGTTCCGGCGGACGCTGGCGGGAGAAATCGGATCGGCGCAGTTGAATCGCGAATTAAAGACGATCGCGCCCGAAGGCACTACGCAGGGGAGCCTATTTGTGCCTTCGAACTATCAAGCGCTGCCTGTTTTACAGTGACATCCACGGGACGGCGGTGTGGATTGCAATGCCCGCACCGGGAAGGCACAATAGACATTCCGGCTCAAGGAGAAACCATAATGCGAAGGCTCCTGTCGGTGCTCCGGTTTGCGCTGCCGCTGTGGGTTGTGGCAGTCTGTGCTGCGCAAACTCCCTGCGAGCGGCTTAAGTCGCTCTCGCTTCCGAACACCACCATTACCGCTGCCGAGTCCGTCGCGGCCGGTCTGTTCCGCGCGCCTGACCAGCCGCAAGATCCACCGGTTATGCTGCCCGCGCACTGCCGCGTCGCCGCAGTCCTGACGCCCACCTCCGACTCCCATATCGAAATGGAAATCTGGCTTCCGGCGGATTGGAACGGGAAATTTGAAGCGGTTGGGAACGGCGGCTGGGCGGGTAACATTGAATACGGTCGCCCGAATGCGGCAGGCCTCCGGAGGGTAGAAGCCCTCCAGGAAGGCTACGCTACCGCTTCGACCGACACGGGTCACAAGGGCACCGGCGGCGACGCATCCTTCGCACTCGGGCACCCGGAAAAATTGATTGATTTCGACTCCCGTGCCGTCCATGAGATGACTGTGCGATCGAAGGCAATCATTGGGGCGTTTTACGGCCGGGCGCCGCGCCTCTCGTATTGGAACGGTTGCTCCACGGGAGGGCGCCAGGGCCTCGTGGAGGCGCAGCGCTATCCGGAAGATTTCGATGCCGTCCTCGCCGGGGCGCCCGCGAATTATCAAAATCACCTTCACGCCTGGGACATGAACCTCGCAGTGACGAATCTCAAGGACAAAGAGCATAATGGTTCCCACCAACAAGCTCGCGTTGCTGAATCAGGCAGTTTTGGCAGCCTGCGACGGGCTCGATGGTGTGAAAGACGGCCTTTTGACGGACCCGCACAAATGCCATTTCGATCCCTCTACGCTCTTATGCAAGGGGTCGGATGGACCAAATTGCCTGACCGCAGCACAGATCGAAACCGTGAAGACCGCGTACGCTCCGGCCACGACCAGGGCGGGCCAAACGATCTATCCCGGTTGGCCGTTCGGCGGGGAGTTGGGTTGGACGAGACTGGCAGCTCCCGAGCCTCTTGAAATCAGTCTGAGCACGTTTACTTACGTGGCGCATCAGGACGCTCACTGGGATTGGCGCACATTTGACCTGGATCGGGACACTTCGCTCCTGGACGAAAAAGCCGGCTTCCTCAACGCAGTGAATCCCGATCTTGCCGCGTTCAAAGCCCGCGGCGGCAAGCTGTTGCAATATCACGGCTGGAATGACCAATTGATTTCGGCCGAGAACAGCCTGAACTACTACTCAAGCGTGCTCAGCAAGATGGGATCGAAGGAAGACGACTGGTATCGTCTGTTCATGGTTCCGGGAATGATGCATTGCGGTCAGGGTCCGGGGCCGAACCAGTTCAACGCAATGGGTGCGGTGGAGCGCTGGCGGGAGTCCGGTGTCGCTCCGGACCAGATTACGGCCTATCACGTCGAGAACAACCGCGTGACCATGACGCGACCGCTCTGTCCTTATCCCCAGGTGGCGACATACAAAGGCACGGGCAGCACGAACGACGCTGCGAATTTCGCGTGCAAGGTGAAGTAGTTAGGGCGCTGCTCAAGGGAGTTTGTTTGTGCCTCCGAATTATCGGACTTTGGCTGTTTTACCCTGACCTCCTCCCGAACGCACGATCATGCTTTAACCTGGTAAGCGCTGTCAGGGCCGGTACAATACCTGGCAGAGCGTCGAGGCCGCGCCTGCCTCACTCGGCATCAAATCACAGAAGATCCCGTATTCCTGCCATTCGAAGTCAGGCGCCGATTTCGGCATCAAACGGTTCGGGTGCGGTCAGGAATGCAACCGGGCCATCAGTGAGATATCATCCAGAACGGCTATCCCGTTTTTTTTCAGGAACTCTTCCGCCGGAGGTTCGAAGAAATCCCGGTCCCGCGTGCAAAGAACATCGGCTTCACCTATAACCGCTGTTTGCATGACGACAGTGTCGCTTACATCGCGAATCGGTGTGACCAATAAGGGATCCGGGACCACCATCTCTGCGGCCTCGCGCAGGAAACCGACGTAATCGTAGATGCGTTTCTCTGAAAGACCGTGGAGAGCCAGCATGCGCGGATAGCGCAGGACCCTGGCCAACTCGTAGAGCATCTCGTTGGAGAGCAGCAAAATATGATCGGACTCGACGACACCGATAAGAAGATCGCGGGCAAGCCCTTTGGAGCCGCCATGTCCTCGAACGAGGATGGCGGTGTCGAGGATGATTCTCACTGATGGGGACGATAGCCAGGGCGAACGCTTCTCATGGCTTCAGTGACGATGTCTTCGGCTTCTTCCTCGGAAACGGGCTTGCGGGAGGCGTCCACTTCATCAAAATACTTCCGCAGTTCGTTCGCTATTTCCAGTTTCCGCCGATGCGAGACGGTGACAGGCTCGAAGGTACGAACGCTGATCGCTTCGCCTTCCTGAACTCGGCGGCCCAGGAGGGTCTCGATCGCGTTCTTCTGGTCGGGAGAGAGATCCCTGGCATTGCAGATCATGGGATGAAACCTTGATTACATTATGACGGATCGCATTCTAAACTTCGGCGCCGACCGCAGCACTTGGATCTTCGTCGGTATCCTGCCAGTGGATTCCGCAACCCGCGCCGCTGACCTGCCAATTGCGACGCCGCCCGGAGGTTGCGTCGAAAAGCCTCGGATACCAGATCAGGGGAACCACAATCGTGCGCCCGTCGATAAGGTCTACCGCCAAAGTGTCTTCCGTGAAGTGAACGTTTTTCAGTCGCTCGGCGGGCTTAATCTCTGAATCTTTCATCCCCTCTCTCCAGCAGGCCGGTTTCGTTTTCCTTTAGCATCTGTTGTATACGCCGAAGTTCCGGCGGGCTGAACCACCTCCGCATCCCGCCCGGCGAGTAACCTGGAGCGCGGCCCCGTCAACGTGGTTGCGGGGAGCGGCAGGGCAGTTGGAAGCGGGGCGCTTTTATGGGTATTTAAACCTTGCAACCAAGCGTCCGGTTATACTGTCAATTTCCATGCCCATTCTGGATGTCAATGAGATCCGGCAGATACTGCCGCATCGGTACCCCTTCCTGCTTGTCGATCGCATCGTCGAGCTGGAGCCCGAACGGATTGTGGGCATCAAGAATGTCACTGTCAACGAGCCGTTTTTCAATGGGCACTTTCCCGAGTTTCCGGTCATGCCCGGCGTCATGATCGTGGAAGCCATGGCGCAGACGGCGGGCGTGCTGGTGCTCAAGAGCATTCCGGACCGCGACAGCAAGCTGGTGCTTCTCGTTTCGATCGAGGCCGCGAAGTTCCGGCGGCCGGTGGTGCCAGGCGATCAGCTTCGTATCGAGATGACGGTGATCCGTCGCAAGGGTTCCGTGGCGAAGATGGCGGGGCGCGCTACCGTTGACGGCCTGTTGGTCGCCGAAGCCGAGGTGATGTGCAAGCTGCAGGACAAAGTGCAGCAAGCGGAAGCGCAACCTCCGGTTGCCGAGTAATTCCCGATGCCGGTTCATCCGACAGCGATTATCGATCCGGCGGCGTGTGTCGACGAGACCGCGGATATCGGGCCTTACTGCATCGTCGGCGCGGAAGTCGAGATCGGCGCGCGCACGCGGCTCATGGCCAACCTCTATCTGGAAGGTCCGACAACCATTGGCGCGGACAACATCTTCTTCCCGTATTCGACGGTAGGGGTCGCGTCGCAGGACAAGAAATACAAGGGCGAGCGCGCCTTTACCCGGATCGGCAGCCGCAACACGATACGGGAGTTTGTCACGATCCATCGCGGTACTCAGGGTGGCGGCCTCCTGACGGAGATCGGCGACGGTAATCTGCTGATGGCTTATACGCATGTCGCGCACGACGTGAAAATCGGGAATGGCGCGGTGCTCGATAACGCCGTTACACTCGCGGGGCATGTCACCGTGGGCGACAACGCGACCATCAGCGCGTTCAGCGGCGTCCATCAATTCTGCCGGATTGGCCGGGAATGTTTCATTGGCGGATACAGCGTGGTCACGCAGGATGTGATGCCGTTTTCGAGCGTGGTCAGCGAGCGCGAGATACGGGTCTTCGGGGCGAACCGGGTGGGTCTCGAGCGCCGAAACTTTTCGCGCGAAGCCATAGAGTCGTTGCAAACCGCCTTCCGGCTGCTGACTCGCGCGGGATTGAATACCAGCCAGGCGATCGAGCGTATCCGGGAGGAAGTCGAGAGCGGCTCGGAGATTGAGGAACTGCTGGCGTTCATCGCTTCTTCCGAGCGCGGTGTTATTAAGGGATGAAATACGGCATCATCGCCGGTAACGGGCGCTTTCC
>JBEKTF010000013.1:0-47718 GCA_049516355.1 Bryobacteraceae bacterium | reverse complement strand
CAAGTATCCCGGATTTTCGGCAATACCCTTACAAAACCGTTAACAGTTGTAGACTCAGTTGCGCCCCTGGTTTGCGCTTTGCGTTGGAGAAGGTCTTTACTCCCGGCGCGAACACTCCAATCGCCATGCTACCCCGCAGAATTAGTCCGATCCCACCTTCGTGCCAGGCGAAGATGGAAAGCAGCATCCCCACCGATATCAGTGACGCCAAAGAGCCACGCCGCAACCCGTTGAGCAATCGTGGGGTTTTGAGAACCCTGCCAAGAGAACTCGTCAACGCCCCGCCTATTTACCAGTGGTCCAGGCCAAACAATGTTGCTTTGTCTCTGGTTGATTTCTTCGGCGAATCGGCCCGGATCCGACTTTGGATGCCGACGGTTCGTAACCTTCGATAGTACAAAGCGTCTCTCAAAATCTCAATGCCCAGCCCACCGCCGTCCAGCAGCGATACCATGGATACATGGTGTTGACGCTTGAGCTACCGGACAGCATCGCCCAAGCCCTCTCGGTTGGGGGGGCCGCGGACTTGTCGCGCAAAGCTCTCGAGGCACTCGCGATCGAGGGATTCCGGGAGAAGAAGCTTTCGCAGTATCAGGTCGGACAACTGCTCGGGCTCTCCAGGATCGAAGCGGAGAATCTGCTGGCCCGGCACGCCGACCTCTACGATTACGATCCCGCCGAATTGCACCGGGAAGCCGATCGTATGGCCCCGCTGCGGCCCACTGAAAACCGCGCATAGATGGCGGTCGTTTCGGACACATCGCCCTTACGCTATTTCATTGCGACTGGGCATGTTGACCTGCTCAGACAGGTTCTCGGGCCGCTGATCATACCGGGACTGGTGCTGTCGGAACTCACGCATCCATCGGCTCCCGTGTTCGTCCGCAGCTGGTGCTCCGCGCTTCCGAACTGGATCTCAGTGCGTGATCCAGGCGGACCTCCCGATCCTGGCTTGGCAAAATCGCTTGACCCCGGCGAGGCGGCAGCAATTCAACTGCCTGTGAGCTGAAGGGCGGATCTCCTGCTGATCGATGAGCGGATCGGGCGCGAGGGGGCAACGCGGCGCGGTGTTCCCGTGGTAGGCGCGCTTGGGGTGCTGCGGGAAGGGTTCAGGCGTGGATTCATTTCAGACCCTCTGGCAGCCGTCGCCGCGATGCGCACCGGCGGATTTCGGGTTTCGAAAAGGCTCCTTGACGAATTTCAAGACGGCATCGAGTCTATAAGGCAAGGCAGAGGGACTGCTTCGTAGCGGGCCGCAGTCGGGCCCTCCGTTGCCAGCAGCACGCGCACCGGTTCCCGGAAAATCCTTGGAAACTCGACCATATAGGGCCACAGGGGGGGAGCGGGAGACTTCATAAGCAATGTCATACGGGTCCCGGAATTTCTTTCGGGCATCGTGGTAGCGGTTGAGTCGCTGCTGGTCAAAGTCGGCAAGACCGGCCCTTTCATGCCCCGCACTAAGAACAAATTTGGAATAGAATGTTTTCAGAGGGCTTCCAATGGCCAAAAGCAAAGAGACAATCGCGCCGCCCACGGCGAGAGAACTAAAGGACGCAAGCAAGGAACTCCGAAAAGGGCATTCGTCAGCGGGAAGGACTATGGCCGATGCGTCTGTCGCGAAACGTGAAGGTGTCGCCAAGCGAAGTAGTAAGCGAGGATAACGGTCAACAGTGTCTTAACTGTTTGTCTCAGCCCAGGGGACAACCCCAAGCTCTGTACAAAAACACAACCGATTTTTGAACAGTATCCGCGTTGATATTGAGCGCGGCGGGGGCTGGTCCGGTGAATACGACCAATAACAGAAGAAGCGCCGCGAATCGGGAAGCATCCCACTCACTCTTTGAGTGGGCATGATGTAACCGCAGAGCGCGTGATCGTTACAAAAACCGTCACATTCGGCACGCGGCTTGCTGGCGACCCGATATTTTCTCTGTAAGTCTTTGATTTATTTGGTGCGGATGAGAGGACTTGAACCTCCACTGAGTTGCCCCAACTAGAACCTGAATCTAGCGCGTCTGCCAATTCCGCCACATCCGCACGAATGAGGTGGTAAGTTTCTTATTTTCCCTTTGATTGGGATCGAAGTCAAATCGGCGGCTCGGGAACCCGGCAAACCCTTTCACAGACCCGGTTTCGCTAGCACTCAGTTCCGCGGCAGCTTGTCGAGGATCGCTGCGCTCTCGTCGATTTTATCTTCGTGGTAGAGAACGCTCGCCAGCGCTTTCAGCGCATCCACATTATTCGGTTCGGCCTTGAGCACCTGCTTGTAAATGTCTTCCGCCGTAGTGTAATCCTTGCGTTCGGCGTACTGTTCCGCCGACTGCATTTTCGTCTTCGTATCGGCGTCCGCGGCCGGCGCAACAGGTTTAGCGGGTGCATTCGCCGCCAGCGTGGAACTCGGCGACGGAGTCGCCGAGGCTGTTTTCGTTCGTTGCAAAAGCTGCATCGCGCCAAACCCGGCGGCAACAACGGCGATCCCGATCCATACCCACATTACTGGCGAGAACGAGCGGGACGATTTCCGCCTTGCGGGTTTCGGCTCGGAAACGGGTTGCGGCGGTTCGGGAGCCTGCAACCGCTTCGGCAACTCCTGCGCCAGTTTATCGACGCCCGTGATCAATCGGCTGAGATTATCTTCCGTGCGTTGCGAATATTCGCGCAGCTGGTTCATCGCTTCCGCTTGTTTCGACATATCGGTCTCAAGGGCCGAAACGCGCTGCACAAGCTTCACCTGAATATTCTTGACGAAAGTCTCGAGTGTCCGGACGTGGGTTTCTTCGATCTCCTGCTGCAGCTTGCTCGCCATGTTGTGAAAGCGAGTCGTTACCGCTTCTTCGATCAACTGCGGCAGACGCGCTTCGAGATCGCCGACCGTGCGCCCGAGAGCGACGTCCCTGGCGGTGGACCGGGGGTCCTGAAACGTATCCGCGATCTGAGTGCTCAGCCAATTCCGCACGTTGCTCGGAACGGGTGCATCACCTGCCTCCATCTCCCCGACCCGGCCCTCGATTTCATCCAGCCTGTCGAGAATTGGCCGGATTCCGTCGGCCATCATGCTCAGAATCTCGTAATCGCGCTCCTCGAGGTCTTCCGTCCCCGAGTCTTCGCGAAGGCGTTCCCGGAGGCGTTGCGGATCGCTGGTGCGTCGTCCGCTGCCGCGGCTTGCGGGACGCTTCGATCTTCCATAACGGCTGTCCCGCGCGCTACGAGCTTCGGCTGCGGGTTCTTCGCGCTCCCTCGGCTCTTCTTCGTCGTCCGGGTAAGGCTCCCCCCCGCGTGCGGCGCGCTCGGGCGGTACTCGCGGTGTTTCTTCAAGCAGATGCCGGTCCCGGCCGTCGCGCCTGAGTTGCGGCGAGAAATACTGGCCGCCGTCGCGAACATACGAAATGGCGTCAATCAGGTGCCGGGCCGGGCCGTTTTTCAGAAGATATCCGTCGCCGCCCGCGCGCACCACTTCCCGAATGATGTCATCGTCGGCGGTGCTCGATAAAATCACGACTTTGGTGCCGAGCGTTTCGCCCCGCACGCGCCGCACCAGCTCGATCCCATGCAATCGGGGAAGGTTGAGATCGACCACGGCGACGTCCGGCCGCAATTTCCGAATCTGTTCCAGTGCCGCTTCACCATCCGGACATTGCGCAACGACTTCAAACTGCGATGCTCCTCGAAGTACCGCGGCAAGCCCGTCGCGGCGCAGCGCATCCTCGTCAGCCAGCAGGATTGTTATTTTGTCGGAAGCAACCATAGGTGCGGAAAATAAGCGATGTTACATTTTAGCCTGAATTACCCAGGAAGGTTGCGCTGACTAACTATAGCTGCGTGTGGTTCCCAAACGGTATTACCCGAAAATGCTCCATCGTCTCGATTTCGGCCTTGGTTCTGCAGCCAGTTTCCATTCCACCAGGGGCTGCGCTTCCTCGGGAGCTTTGGGTTCCTCTACGGGGATCGTAGTTTCGGCGTCAACCGTTGTGTTAACTGCCTCCGCGGAAACATTCTGAGCGGAAAGCTGTTCGGGTGCCGGGGTGTTGACCACTGGCGGCGGTTGCGCCACGATGAGCCGATCCAGCCCACCAAGGAGCTTCTGCATGCTTTGCTCGGTCCGCATCGTGCATTCCCGTAATTCCGTCATCGCCGCCGATTGACCGGCGACTTCTTCCTCCAGCCTTGAGATGCGATGCGTCACTCGTGTCTGGACGCTTTCGACGAGAACCTCGAGCAGTTGCCTTTGGCTCTCCTCGGATTCCGCCTTCAGTTTCGACTCCACATCCGCCATCCGCGCGCCGACGGTCTCCTCGAGCCAGCCCCGTAGTTCGCCGCGAAGCCGAAGACTGATCTCGCTCAGCGTTTCAAGCTCCCGGCCTCCCATGCTGAGTTGCGACCGGATCGCGGCGACTTCCGCCGCCTGATCTTCGATACGGGAACCAGGACTGGAGACTTCGGCCATCGAGCCAGGACTTTCCGCCTCCAGGTTCCGCAACCGGTCCTCGAGCGCTCCAAGCCGGACTGCAAGCTCGCTGTCGGTTTCCTTCTCTTTTTGGTGAGGCAGGTTGCCGCCTACGATGGCTTCACCCAGGCGAATGCCGGCTCCAAGCATGAGTCCGCCACCCACCGACGCCGCGAGGATTTTGATTAGCTTGGCCACCGTCGTTCACTATTGTCCAGGATATATCCTATAGGTGCTTTTGAGCCGTTTTGACCGCGAGTCAGCACGGGATCGAACTCGACTGAAGGTTCCGCTGAATGGCGAACCGCACCAGTCCCGCGATGCCTTCCACTTCGAGTTTGCGCATGATATTCGCGCGATACGTATCGACTGTTTTAGGGCTGATTTCCAATATTTTTGCAATATCTTTAGGACGCATTCCATCGACAAGAAATGAGAATACTTCATACTCGCGCTTGCTCAATAGCGCCAGTGGATCCTTCTTTTCTCTTTTCATGTCAACTGTTTCCCGACGAATTAAAGGCGTCAGATATTGACCGCCGTCGAGGATATAATTGATCGCGTCAAAAAGGTGCCTGGCTGGGCCATCCTTGAGTAAATACCCATTCGCCCCGCTGCGAAAAATTTCGCGAATCACGTTCTCGTCGCGGCTGATCGAGAGCACAATCAGTTTGGTTTCGGATTTGGCCAGCCGCACGCGGCGTATGACTTCAAGCCCGTTCAACTTCGGCATGTTCAAATCCAGCACGGCGAAGTCCGGCTTGAGCGCAAGAATCAGATCCAGCGCTTCGCCGCCGTCGGAACTCTGCCCCAGTATCCTCAGATCCGGCCGGGAAGCACAAAACGCGGCGATGCCCTCGCGGACAATCCCGTGATCGTCCGCCAGCACCAGGGTGATGGCTTTTGTGGTTTCCATTTAATCCTCCGCTAACGGGAGTAATACCACTATAGTGGTTCCGGCGGGGCCGCTGGTAATGTCGCACGTTCCCCCAAGAGCGATCGAATGATCGTGGAGCGCCAGAAGTCCAATGCCCTTGCCGCGGGTGTCGGGTGCGAATCCGTGTCCGTTATCCTCGACCCGGAGTTCGAGCATCGCGCCCCGTACCGTGAGCGAAAGCGTGAAACGGGTGGCGCCGGAATGCCGGACGACATTGGAAATGCACTCCTGGACGCAACGATAGATCGCGATTTTTATGGCGTGCGGGGGTTCCACCGCGAGTGGTTCAATATTCAATTGCACGGCAAGACGGGTTGCCAAACCGCTTGCCTCAACCAGCTCGCGGAGCGCTTCCTCTGTAGTAAGATTCTGCCACTCCGGAGGATGCAGGCTATGCGACACTGCTCTGACCTGCTCGAGCGCCTGTTCCGCCAGCGTCTGCAATCGCGCCAACGCTTCCTGGCCCCGCGGAGGCAACTCTGCCCGGCAGTCATCCAGCATTTCCAGATTCAGTTTGATGCCGGCGAGGGGCTGACCGGCGCCCGCATGCAGCTCGCGGGCAATACGCGATCTCTCCCGCTCCAACTCCCGGAGAATCGTGTTTCCTTGCGTCCGGGGTCGCCAGGCTCTACCCACAAATTCATAGAGTTGGCTGTTCTTTCTGCCGATCATCGAGAGCATGTCGGCCCACGCTGCCATCTCCGCACTACCAGTGGTCCCCCTCAAAGGCGGAACCATGCGATCCATAGCTCCCGGTGTATCGGCGGGCATAAGAATCGTCTGTGCTTGGGTTTCAGTCACTTCCTACCATATATACTTCTTTCCCTCCCGTAAGTACACGGGGAATTAGATATTTAGGCGAAGTTACTACCCGGGTCGGTTCTGGTAGTTCCAGATCGAATAGGGAACTAGTACTCCAGTCCTACAACCTGAGTACAATAACTCCTATAATTGCGCTTGCTGTCAAAAGACCTGACAACATTTGAGAAATCGGTCCTGATGGCGATCGGGGCGGCCTTCGGATTGTTTCGGGGACTCCGCGCGCTCGGCGGCGTCACGGGGAAAAGCTCGGAACTGGCAGTGGTCAAAGCCAGAATGGACGCCATCAACCTCGCGGTTGCGCGATTAGGCGACCAGGCCGAACAGTTTCACGCCCGGCTGGACCGCTCCGTTACCCGCGAGGAACTTTCGAAGACACTGGACCGTGTTTTTGGAAAGCTTGAGACCGAAGTGGACGCACGGTTCGAACACCAGACTCGCTCCGTAGAGGCGTTGCGGGTCATGATGGCGCAGACAGACGAGTTGCTGCAGAAAGTCCTGGACGGACTCGAATCGATCCGAAATAATCCCGACTTGGCTGAAAGCCGACAATGATAGGTAAAGAGCCGTCGCGGGAAACTGAACAGTGCTCAGAACTTGAACTGACTCAGCGGGCGCCGCTCCTGGAGCTGCGGTTGCGATTGCACCGGCATCCTCTCAACGAAGAAAGACCGGGGCGGCTGCCACGCGGCCGAGGCGGGTTTCTGGCCGACCCCTGGGGAAGTCTCCACCCCGCTGCCGCCCGGCGTCAGGTTTTTCAGGCCGTAGAGTGCCAGTTCGAACCGGTCCTTCACGCCAAGCTTCTGGAAGAGACGGGACAAATAAACCTTCACAGTACCCTCGGAGATGGTCAGGGCGGTCGCGATTTCTTTATTCTTCAATCCCTGGGAGAGCAGACTGACCAATTGTCCTTCGCGCCGCGTGAGCGAATAACGGCGTGCGGACATGATACTGTCGGTCAACGTCTTTTCAAACCACAACTCGCCATCGTTAACCCTCATCAGGCAGCGCAGAAGCGTTTCCGTGGGAAGCGTCTTACGCAAGATACCCCGGACTCCCAGGCTCATCGCCTGCAAAGCGAGTTCAGTCGAGATCGAATGAACCCAAAGCACGATCTTGGCTTGTGAAGCTGCTTCGTGCAGACCGCTCAGCACCCCAAAAGTGATACCCGCAGTGAGGTCCACCAGGAGCAGGTCGGGCTGGAGCGCGGCCATTTGCTCCCGCAAGCCCTCCATTCCCGGACAATAGGAAACCAGGTCCAGGGTCTCGCAACCCGCCAGAATCCGGGCCAGACCTTCCGCCAGAATAGGTTCATCACTGCAAAGGAGCACATTTGCCATGGAAGGAGCTTACCATCTTATAGATAAAATTTCTAATACTTTTTGCGGATTATTTTTGAATATTGCATAACGAAACTATCCGCTACTATCTTTGGTATATGTTTTCCTTATAATAGTGACCTTCCGCCTCTCTACACTCCTTTACAAGATGCCTTAACCGATTCCTGCAAAAATACAGTAAGTAAGTGGAGTGAAAGATCTTGCTCCTTCATACCGTGGTCCGCGGGGACTTGGATTCCCCACCTTATAATCGCGCGAAAATCACCCGCCGACACTGCCCGTAACCATCGATAGCATCCGCATACAACCCATTTACGGTATTGTCCACAGCTAAACGTCGGTAATAAATTCAGACTATACCGAACAAATGGAACGCCGAACCAGATCGCGAATCGATGTGCAGCTGACATGTAGTGTCGAGGGTGGCAAAGCCGAGGCGGCACCCTTTCATGCTCTCACGGAAAACGTCAGTCGCACCGGGATACTGATGCTGTGGGCCGGCGGTGCTCCGCTTCCAAAGATCGATGGAAAGCTCACTCTCGATGTGTTGCTACCGGAAAACTCCGAGCTTGGCCCGCGAGTGATGAGGTGCCGTACCGAAGTCACCCGTATCGTTCACCGCGCGGAAGGCGGGCACGAAGTCGCGTTGCGGGTTCTCAGCATGCGTTTCATCAAACCCGGCGCCGGCAAAAGCGTGTCACGCGTTGAGCAGTCCGGTAAGAAACGCATTTATAAAACGCGCGATCTCGCTTCCATGCCCCTTGCGACGGAGCGCGTGATCTGATGCTGCTTCCGGCTCCCGCGGCGGCGACCGCTGTTGCAAACGATGCCGCAACCGGAGAAAAGACGCCGGTTATAGCCCGGTTTCTGCCTTCCCTGACCGACATCGCCTTTTTGATGCCGCTCATTTTCATTTTCGTCAAACTGAACGGCGCGCGTACTCTTCTTGGCGACGGCGACACGGGCTGGCACGTGCGCACGGGCGAATGGATTCTGGCCCACCATCGGGTCCCTCGCGTTGACATGTTTTCGTATAGCCGTCCAGGCGCGCCCTGGTTCGCATGGGAATGGCTGTGGGACGTACTCTTTGCGATGCTGCACCAACGGTGGGGAATGGCTGCCGTGGTTCTGGCGAGTCTCATTGTTGTTTGCGCAACGAACGCCTTGCTGTTCCGTCTGATACGGCGCAAGTGCGATAACGGTTTGGTTGCTATAGCCGTGACCCTATTGGCAACCGGGGGCTGTGCAATTCACTGGTTAGCCCGGCCCCATCTTTTTACTCTTCTCTTCTTCACCGTCACGCTCCATATCACCGATCGGGCGGCCGAGGGCCGCGTGAATCTGCTTTGGTGGCTGGTGCCTCTGACGCTCCTGTGGACCAATATCCACGGCGGCTTCTTCGTGCTCTTTCTGGTGCTGGCCTGTTATATAGGTTCCGATCTTTTGAACGCCGCAATTGAACCTGACGCCGCGCGCCGCCGGGAGTTCCTGCGTGCGCCCAGACCCTGGATACTCGCCGCCGTCGCATGCTTCTTCGTCACGTTCATTAATCCCTACGGCTGGCGGCTGCACCAGCACATTATCCGCTACATCACCGACCCCTATCAGCTGCAGCACATCACGGAATTCCAGTCGATGAACTTCCATTCGCCGGTCGTCGTCTACTTCGAACCGCTGATGGCCGCCATCCTTGTGACCGCGCTTTGGGACGCGCGGCACCGCCGGTTCGCGAATGTTTTTTTGGGCCTGGGATGGCTTCACCTCGCTTTGATCGCCCAGCGCAACCTGCCGCTTTTCGCCATCGCGGCTTCCCCGCTGGTTGCGCGCGCGATCGTCTCGGCAATCGATTCCGTTCAGGCGGCGCCCGTGGCTGACTGGCTCCGGCGGACCGCGGAATGGTTTACGCGGTCGAGCGGTGAAATCGAGAAAACGGACCGGATCGGCCGCGTTCATCTGGCCGGCATTCTGCCGGTCGTCCTGGTCGGCGCCCTATTGCTGGCGCCCCGGCCCGCCGGCGCGAAGTTCACTTCGACTTACGATCCAAAGGCTTTTCCGGAGCGCGCGCTTTCGTTGTTGCAGGGGCCTGAAACGCAGCACATCTTCGCGGAAGACCAGTGGGGCGATTATCTGATCTACCACTTGTATCCCGCAAAACAAGTATTCATCGACGGCCGCAGTGACTTCTACGGCGATAAGTTCGGTGAAGGCTATCTCGACCTCATCGGCGTCAAGTACGACTGGCAACAGACGCTGGACAAATACGCCATCGACACCATCGTGATCGCGCCGCGATTCGCGCTGGCCAGTACTCTCAAGATCTCGCGCGATTGGCGCGTGGTTTACGACGACGGCATTTCCGTCGTATTCCGCCGCAATCGCGCGGAACCTGTTTCCCTCGTTTCCAGTAACGGAGGAAAAGACCGTGATCGCGCGATCACGAAACCAATAACCAGTGATCGCAGGATCACCCCAACAACCTAGAGGAGAACAGACACCAATGAAAAATATTTTTATCCGTTTTGTGAAGGACGAACAGGGCCAGGACCTGATCGAATATACCCTGCTCATGGCCTTTATTGCACTCGCGTCAGCGGCAATCTTCGTGAACGCGGGAAAAAGCATCAGCGGGATCTGGGGGGCCGCAAGCAATCAGCTGTCGAATGCCGCCGCCGCCGCGAGCTAGTTCTTGTGCGGTTCCTGAGGCCGGAACGGTCGTCGTTCCGGCTTTGCGGACCGTTTGGACGGTATCAAAACCGGCGGTCGGAATAAAGAAAAGGAGTAGATATGCGAACTTTCGTTCAACGGTTCTGGAAGGACGAATCCGGCCAGGACTTGATCGAGTACACGTTACTGATGGCGTTCGTGGCCCTGGCATCGGCGTCGATTTTTGTCAGTACGGGATCCAGCATCAGCGGAATATGGGGAGCAGCCAGCAACCAGCTCTCGAACGCTGCTGCGTCAGCCAGTTAGTTTAGCGGGGGTGTCCGCGACAAGGCGCCCCCTGTTCAGTAGTCGGGACGGAAAAGTATGAAAAAGCGATTAATCGGAGTCCTCGCCTTCGCCCTGGTCGTATCGGCCGGAGCCGCGTTTGTGCTTTATCAATTGATCGCATCGAAAATAACGGTCGGAGCCTCCACCAAGGCGCCCACCACGAAGGTTCTGGTTGCCGCGCGGGATCTGGAGCTGGGAGCTCTCATTCAGGATCGGGACGTGATTCTGCAGGATTATTTGACCGTTCCGGCTGGCGCCATCCTCAAAAAGGAAGACATCGTGGGACGCGGCGTGATCTCCCCCGTTCATCAGGATGCTCCTTTCTATGAGGCCTCTCTCGCACCGAAGGGCGCGGGCGCCGGATTTGCGTCGACGATTCCACAAGGCATGCGCGCGTTTGCCGTGCACGTGAACGAAGTGGTGGGCGTCGCCGGATTCGCCGTTGCAGGCATGCGCGTCGACATATTGGTAGCAGGTTCGCCGCCTGGAGGCGGGCAGGACAGTCAGGGCCCCATTACCCGCACGCTGCTGCAGGATATTCAGGTGCTCTCCGCCGGTCAGAATTATCAGAAGGACGCCGAAGGCAAGCCGGCACTGGTGCAAGTCGTGAATCTGCTCGTCACTCCGGAACAGGCTGAAATTCTGAATCTGGCGACGCAGCAGACCATTCAGCTTGTCTTGCGGAACCCGTCCGACAAGTTAATAGTGGATACCCCTGGCGCGTCGACGCTCAATCTGTTCACGGGAGGAAAGATGCGGCCGCCCCGCCCGCAAACCGTAAGTGACAATCGGCCTCCGGTCGCCCCCCCGGTCGCGCCCCCGCCGGCGCCGCCTAAACCTGCTTCGATGCCCCAGACGGTAACGATCGAGGTGTTCCAGGGTTCGAGGAAAGTGGAATCGACATTCAAGAACCCGGACGCCCCCTCTAACCCCGCTTCCGTTAGCAGTAGTTCCGTTACCAGTAATAGTGCCGTTACCAATAATCCCGTTGCTTTGACAAAAACTGAGGTGAAACCGTGATCGCCAAGAGTGCCATTCCACGCCTTCACGCGGTTCGGCTGGTCGATTTCCTGCTGCTTGCCTGTCTTATTCTTTGCGCCAGTGTCCTGCGTGCCGCGCAAACTACGCCGGCGGACGCAACCGCGCCGGAGCGGATTATCATCGGCTCCGGCATGACCCATCTGTTGGATTTGCCGGTGAACATCGAACGCGTATCGGTAGCCGCCCCGGAAACCGCCGAGGCCGTGCCCGTTACCGCGCGCAGTCTGATGATCAACGGCAAGCTCCCGGGCGAAACCAGTGTCGTGATCTGGCTGAGCGATGGTTCGAGAAGAGAGTACGACGTCGACGTGAAGATTGGAGCATCCCGCATCCAGGCCGCTAAAGAACAGGTCGAACGTGAGTTTGGAAATGACGTGCAGTTGACGATCGACAACGGGGCAGTCTACGTCTCCGGCCGGCTCAGGGATATGTATCAGGCCCAGCGCGCCGTCGCGATCGCCGCAACAGTCGGAAAGGTCGTCAACCTCTTGAAGGTCGACGTGCCGCCTCAGGAGCGGCAGATTCTGCTCAAGGTTCGCTTTGCCAACGTCGACCGGTCGAAGTCTCTCGATCTGGGCGTCAGTTTCGTTGGTGCGCCCAAAGGGTATCCGCTTTCTGCGACCGTCGGCACCTACGCCAGCGGTCAGATCACGGGTCTCGACTCTCAAGGCAGCGGCGCCACTACTTTCACGCTCAGCGATGCCCTCAATCTTTTTCTGTTCGACCCGCACCTGAACCTGGGCGCAACCATCAAGGACCTCGCGAACAGGAACATCCTGCAGATTCTCGCCGAGCCCAATCTGCTCACCATGAACGGCAAGGATGCCAGCTTCCTCGCCGGCGGCGAGTTTCCCTACCCGACGCTGCAGGGTGGAGGAGCCGGCGTGGGCCAGGTCACCGTTCAGTTCCAGGAGTTTGGTATACGGCTTCGTTTCTTGCCGACGATCACGCCGCGCGGAACAATACGGTTGCGTGTGGCCCCGGAGGTCAGTTCGCTCGATTACTCAAACGCACTTTCCACTTCCTCGGGTGTCGTTCCGGCTTTGAGCACGCGGCGCATCGATACCGAAGTCGAGCTGCAAAGCGGCCAGAGTTTCGCCATCGCCGGGCTGCTGAACAATCAGACTACCGAATCCCTGAGCAAGATCCCGGGTCTCGCCGATATCCCCGTATTGGGCAAGTTGTTTACAACAAAAACGATCAACAAACAGAATTCGGAACTGCTCGTGATCGTTACCCCCGAACTGGTAGAGCCGATACCGCAGGGCGAAAGCCTGCCCGAATTGCCGATGCCGCAATCCTTTATCGAAGGCCCCGGCGTTTTGACTCAGACTCCCCGCACTCCGGGAACCGACAAGACCGGCCCTTTGACGCCGCGGCCGGCTCGAACCGAGATCTCTGTACAGGAGATGGAGCAAATACAGCGTCTGGAGCAACAGACCCAGGCTCCCGCCGGCGCCGCCCCGGTGAATACGCTTCCGGCGGTGGGCGTACCGGGAGTCAACATGCCTGCGGTTCCCACAGCCCCGGCTGCGGGTACGCCGGATGCGAGTGGCAGATGAGCATGATGCCGCTGACAGCCGCGTTCGTCATTGCGAACCGGACCGTTCTGGAACAGGCGAACGCCTGCGTCCGGAATCTGCCAGTGCGGATTGCCCTGGAACAAAGCGAGCCTGCCGACGCCGATGCGCTTCTCGACAGGATCGAACGCCATCGCGTGGATGTCGTGCTTGTGGAAGCGAGTTGCGTCTCGATGCCGCTCGACGAATTTGTCCGCCGCATCAAGAGCGCCGCCGCGCAACCGGCCGTGTTCGTTCTGTATACGGAGGCATCTCCGGAACGCATCCTTGAGGCGTTGCGCGCCGGTGCCAACGAGTATCTCTATCCGCCCCTCGCCGACACGCTCCGGGATGCGTTTGAAAGGCTCTCCGGAACTCGTTCCAAAGGTGGGGCCGGCGCTTCCGGCGCCTTGGGTAAAATCTTCGGCTTTCTCTCGGCCCGCGGCGGCTGCGGCGCAACTACGTTCGTGATCCACGTCGCCACCGATCTCGCGCGGCAGGCCAAACAACCGATGCTGGTGGCCGATTTCGATTTCGAGGCGGGATTGCTGCGCTTCCTGATGAAATCGAAGAGCACCTACTCCGTCCGCGATGCGCTCGACAACCTGCATCGGATGGACTCGAGCCTGTGGAAAGCCCTGGTTTCTTCTCACGCGAATAGCGTGGATTTTATTCCCGCGCCGGATGAGGTAGCGGCCAAATGTCATCCCGGACGGGAAGAGACAATCCACCTGATGCGATTCATCCGTTCGATGTACCCCGTGTCGCTCGTCGACTTCGGGCGCAGTGTCAGCAGGGTGGCGCTCGATTCGCTGCCCGAATTGGACGCGATGTACCTCGTGATCACGTCCGATACGGCCACTCTCGATCATGCCAGGCGAGCCATTCATATGGTGGAAGAGCGCGGATTCCCGAGCAGCCGGCTCAAGATACTTCTGAACCGCGTGCCGGACCGTGGAGCCCCCGATCGGAAAGCAATCGAAAACTCTCTCGGCTGCCCTTGCGCGGCGGTCTTCCGGAACGAGTTTATGGCGCTCTACGATGCTTACTCCGAAGGACATCTGTTGCAGCAAGGAAGCCGGCTTGGAAAAGAAATACGCGGTCTGGGGGATTCGATTCGAGCTCGGATAGCTGGCGAACATACGGCGGACTCCGCCGATGTCGCCGTGAATGCGATTCCGGAAGCCGGCAAGCGCTGGTTCTCTTTCTTTCAACGGGCGCAGGTTTAGACATGTCGCGCGGCGTGGCCCGCATGAAAAGGTAAACGCATTAGAAGGCAAACACTATGGCAGCTATGGAAACGGGACTCGGTGCGAATGGGCAGGAGGCGGGATGGGTCACCCGCCTTACGAACCGCGATAACACGGGCGTTGAGTATCAGGAACTGAAGTTCACCATCCACCGGAAGCTGCTCGATCGCATCAATCTGGAAGCGCTCTCATCGCTCGCGGGCGAACGGGCGCGTGCGGAGATACGGATCGCGGTAGCGAAACTCGTCGATGAAGAGCGAACCCCGCTCAGCCTCGCTGAGAAAGAGCGCGTCATCGAGGAAGTCCTCGACGAGGTCTTCGGCCTCGGGCCTCTCGAACCGCTCCTCCGCGATCCCACCATTTCGGACATTCTGGTGACCACGCCGAAACTGGTTTACATCGAGCGCGGTGGCAAACTTTTTCGCACCTCGGTCGAGTTCAAGGACAACACTCACCTTCTGCGCATCATTGAAAAAGTAGTCGCGCGAGTGGGCCGCCGCGTCGATGAGTCGTCGCCGCTGGTCGATGCCCGCCTGCCGGATGGGTCGCGCGTCAACGCTGCCATCCCGCCTGTGGCCGTCGATGGCCCGCTGCTTTCCATCCGCCGTTTCGGCAAGGAACTGCTGCAAGGTGAAGACCTGGTCAAAAAACTGGCTCTCACCGACGGCATGCTCGAGCTGCTCAAGGCCTGCGTCCGCGCGCGCTTGAACATTCTGATCTCTGGCGGCACCGGCGCCGGCAAGACGACGCTCCTGAATGTCATGTCGAGCTACATTCCCGAAAATGAGCGCATCATCACCATCGAAGACGCCGCCGAACTGCGGCTGCGGCAGACGCACGTGGCGCGCATGGAAACCCGGCCCGCCAACATCGAGGGCAATGGCGCCATCAAGATTCGCGATCTCGTCATCAATGCTCTCCGCATGCGGCCCGACCGCATCATCGTCGGCGAGGTCCGCAGCGAAGAAGCGCTCGACATGCTCCAGGCGATGAACACCGGTCACGATGGCTCGCTCACAACCATCCACTCGAATACGCCGCGCGATGCCGTGGCGCGCCTCGAGGTCCTGGTCGGCATGGCGAATGCGAATATGGGCGTCCGGTCCATTCGCGCGCAGGTGACAAGCGCCGTCGACCTTATTGTGCAGGTGGCGCGTTTCAGCGATGGCAGCCGCAAAATTACTTACATTACCGAACTGGTCGGCCTTGAGGGCGACCAGGTCACCATGCAGGATATTTTCCTTTTCGAGAAGAGCGGTGTCGCCGAGAGCGGGAAAGTGCTCGGTCGATTCAAGGCGACTGGCGTACGCCCGCGCTTCTATGAAAAGCTGCGCTCGTCTGGTATACAGCTTCCCGCCTCGTTGTTTCAGACCGTTGTGGAGATCGGGCAATCATGAGCGCGATTGTTGCTTTCTCCTTCTTCATCATCTTTACGCTGCTGCTTTTCTCGATCAGCTTCGGATTGCGCTTTTACGAAGGCCGGCACCGCAAAAGACTGGTCTCGATGCTGCGCACCGTGACGGAAGACGGCGAGGACCAACACGTAAATCTGCTCGTCGACGGCAATGCGAATCGCGGATCCGCCGAAAGCCTGCTGGGCTCTCTGAACATCACATCGCGCATCACAAGTTTTCTAAATGAATCCGGCCTTGGTTGGACTCCGTCGCGGTTTTTCACGACCACGGGTGTAGCGTTCGTCATGGGCGCCATCGTGAGCGGGTTCATTCCGGTCGCCGCCGTGCCTCCGGCTCTGCGCGCGCTCGGCCTCGGGCTGTGCACCGGTACGCTTCCATTCTTGTACGTATCGCGGAAACGATCGGCCCGGATTGCCGAATTCGAGGCCCAGTTGCCCGACGCGCTCGACTTCCTTTCGCGCTCCATGCGCGCGGGCCATGCCTTTACGATCAGCCTCGACATGGTCGGCCAGGAGACCCATGATCCTTTGGGTCAGGAGTTTCGCGCTTTGTTCAACGAACAAAACCTGGGTGCGTCGCTCGAGCGCTCGTTCGCGAGCTTCGGGAAGCGCGTACCGCTTCCCGACGTCCGATTCTTCTCATCCGCCGTCCTGCTGCAGCGCCAGACGGGCGGCAATCTGAGCGAGATCCTGAACCGTCTCTCGCACATTATCCGGGAGCGTTTTCGTTTGAAAGGCCAGGTGAAGGCGGTAAGCGCGCACGGCCGCCTGACAGCAACCATTCTGACTATATTGCCCATAGCGACACTCGGTGGCTTGCTCCTCACATCGCCGGGTTATCTGGATCCGATGTTCCAGACTCCCATCGGCCGCAAAATCATTGCCGCCGGCGTGGTGGCTCAGATCGTAGGCAATTTCTTTATACGCAAGATCATCAAGATCAAAGTATGAAAGTGTGACTTGATTTATGCTTCCCCTTTTACTGGCCTCGTTTCTGTTCATCCTGTTGATGGCGGTAATTTCCGCTTACGGATATCGGGCCTACGTGCGTCCCAGCCGGATCTACGACCGGGTCGGCGGAGTAGCCGATACTGCCGTCGGTACGGAGATCGTCGCGGTCAAGCCCAGGGATGTAGTGGTGCGTGTCTTCGAACAGATCGGTGAGCAGATTCCCTTGAGCCCGGCCGATCAGACGGCGACGAAACGCGATCTGGTCATGGCCGGGTTTCGCTCCGATGGCGCCATCCGGATCTTCTATGGCGTCAAGGTAATCTTCTGCATCGTCATGTTCATTTTTGCGCTGATGATCCACAGGCAAATTACCGACAACCCGGTGTTACGCATTGTGTTTCTCGCCGCCGGCACAGGCCTTGGTTATTATGCCCCGGTTCTATATCTGGAGCGCGAGGTCAAGAAGCGGCAGAAGAAGTTGCGTTTGTCCCTGCCCGACGCCCTGGACATGATGGTTGTTTCGGTGGAAGCCGGGCTCGGGCTCGATCAGGCGATGCAATACGTAGCCCGCGAGATCGAAGAGTCGCACCCGGAACTGAGCGATGAACTGGCTCTGGTCGGGCTCGAGATGCGCGCCGGAAAACGGCGTTCGGACGCACTGCGCAATCTGGCGGATCGAACCGGCGAGGGGGAGTTGCGCAAACTGGTCGCGATTCTGGTCCAGACCGACCGCTTCGGTACAAGCATGGGCGATAGTTTGCGCACGCACTCGGATTTTATGCGGCTCCGGCGCAAGCAGGAGGCGGAGGAGAGAGCGGCCAAGGTCGGGGTCAAGCTGGTGTTCCCGATCTTCCTCTTCATCCTGCCTTCGATGATGATTGTCGCGGCTGGGCCCGCGATGCTGAAGCTTTTCCAGGATTTGTTCCCGTTGATGCAGAATTTCGGGAAGTAGTTAGTGCGTAAAGAAAGGAGACGGACATGAATCAAACGATCATACAGGCAGTCTTATGGCTCGCTACTCTTGGGGCGCTGGTTCTTTTCCTCCAGCGGCGCCGTAGAAGGAAAACAAACTACTAAAACAAACTAATTAATGCCACGCGGTTCGAAGCCGCGTTACGACAGGTTTACCGGCGTTCGGGCGCAGCAGTTCGCCGGCGGGAATTCGGAGGCTGACTCTCGGGTCAGGACTGCGCACCAATCGAATAAAGGAGATCAAACGATGAACCCAACAGCAATGCAAGCGATACTTTGGATCTGTGCGGGGCTCTTTCTCGCCCTTCTGATCATTCGCCGCGGTAAGCGTAAAGCTACACGTAATTAGTGCTCCCGGAATGATTTCGTGGCCGCCGGAATTCGTGCCGGCGATGGAAATCCACTCAATGACCGACTGGAAATACAGGCAAAACCGCGATGGCGGCTGGGCGTACGATAAAGGCTGTTCATGGACCGAACCAACGGCTTTTGTATTGCTCGCCCAGTCTGTCACGCAGGTTGACGGCCGGAGTTTCGATGCCGGTTTGAAGTTCCTGCTCTCGATGCAACGCGAGGACGGTGGCTGGAGACCGCAACCCGACGTCGCCGAGAGCACATGGGTCACGGCGGCGGTTGCGCTTTTGCCTGAGGCGGCAATCGGGTCCGCAAGGTTGAATCGGGCAGTAACCTGGCTGGAAGGTCAGACAGGCAGAGAATCCAGTTGGAGTTACAGGCTCCGGCAAAGGATCGCTGGCAATAAGGAAAAGTATCCTGAGGGCTGGCCATGGTTTCCCGGGGCTGCCGCGTGGGTGATTCCTACGTCGCTCGGGATCCTTGCTTTCGAGCGCGAATTGACCCGGCGCGACGATACCTCGCTGCGCGCGCGAGTGAATTCAGGCAGGGAATTTCTGTTTTCGCGTGTGTGTGCGGATGGAGGCTGGAATCACGGGTCGAATCGGGCGCTCGGGCGCGATGGCGATTCCTATCCGGAGACTACCGGCATCGCATTGGCCGCATTACACCGCGCTCCGAAGTCGCCCCTGATCGAGCGTGCGAAAGCGGCGGCGCGCCGGCATCTTGCAACATGCCGCACGGCCGAAGGCATTGCCTGGTTGCGTATAGGGCTGCGGGCACACGGGGAAAATGTGCAGCCGGCGTCCGAGCCCGTGCCGCGGACAACGATGGACGCGGCATTGCTCGCCATCGCTTCAGCGGCGCGGAACCCGCTTCTGAGTTGAAACACTGAGTCGAAGTTATGAATTTGACACGACGAGAACTTCTTGCAACCGGCGCCGCCGGCGTCGCGCTCACGCGCTGCAGCCAGACCGCGCGGAGAACTCCGCCGCCACGGGGTTCGCTCGTGTCGATCTCGAAAGCTCCCGGCTACACGATGGATGTTTATGACAACGTCTACCGGATGGTGGCCGAACACAAGCTCGACCTTCGCGGCAAAAGAATCGTCCTCAAACCCAATCTCGTGGAATTCGATCCCGCCACCGCAATCAACACCCACCCGCTCGTGGTCCATGCCGCATACGAGGCATTCCGCAAGCTGGGCGCCGCCCAGGTGAAAATCGCCGAAGGGCCCGGCCACCGCCGCGCGACTCTCGACCTGGCTGACGCAGCGGGTTACTTCAAGACCGTGCCTGGGTTTGAAAACGCATTCACTGACCTGAACCTCGACAGTGTATCGAGACGTGTGATTTCGCAGCCGGTGTCGCAGCTGAAGTCGCTGTACCTTCCGCACACGGTCCTCGATTGTGACCTTCTCGTTTCGCTGCCCAAAATGAAAACCCATCATTGGGCCGGCGCGACGCTCGCCATGAAGAACCTGTTCGGCGTGGTTCCCGGCGGCATTTACGGGTGGCCCAAGAATGTGCTCCACTGGGCGGGGATTCCGGAATCGATCGTCGATCTGCATGATCTGTTCCCGAAGCAGTTCGCCATCGTCGACGGAATCGTGGGGATGGAGGGAAACGGCCCCATTCAGGGAACTCCCAAACAAGCCGGGGTACTCGTCGCCGGTAGTGACGTCGCGGCTGTGGACGCTACCTGCTGCCGGATTATGGGAATCGACCCGGCGAAGATCGAATATCTCAGGATCGCGCGCGGAGAAGAAAACCTCGATGAGTCTTCATTCCGCCAGATCGGCGAACCGATTCGTTCCGTTCGCACTCCCTTTCAGTTGATCGATCCCTGGCGCCAGATGATTCAGGGGTAGCACAGACTTCAGTCTGTGGTCTTCTTTGCCTAACGCACAAACCCCCGGCCGGCGATCACAATAACGCACAGGTTCCAGACAATCAAAGATGCGTACCAGTAATTAATCCAGCCCACCAGCCGCCTCCTGTTCGTGGCGATGCACAATCCACCAACCGCCAGTCCGATGACCTTCGACGCGGCTACGCCGATCGCGGGGGAACTGATGTGAATGAGTTTTGCGATAAACGGGCTAACCTCGCTTGCTCCAACCCTGAAGCCGGCCAGCGTCGTAAGAAAGTCCAACAACTGAAGGTAGACGAAAATATAAATGGCAGGCATCTTCGAGTGGCCTCTAAGTTTTGAATCCACCCTGGGCCGCGACAAGGAAGGCAATCGTGCCGACCGCTATCATGGCCCCGTGCGGGAGTCGTAAACCTTTCGTGGTTGTTACATCCAATTCTTCACTGCGTCTGTATGGTGCTCGAAAATGCAATAAATCCTGGATAATCCATGCGACGTTGAAGAGAGTCTTCTGGACTCTGCCCCGAACCATCAGCAGAAGGAGAGCGATAATGCCGCCCAGGATCGCTGTCGACAAAAAAATCCAGAAACAGTTACCCGGGCCCGTGATCGCGCCCACGGCAGCCAGCAGCTTCACGTCGCCTGCACCGCGCGCCCGTATCAGATACAACGGGAAATAAAGCACAAAACCCAGCCCGAGCCCGGCTGCGGCGCGGCCGAGCCCGGACCAACCGGAGGAATACACGTTCCACGTAAAACCACAAATGATGCCCGCCAGTACCAGCCAGTTCGGAATTCGCCGGAAGCGGATGTCGAAAATTGCCGCTATCGCGACCAGTATCCCCAGTAAGACCTGACCTGCGCCGGGAAGGGATGGCTGATCGAGCATCGTTTGCAAAATGAGTATACCCCGGATCTAACTTTCCGGAGCATCATTTCAGGCCGCACTAACCAAAGTTAGCGCATGGTACGCTAACGCTCGCTGTCGCCTCTCATGCTGTGCCACTCACGAAGCCTGCGCGGCATTCACGGCGGCGCCCACAATCGCCAGTTCTTCATTGCCCGGTATTACTTCAAACACACTTCCCTGAAGGGAAGACATGGCAACCATCTCCTGAAGATACTGGTTCAGCAAGTTGATCCGGACAAACGGGCGTTGGCCCCCGTTATGAAAAACTTTCCCGGCCCGTCGAAGTGAATGCTCGTGGCGGAAGCAGCTGCCAGGGCTCGATGCCAAAGCAACTCGAAATCCGCGCAGCGCTGGTCGCCCTGGAGCGCGTTGGCAAATACCTCCTCTGGTTCCAGATCCGGAAAGCGCAAACGCATCGCGCGATAACCCATGATGCCTTCGAGGTGCCCGTGCCCTCCGCACCCGCAAAAGGCTTCCTTCGGATCGAGCGAGACCACGATGTGTCCGCCCTCGCAAGGACCCTCGGAATGCGGATAGCGTCCAAAGCCCACTCCCTGGCCAAGCGTCCACACCCGGATCAGGTGCTCCAGTTGCCCTCGCAACGCCGCTATACCGGTCGCCGCGGCATCGGCATCGTTGCAAACCGAAATCCGCGGAGTCAACGCCCGTGCCTGAAGCGCCGCCGTCAGCATTCCGCAAAGGTTCGCGCCTTTTGCCTGTTTCAGATTCGGTGATTCCGCAACGATCCCGTCGCGAATGATGCCCGGAAAGCACATTCCGGCTGCCACGGGGTTTGCATTGTGCACTCGGCACAAAGTCAGGACCATCTCCGCGACAGTGTCCACTATCTCTTCCATGGGCATACTGAGGAACTCGTTCTCGCTTGAGTCGTCGCCGGGCTCATCCCCGGGTCGAGGATACTCACTGACCGGCGAGATCAAACGATTGCCTTCCACCAGCGCCACCGAGAGTTTCCCCGCTGCGGAAATTCCGACTATTTGATCCATTACTGCCCTGCCTCAATACCGCGCGAGCTTGTTCAGTCCATTGAAAGCGGCTGCCTTATAGCATTCCGCCAGCGTGGGATAGTTAAAGACCGTATCGACGAAATAATCCATGGTGCCGCCCAGAACCATGACCGCCTGTCCGATATGCAGCAGCTCGCAGGCTCCTTCGCCGATGATATGGACGCCGAGCAGGAGGCGCGTTTCGCGATGAAAGATCAACTTGAGCCGCCCTGTCGTGTCGCCGCGAATCTGGCCGCGCGCGATCTCGCGATAATAAGCCACTCCAACCTCGTACGGCACGTCCTCGTCCGTCAGTTGTTCCTCGGTCTTGCCGATAAACGAAATCTCCGGAATCGTGTAGATCCCGTAGGGATAGAACGCCGGCGATGATTGCAACTCAACACCGAAAGCCCGCCCTGCGGCGACGCGGCCCTGTTCCATTGACACCGACGCCAGACTGGGAAAGCCGATGACATCCCCCACCGCGAATATATTTGGTTGCCTGGTCCGGAAATCGCCATCCACTTTGATGCGGCCCCGCGAGTCGGCCTCGATGCCCGCCGCCGGCAGGTTCAACTCATCCACATTGCCCTGACGCCCCACCGCGTAAAGCAGCGCGTCGCCCGAAATCTTCTTCTTGCTTTGCAACGTGGCCACTACGCCGCCCACGACCTCTTCCACGGTGTCCACTTCCTCGTTCAACCGCATGGTCACGCGGCTGTCGCGCAGATGATAGGAAAGCGTTTCCACCATCTCGGAGTCCGCGAACTCGAGCAGCCGGGGCCGCTTTTCCACCAGGATGACCCGCACCCCGAGCGTTGCGAACATGCACGTGTATTCCACGCCGATCACGCCGCCCCCCACTACGATCAGCGTCTTCGGAATTTCCGTCATCGACAGAATCTGATCGCTATCGATGATGTTACGCCCGTTGATGGGAACCTTATTCGATGCCGCCGGTTTGGTTCCTACCGCGATAATCGCGTAAGGCGCCTCGATGGTCGTCTTGCCGCGCGAATTCTCGACACTGATATGTGTCGGATCGACAAAGCTTGCCTCGCCCGTCAGCATCTCGACGTTATTGCGCGAGAGTTGCGCCTGGGTGACGTCGATCTCCGTCTTGATCACGTGCTGAACCCGGAAGGAAAGGTCGGCCATGCAGATCTTTTCCTTGACCCGGTAGTTCATCCCATAGATCGCCTGGTAGTGGAATCCCGAGAAGTGGATCACCGCTTCCCGCATCGTCTTGCTGGGGATGGTGCCTGTATTGATACAGACCCCGCCGATTACCTCGCGCTTCTCAATCAGCGCGACTTTCTTACCGCTTTTCGAAGCCTGAATGGCCGCTCGCTGGCCTGCTGGCCCCGAGCCGATAACGATCAGATCGTAGCACTGCATTCGGTGTCCGTCATTTTCCTATACATTGACCGGCTGCGCCGCAAAAAATGTTTATCGTCGCCATTCTGAAACGCTATTTATCCCGGCTGTAACCATTCCCGGTCAGTAAGTCCGGCCGCAGCCGCGCCGTTTTTTCCAGCGCCGCCTGCTTGCGCCATTTCCGAATCTCGGCATGATTCCCGCCCAGCAACACTTCCGGCGCCTTCCAGCCGCGAAATTCCGCCGGTCGCGTCCATTGTGGGCAATCCAGAATCCCTTGCTCGAACGATTCGTTCACCGTCGAATCCTGATTCCCAACCACGCCCGGCAATAGCCGCGCGACGACGTCCACTACCACCGCTGCAGCCAACTCGCCACCGCTCAGCACGTAATCGCCGATCGACAATTCGTCGTCCGCCAGGTGTTCCGCCACCCGCTCATCCACGCCTTCATAACGTCCGCAGATCAGCAGCAGCTCTTCGCACGCCAGCAATTCCCGCGCGATTTGTTGGGTAAACTTCCGGCCCTGCGCGGAAAGCAGAATCACCTTCTGTTTCTCGTTTCTTGAAGGCCAGATCGTCTCCACCGCATCGAAGATCGGCTCCGGCTTCAGCAGCATTCCTTCGCCGCCGCCGAACGGCCGGTCGTCCACCGTGCGATGAAGATCGTGCGTCCAGTTCCGCAGATCGTGTATCTCGATTTCCAGAGCGCCAAACTCAGCTGCGCGCGCCACCACTCCGTGCTGAAAAGGCCCTTCAAAGAACGCGGGAAAAATGGTGAGAAGGTGGAACTTCATGCGTTCTGGAGATTTTCGAGCCCCTCGGGGATCTCAACCTGGATCAGCTTTTCATCCGGCCGGATATCCACGCAAATGGCCTTCACGAACGGGATCAGCACCCTGCCCCCGTCGATTTCGAGCAGCGGCGGCCCGCCATACTCTTCGAAATTCGTCACTTTCCCCACTGTGCGTCCCGATACCCGCTCGCGCACTTCGCAGCCGATCAGATCGGAATGGAAGTACTCGCCCGGTTCGAGTTCCACCCGTTCCGAACGCGGCACCTGCACTTCGGTCCCCCTCAGTTTCTCCGCATCGGAAATGGAATCGACTCCCCGGAATTTGAAAACCAGCTCGCCCGAATGCTCCCAGACCTCTTCGACTTCATACGAAGCCGCATCGCCGGGTCGTTCACCAACAAGCCGCACTTCCTTCAACCGGGCGAATCTTTCAGGTTTACTGGAAAGCGACGACGCCGTCAACTCGCCGCGATTGCCGCGAGGGCGGCCCAGGACCGCGACCGCGATCCATTCGCATGCACTGCTGTCGCACGCACTACTCAAGAATCTCCAGCGTGAACCGCCGATTCAGTTTCATGCCCGCCGCTCCCAGAATTGTGCGGATCGAGCGCGCCGTCCGGCCCTGCTTCCCGATCACCTTGCCGAGATCGCTCGGCGCCACCCGCAGTTCGAGCACAGTCGTCTGCTCGCCCTCAATCTCATTGATGGTCACTTCTTCCGGGATGTCGACCAGGGCCTTGGCAATATCTTCGATCAACTGTTTCATCGACTTCCCTCCGCCCGCCCGGAGCCCTTAAACAGCGGCCGGCGCAGGATTATTCTTCAGCAAACGGCTGACCGTGTCCGACAATTGCGCGCCATTCTTCGTCCAGTACGTGATGCGCTCGTGGTTGAGCTTCACCTGTGCCGGCGTAGTCAGCGGATTGTACTGCCCCACTACTTCGAGATTGCGGCTGTCGCGCGCACGTTCTTTTTCAATCACAACAACGCGGTAAAACGGCTTCTTCTTGGCGCCGAAACGCGCCAGTCTAATCATGAGCATCTATTCTATTGTCCTCAAAAATTCACACAAATCCTAAAAACACTTCGGAGCGCAAAGGGCGCGGGACTCGACCCGTTGTGCGCGATCTTAATCAGAATCCCGGCAGTCCCAGTTTGCCCAGCCCCATCTTCCCCATCTTTTTCCCGAGGAAACCCATGTTACCGGACAAGCTCTTCATCATCTTCCTTGCCTGCCCGTACTGCTTGAGCAGGTCGTTCACTTTTTCCACCGAAGTCCCGCTGCCGCGCGCAATGCGCCGCCTCCGGCTTCCGTTGATCAGCATGTGGTTTTCGCGTTCCCGGGGCGTCATCGAATCGATGATTGCCACGATCCGGGTCAATTCCTTTTCGTCCGGCTGCATGTTCTGCAGATCTTTCATCATGCCTGTTTTCGGCATCATTTTCAGGATCGATTCGAGCGACCCCAGTTTCCGCAGCGACTTCAACTGATCCCGGAAATCCTCGAGCGTGAACTCGTTTTCGATCAGCTTCCGCTGCATC
This sequence comes from Bryobacteraceae bacterium, assembly GCA_049516355.1. Classification (GTDB taxonomy): domain Bacteria; phylum Acidobacteriota; class Terriglobia; order Bryobacterales; family Bryobacteraceae; genus BOG-234. Next base: position 22,146 of record JBEKTF010000013.1, on the reverse strand, counting down.
TCCTCCTGCTGCTTCCCGTCGAAGGCCTCCTGCGCCTTTTCCACGAAGCTGACAATATCGCCCATCCCGAGGATGCGCGAAGCCGCCCGATCGGGATGAAACTGCTCGAATGCGTCGGATTTTTCGCCCACCCCGACGAACTTCAGCGGCTGCCCCGTCACGCTGCGGATCGAGAGCGCCGCACCGCCCCGCGCATCGCCGTCCATCTTGGTCAGGATCACGCCCGTGATGCCCAGCTGATTGTGGAACTCGGCGGCCGATTTCACCGCATCCTGCCCCGTCATCGCGTCGGCCACGAACAAAATCTCGACCGGATTCAGCAGCGCCTTCAGTTCCTTCAGCTCCGTCATGAGCTGATCGTCGATGTGCAGCCGTCCCGCCGTATCCACCAGCAGAACGTCCCTGCCGTTGTTGACCGCCTCGCGCCTGGCCGAACGGGCCAGATCCACCGGCGCGGTTTCCTCCGCAGTTCCCGGATAAATCGGCGCCTTGATATCCCGCGCGATGATCGCTAATTGCTGGCGCGCCGCCGGACGATAAACGTCGACGGAAACCAGCTCCGGGCGATGACCGTTCTTCATCAGCCACCGGGCCAGCTTGCCGGTCGAGGTGGTCTTACCCGAGCCCTGCAACCCCACAATCAGGAAAACGCTGGGCGGCTCGTTGGCAAACCGCAGCTTCGACTCATGGCTGCCGAGGACCTTGATCAGTTCCTCATGAATGATTCCAATCACCTGCTGCGAGGGCGAAAGCGAAGCCAGCACTTCCTTCCCCATGGCTCGAGCTTTGACGTTTTCGATAAGTTGTTTGACGACTTTGAAGTTAACGTCCGCTTCAAGCAAAGCCACGCGCACTTCGCGCAAGGCGCTTTCCATATTTTCGGCGGTGAGGCGTCCTTCGCCGCGCAGGTTCTTGAAGACACGCTGCAGTTTGTCGGACAGGTTATCGAACATTTGCTGGTATCAGGGACTCGAACAAAACGAGGATTGTCTTTATATTATACAGGAGACGAGACTTGTAGTCGCATTGTAGTGCGCCACAAACAAGTGCTGAGCGTACTCGTACGCCGGTAACGCCCGCGGTCTTTGCCGCCGGTTCCGTTTGCTCTTCAGAATGGCTCAGCCGATGCTAACGGAGTCATGGAATTGTATCGCGTCAGGGATTTCATTTCCATTGCCGCTCCAACATCCCGAAAACGCGCAGATCCACCCAATGGTCGTAGAGCCATTCCGCCTCCTGCAGAATGCCTTCCTCCACGAACCCGAGCCTCCGCGCAATCGCACCGCTCTTCGCGTTCCCGGTAGCGCACCGGATCTCGATCCGATGCAATCCGTAGCGGCGAAAGCCTTCGGTAACAATCGCTTGGCACGCTTGGGTCATGATCCCCCGACCTCCGTATCCGCTATCCAGCCAGTACCCGACGCTCGTGTTGCGATCGCGCCGGTTAATCGTGTGGAGAGCGACAACGCCGCAAATCTCGCCGTCGGCGAAGATCGCAGTCGTAAGGCTTACCCCGTCGACGTTGTCGCGCTCCCGGTCCTTTATAAACGTGTTCAGATCGTCGGGACCGAAAGACTGTCCAACCCATGGGAGCCACTCCCTCAACCGCACCCTGTTCCGGTCGATAAGCGCATAAAGCGCGGCGGCATGTTCCACCGAAATCGGCCGCAACTCAATTCCTCTTCCCGCCGCGATCGTTGCCGGAATCCTTAGGGCTTCTCCCGCACCGGCGACACCAGGCTCCATTCGCCCTCCCCCAGACGGATCCGCACCGGGCTCCCGGCCGCGACCGGCTGATCCAGAAGAACATTCGCCTGCCAGACGCCGTCTCCGAGAGAACTGATCGTATGCGCGTCCGCCGTCCAGCCTTCCACTTCAACAGTCACGTCGCCCGCCCCCATCGACTGCGCCGGGGAACGGAAATAACAGATCAACGATCCGCCCCGATTGACCGCCAATCGTAGATCGCCCGAGGACCGAAACTCAGCGCTGCAAAGTTCCGGAGCCTCTGCGGGCAGAGAGCCGCGCGTCGTCAAAACCTCCCGCCCCGAATCATCCAGCATCGTAAACTCGGCCGCATTGCTGCGCCCGCTATGCCCGGTCCGGACTCGCACTTCGTGACGTCCCGGCTCGAGGCCCGGTGGACGCAGGCAGTTCGCCTGATACCCTCCCTCGTTCTCGGCCACCACCAGCGCATGCGTACCGAATCCATCCACTTCGACGAACAGCGAGTCTGCCGTCAACCCGCGTTCCGGGCTCTTGAAATAGCAGCACAGATATTCGTCCTTGAGCGGATGAAACTTCGCCACATACGTCCGATTGTTGACCACAGCGTGAAGATGTGGTGCTGTCGCGCCCGGCATTGCATCAGGTTCCGGCCAGCGCCGCTTGCAGACCACTGACGCCCGCTGATTCGTTACGTCCTTCAACTCCACCTGCGCGAAGCCGGCCGATCGGCACATGCTGACCAGGCATTCCGGCGACGGCCCGAACCAGTTATCGATCTGCCCACCCAATTCACCGCGCTCGTAAAACTCCATCACGGACGGAATCTGCCGGCTCTCGGCCTGAATGACAAACGATTCGATCAGCGCCAGATCGGTCGATAGCTCCACCGCTTTTTCGAGACCGAGCAACGGGTGCCGCAGATGATAGAGCACCCCGAAAAACAAAACGATATCGAAACGCCCCAGCCGCCGCGCCGAGAGTTCGTTCACGTCGAGTGTCAGATACTCGACTTTGGATCCGATCAGTTGCTTCGCTTCGAGAAACGTGTCCATTGCGACGCAATCCACCGCCACAACTTCGGCACCCCGGCGCTCGCATTCGAAACTGAACCAGCCATCCCACGCACCCACGTCGAGCACGCGCTTGCCGCGCAGATCGAGCGGCAGCCCGAACAGATCGAGCCTCCATCTCAAATGTTCAATGGTTTGCAGGCCAGGCAAAACTCTGCCGTCCGGCAATTCGATCGAGTGATATCGGAAGCGCGAATGAACCTGGCCGGCCAGCCGCTGGATGCGTTCTTCGTATCCGCGATCTCCCGCAGCGATTGGCCCTTCCCGCTCCGCCATCAAGCCTCAGTGTACGTGAGATGTCCTCTAACTCGTCTCCGTCATTTCGTTCGGTTCGCCGTGGCCGGGAACGCCGGCGGTCTTGCCGCCGGTTCTTTAAAACGCCCGCAATCGCCGGTAAGTCAGCGCCACCGGTAAGCCAACCACGTTGGTATACGACCCGTCGATACGATCGATAAAACGTGAAGCCAGGCCCTGTATCCCATAAGCCCCGGCTTTATCCATCGGTTCGCCGGACGCCACATAATCGGCAATCTCCGCGTCGCTCAGCTCCGCGAACCAGACCGCCGTCGACGCAAGGTCGCTCACCACTTGCATGCCGCGCCGCAGGCAGATTCCTGTAATCACCTCGTGCCTTTGTCCCGAAAGAGCGCGCAACATCCGTGCCGCGTCGGCGCTATCCGCTGGCTTGCCCATGATCTCGCTATCGAGCACCACCGTGGTATCCGCCGCCAGCACGATCTCGCCGTCATCGGCCGCGACGGCCCGCGCCTTTTCTTCCGCGAGGCGCAACACATATTCCCGAGGCGATTCGCCCTCGCGCGGAGTCTCGTCAACCTCTGCAACCCGAACGGTGAACTCGAAGCCCGCGGCCTGCAATAACTCCGCCCGCCGCGGCGACCGCGATGCCAGCACGAGCCTCAATGCTTGCCGTAGCTCTTCTCGCCCGCCTCGATTGCTGCCGCCATCACATTCTGCTTCGGCGGCAGAGGACAGGTCGCAAACGCGGTAAACGCGCACGGAGGATTGTAAGCTTTATTGAAATCCAGTTCAACCACGCCGGCCTTAGGCATCACGCTATCGAGAAATCGCCCTGCCCCGTAAGTGGACTTGCCGCTCGTCGCGTCTTTGAATATAAAGAACAGCCCGCCGTCTTCCTCCACCGGTTCGAGCCGCACCGTCCTTGCCACTCGCGATGGAGCCTTGCCCTGAATCGTGAACTCAGCATAACCGGGGGAAGCCTCCTGGTCGGTCATCCCAAGAATATTCGTGATCGCGATCTTCTTCGGTTGCGGGTATGCGACCCACTTTGCATTGATGCGCCAGGATGCATCGGCCGGGAACCACTTGCACCCCGTAAATTCGCGCCGGGTCTGCGCGTTCGGATCCCTCAGGCGCACGCCGGTCTTCCCACCGCGCTCGACGATCGTCAACGAGACATCGCCGATCTTCACCACATCGGGATGCGCCGTCGCGTCGGACTTCAAAACCCTGTTTTGAAAAGTAACTTTGCCGCCGCTGAGATGCAACACACCCGCACGCTTTGGCCCGCCGGCCGGCAGCACCACATCGGATTGGGGGTCGGACCCGAGCAAATTATCGCCCTCATGCAACCAGAACAGGCCCGCGACCGAGAGCCATCCATCCGGCGCTTTGAGAGACGTTTCATACCCGGCGCGCCATTTCGCGGCGTCGTCCGCGTAAGGCGTACCGGCCGTCGCGGCGAGCAGAGTCCCCGCCGCGAACAGAATCGTAAACCGCATGACTTACTTTAACTTCGAAAAATCGGTCGGGTTCATGAACACGCGATCGACCTTCGTCTGCAGCGGCCCGTTCACTTCCGACTCGGTTCTGACCTTCTTCCACGCCTCGTCGGCCTGGAACGCAGCCCAGTTCTTGTCCGCATCGGCCTTGCTCTTGTGCTCCACGATGTAGATGAAAACGTTGTCCGTGTTGTCCTGCGGGATCCAGTAGCCGACCGTCTTCAGATCGTACTTCTTGAACATCGTGTCCGTGTGATCGCGGAAGCGCGCCACCAGCGCGTCCAGCTTGCCCGGGGCCGCGTGATACGTGCGCAGTTCAAAGACATGATTCGGCGCTTCCGCCTTCGACTGGCCGATCATATTGATCCCCAGCACGGCAACGGCTCCGCAAACGAATGAGAGTAGATGGGATTTGGTCATGTTTTCGAGGATACTCCATATTTGGGCTTTGAAAAATCGACCTTATCCATGAAGTACCGCTCGATCGACACCACCAGCGGAACCCCCGCATCCGTCTCAGCCCTGACCCGCTGCCATTCCTTATCGTTGCGGAAAGCTTCCCAATTTTTCTCGGCTGCTTCGAGGCTGTCGTGCTCGACGATGTACAGCAGCAGATTCTTCTCGTTCTCCTGCGGAACCCAATACCCGATGGTCTTCAGGTTGTACCGCTTGAAGATCGCTTCCGTATGATCGGCAAAACGCGCCAGCAGAGCGTCCATTTTGCCCGGCGCGACGTAATACGTGCGCATTTCATATACGTGACTCATGGCATTCACAATATCGCGGCGGCCGCCCCCGCGGTTTGTCAGCTATCCGGCCAATCTCTGCCCGTTATGCTGCGGGGTTGAGTTTGCCGTTATGCTGCGGGGTTGAGTTTGCGGACCTCGGAAAGGATCTTGGTCAGCCGGTTGGAGAGCCGATCGAGGCAGCGCCGCGGAAGGCCTTCTGGCAGGGATCGCCTGAACATCTCGATTGCATGTTGGGCGAACAGCAAAGCATCGGCAACACCATCGAGGCCGGCGCGCGGGCAACTGCGGAGGGACGCGGATTTCCGGTCGGTTCGCGAATCATGGGAAGCGCCCGCCCGATTGCGTAGGATGGCAAATCGTTCAACTCCCTTTTGGCGGTGGCAGCGAAGGTAACGAGAACGCACCCGACTGAATCGCGAGGTCGATCGCACGCCGTTGCTCGGGTTCCAGATCGATTACCATGGCGAGCCCTTCCGAACGAGTATCCTTCGATCTTCTAACCTGCTTATCGCCACAAGTCCGTTCCGGGAATTTCATGCCACGCGCCGTCCAATGTGCTCACAATATCGCCGCAGTCAGCTTAGCGAGCAGAGCAACCCGGTCCGCAATGCGTTCGATCAGAATACTCTCATGTGCCGCGTGCGCGCCTTCGCCCACTGCGCCGATGCCATCGAGCGTCGGAACCCCAATCGCAGCGGTGAAGTTTCCATCGGACCCACCGCCCGTGGAGGATTCCTCGAGCGCCACACCCAACTCCCGCGCCAGCCCGCGTGCCAGCGTGAACAGAGCGATCGTACCCTTGCCGCGTTCCATAGGTGGGCGGCTGAGGCCACCGCCGATTTCAAGAGAACACCGTTTATCGAAAGGCTTCATGGCCCGGAATTTTCGCTCCAGCGCCCTCGCATCCTGCATCCGGGGCACGCGAATATCGACCTGCGCCGAAGCCTCTGCTGCAATCACATTCCCCCGTGTTCCGCCGGAAACCACCCCCGGATTCACCGTAACGCCTCGCGCGAGATTGGTGAACCCGGTCAGGTGTTCAATCTGCCGCGCCACCTCGACCACCGCGCTCGCGCCCCTCTGAAAATCGACTCCGGCGTGAGCCGCAACGCCATGCACTTTCAACGTATATGTCCCAATGCCCTTGCGCGCAGTCTTGACTTTTCCCTCGAGACCGGTTCCCGGTTCGAGCACAAGCACGGCTTTGCTTTCCTTTGCCAGCGCTTCAGTTCCCGCGCGCGAGCCTTTGCTGCCGGTCTCTTCATCCGGATTCACCAGCAGCACGACTTCATGCGCGACCGGAATCTCCAGTTCCCGCAATGCACGCATCGCGAAGAGAAAGAACGCGAGGCCCGCCTTCATGTCGAGCGCCCCGGGCCCCCACAGCCGACCCTGCGCGCGCCGGAACGGCATGGCTTTCAACGTGCCCATCGGCCATACAGTATCCGCGTGGCCAAGAGCAAGTATCCGACCCGCCTTCCTCCGGCCAGGCAGTTTGAATCTGCAAACAAGGGCGTGTTCCGGTGTGCGTCGCGAGACCGCAACATCCGACGCGGCCTCAGCCAGAAGATCCATGAACCGCTTCACATCGCCAGGCGAATCGCTCGGGGATTCACACTCGACGAACTCGCGAATCAGCTGGATCAGTTTCGGTTGATTTTTTCGTGCCCAGGAAAGAACGCGGTCCATCTACTTCAGATGCTCTTCGAAGAACGTAGTGGTCTCGTCAAGCAACTGCTTGTACTCCGGGCCCGAAACGCCGTGCGTCTTTTGCGAAAAGACCAGCATGTAGAACTGCTTGTCCGCTTTCTCCAGCGCCTCGGCCATCTGCACCGAGTTCTGGAAGTGAACGTTATCGTCTTCCACGTTGTGAATCATCAGCAGCTTCGTCCCTTCCAGACCAGCCGCGCTCAGCGCGGGTGCGCTCACCTTGTAACCTTCTCCATCGTCCTGCGGCAATCCCATGTAACGCTCCGTGTAGATGCTGTCGTAATTCCGCCAATTGGTAACGGGCGCGCCCGCGATGGCAGCCTTGATCAGGCCTGGGGCGTGGGTCACCGTATAGAGCGTCATGTACCCGCCATAGCTCCAGCCATAGAGCCCGATGCGCTGTGGATCCACGAATCCCTGCGCGATCAGATACTGAATCCCCTCCTTCTGATCGCTCAATTCATGCGCGCCCATATCGTGCCAGATTGCCGATTCGAACTGGTGCCCCCGCCCCGCCGAGCCGCGATTATCGAGCTGCCAGATCACGAAACCTTTGTGAGCCAGCGCCTGGTCCCAGGACAATCCCTGCCATGCGTTTCGAACGGATTGAAACCCCGGGCCGCCATACACCATGACCACGGCCGGATACTTCTTCCCCGCCTCGAAACCCGCCGGTTTGATCATGCGTGCATAAAGCAATGTCCCGTCCGACGCCTTCACTTTCACGATTTCCGCGGGCAGGATATCGAACTCATTGGATGCCGTGCGGTCCGCAGCCTTATACTCGCGCAACTCCGTGCCATCGGCTTTATATAGCGTCTGCTGCGTAGGATTCGCCAGGCTGCTGTACTTGTCCAGATAGTAGCCCGCCTTCGGAGCAAGCGAGATCGAGTGTGTTCCTTCGCCTTTGGTAAGCCGCTGCTTGTTCGTACCATCCAGCGACACCGCGTAAAGCTGCCGTTCTGTCGGGCTCTCTTCGGTCGACGTAAACAGCACGCGCCGGCGATCTTCATCCACGCCCGCGACGGAAGTCACCTCCCAATCGCCGCTCGTGAGCTGCTTTTGCAACTTGCCGTCGATGCCGTAGACATAGAGATGGCGGAACCCCGAACGCTCGCTCGTCCACAGAAAGCGATCACCCTTGCCGAGAAACTCCGGCTCGCCTTGAATATTGATCCATCGGGGATCTTCCTCGTGCAGGATCTCGCGAGCCGCGCCCGTAGCCGGATCCGCCAGCATCAGATAGAGATTGTTCTGCACCCGGTTCAATCGCTCCCCCATGATCGCGCGGCTGTCAGGCGACCACACCACGCGTGCCAGCAGGAAACCGCGAGGCTCACCCAGATCCATCCATTTGGTCTCACCCCCCGCTGCCGGAACCACACCCAGCCGCACTTCGGCGTTGGGGTCGCCGGCCTTCGGATAACGCTCGGGCTCGAGCAGCCCGTGCGCGTTCAGCAGCGACACTTGCGGAAATATTGGCTCCCCCGAAATATCGAACTGCAGGTACGCAATCGAGCGGCTGTCTGGCGACCACCAGTGTGCGGTATTGAGGTCCAATTCCTCGGGATATACCCAATCGAGTTGCCCATTGAGCAGAGTGTCGGAGCCGTTCGTCGTCAGGCGCGCGACCACCTTCGAATCCACATCGATCGTAAAGAGGTCCGGCCCACGTCGAAAAGACACGTAGCGGTTATCGGGAGAAAGCTTGGGATCGCGTTCGCCTTCCGCAGTCTGCGTCAACGGTTCAAAGCGGCCTTTATTGATATCGACCACGAACAGATCGCCTCCGGCCGCCACGAGGAGCCGTTTACCATCGGCAAACCACTGCACGTCCTGTTCCCCAACCCGCCGGTTGGTCCAGTCGAACACGGCCGCTGGTGGGGACTTGACTGCGGCGTGTTCGAGTTCTTCGAGTGCGATGACCGAACGTGACTTCCCTGAGCGGACGTCGTAAACCGAGAGTTCTCCGCGCTCGTTGGCAATGAAGCGCTCTCCATCGGGGGCCCACGTAACGTTTCCAAAGTCAGGGCGCGGCGTATTCACCACCGCTTCCACCGTGACCGGCTTCTTCGCGGCCGTCAATTGCAAAGAAAAAACGAGCGCCAGTAAAATCGCGCGAGAACGAGTCATAAATTATAGGAGAACACGAAAATGGAAATCGAACCATGGATGCGGGGAATTCTCCCCGGCATAGACCCCGTCGTCGGGCATCTGCTGCGCGCGAGCGAGCACATCCGGGAGGATCTGGAGCATGCCATCGCGCCTTTGACAGTTGAGCAGATCTGGGCCAGGCCCCACGGCATGACCTCAGTCGGCTTCCACGCGAAGCATCTGGCCGGGAGCACAGAAAGGCTCTGCTCCTACCTCGAAGGCAAGCAACTCACCACCGAACAACTCGCCGCGATCAAGCAGGAAAGCGAGGGCAAAGACTCCGCCGAAGGCCTGATTGCGGCAGTTCGCCGATCCCTCGCGCGATACGAAGAACTCGTCCGCGCCCTGACTCCAGAGAAGTTCGGCGAGAAGCGGGAAATCGGCCGCCGGCGCCTCGAAACCACCGCCATCAGCCTCGCGATTCACATCGCTGAACATGGCCAGCGCCACGTCGGCCAAGCCATCAGCGCCGCCAAACTCGCTAATGCGCCATCGACGGCGCGCCTCTCCTCGCCTTGACGCGCTTCATCAGGATCACCACACCACCGCACAGGAAACAAGCCAGCGCCAGGTAACGGAACACGTCCACGTAGGAATAGGCGGCCGATTGCTGATCGAGTGTTCCCTGGATTAATCCATACGCCCGCAGATCGGAAATCCCCGGCCCGACATACTGCGACATCAACCCCCGGGTCTGAGTGAATACCTGCTGGAATGCCGGGTTCTGCGGCGCGAGATTCTGCGCCAGTTCCGCCCGATGGATCTGGGCATGCCGCGCGACAAGTGTATTTACGAGAGAAATCCCGATTCCGCCGCCCACGTTCCGCATCAGATTGAACAGACCGCTCGCATTCCCGATCTGTTCGTTTCTCAACGTGCCCATCGAGATGGTTGCCAAGGGCACGAAAACCATCCCCGTTCCCATGCCGCTGATGATAATGGGCCATAACATAGAGTTCGGCCCGATATCGAGCGTCAGTCGCGCCATCCAGATGCTCGTCAATCCGAAGACTACGAATCCCGTGATAATCAGCCATCGGTTATCCAGGCGCCCGGTGAGCGCGCCGATCACGGGCATGACCATAATCGCCCCGATTCCGCGCGGGCTCACCGCCCATCCCGCTGCTCCTGCCGTATAGCCGAGCAGCGTTTGATAGAAGAGCGGCAACAGTGTGACCACGCCGTAAATCACTCCGCCAAACAAGCCGATCAGCAGGCATCCCAGCGCAAAGTTGCGATCTTTGAAAACCCTCAAATCGACCAGCGGCGCTTTGATTCTCAATTCGCGGACCAGGAATCCCACCAGCGTGCCGACCATGATGACTGCCATCCAGCGGATCCAGATGGCGCCAAACCAATCCACTTCCTGGCCTTTGTCGAGGATGATTTGCAGGCTGGCCAGTGAAATCCCCAGCAAGCCAAATCCGATCGCGTCAATGCCCCCGGGTTTCGCGTCCTTGATATAGGGCGGATCGGTGACGAATCTCGACAGCATGAAGATCGCCAGGACGCCGATGGGAATGTTGATGTAAAAGGCCCAGCGCCAGGAATACTGGTCGGTCAGCCAGCCGCCCAGCGTGGGGCCAAGTACCGGCGCCACAACTACGCCGAGCGCAAACACCGCCATAGCCAGTCCGCGCCGCTCGGGAGGAAAACTTTCCAGCAGGATCGCCTGAGACAACGGTTGCAACGCTCCGCCCCCGGCTCCCTGAACGGCCCTTGCGATCAGAATCATCCCCAGACTTGTCGCCGCGCCGCACACGAACGACGAAATCGTGAAGATGATAATGCACGTGATCAGAAATCTCTTGCGGCCGAACCGCAGCGCGAACCACCCGCTGGCCGGCAAAATGACTGCGTTCGCGACCAGATAGCTGGTGAGAACCCATGTTGCTTCGTCGGTGGTGGCCGAAAGGCTGCCCGCGATGTGCGGCAGCGCCACGCTGGCAATGGAAGTGTCGATCACTTCCATAAACGTGGCAAGCATCACAGAAACAGCGATCAGCCACGGATTGACTTCAGTCAGCCGATCAGCCATACATTGCTTCATGGACGCCGGGACGTCCGTATTTGATTCCGGAAAGTTTTACTGGACGCCTTTACTGATCTGCGAGCGCCGCGAGAGTCGGGCCGCCGGTTCTTTGCCTCGGCAGAAGGCTCGGGCCCGATGGTCTCAGCGCAGTGCCGATGTCGGTTTTGACATCGAAAATAAAGCCCAGGAAGACGGACTGCATTTCGTCCCAGTTCTGCGGACCCCAGCGAACGTCTTTAGTCGGATCCGGATTGAAAGGATTGTTCGCCGAATTGTCGTAGTGGACGATCGAAACGATACGGGTGCCTTTGGGAAGAACGATCGGCTTCGCGAGGTCATATCCCAGCTGCCAGTTGAAGTCGAATTTTCCCTTGAAAACCGTCTCTTTTTCGCCTGTCGGATAGACCAGCCGGATTTCGAAATCCTTGCCTCGCAGGTGTGCATGCGGCTGTATGTAAACCAACTTCATATCCGCGCCAACTGTGGATTCCGATACAACTTCAGCGTTGCTGTCGTTTGCGGGGATCAGGAGATTGAACGCCGAAGGCGTCCCAGGCGAAGTGTAATAACGCATTTGAGGCGGATTTTTCGCCAGCACCAGGCCCACTCGCGATGTGTCCGTGGCGGGTTTTCCGATCGCGGTGTAGTGCAGTTCGAATACGAAGTCCGAACCTTTGGGAATCAGCTTCGCTGAGCCGTCGAAATCGAAAGTCTGCTCGCCCAAACCAGGGTTGAACTTGCCGATAATGTCGTCGCCCTCCTCCGCGCCGCCCTTGCCCATTCCCTCGGAATAAGCGACGCCGGGAACGGCATTTTCCATCCAGTGCGAACCGGGAGGCCGCACCCAGACCTTGCCGTGGTGCAACACCGCATTATTCGACGGACGCATCTCGGCTGCCTTGACCCAGAGGTCTTCCTTGATATCGCCCTTGACGAGGATGTATTGATAATCGATCGTCCCCTTCGCCGGAAGCTCGAAAGGCTTCGGCATCTCGATTACCATGTCGGGCTTCAGATTCCAGCCCTCCTGGAATACTCGCGGCGCCGGACGATCCTTCGCGTTCCCTTCAGGAGCTCCGTTATCGACCCAGGACGCCAGTGTTTTAATCTGCTCGTCGCTCAGGCGGCGATCGTTCGCAAAATGGCCGACGTTCGGATCCGCGAACCATGGCGGCATCTTCTGACTGACCACGGCGGATTTGATTGCCTTGGCCCAGGGGCGGGCTTCGTTGTAAGTCAGCAGCGACATCGGGGCAATCTCGCCGGGCCGATGGCATTGCTGGCAGTTCGCCTGCAGAATGGGGAGAACATCCTTATTGAACGTCGGCGCGGCGGAATTCGCCGCCAGCGCTGCACTTCCCAGCAGGCAACCAACCAAAATTACACGAAGTTTACACATCCTAAACCTCCTTAGGCTACACACATCATAGTATTGAATCAGGTGGAACGCGACGGGTCGATTCCCTGGTACATCTGGCTTTCGGTCGCCGGAGTGACATCGGCGATGATCGGGGTGCATTGGGATATTGCCTGGCACCGCTCGATTGGCCGCGATACTTTCTGGACGCCGGCGCACATTGCGATTCAACTTTGCGGCGTGATCGCGGGAATTACCTGCGGCTACCTCATTCTCTGGACGACGTTCACGCATTCGCAATTGCGGGTCGCATCCGTGAACGTGCTCGGTTTTCGCGGGCCGCTGGGCGCGTTCATCTGCGCCTGGGGCGGATTCACCATGATCACCTCCGCGCCGTTCGACGACTGGTGGCATAACGCGTACGGGCTGGATGTGAAGATCCTCAGTCCGCCGCATGTGGTTCTGGCGATCGGGATGGTGGCGGTCGAGATCGGCGCACTGGTATTGATTGCCGCGCGTATGAACAGGGCCGCCGGCAAATCCCGGCGCAGCCTGGAATGGCTGTTCCTCTATGTGGCAAGCATGATTCTGGTGGCGCTGCTGGTACTGGTTCTCGAATTCACTCATCGCATTTTCCTCCATACCGCCATTGCGTACCGGTCGATCTGCATCCTGACACCCATCGTGCTCGCGATTGCATCGCGGACCACTGGCCTGCGCTGGGCCGCGACGATCGTGACTGCAATCTATACCGTTTTTCTGCTCGGACTGCTCTGGATTCTGCCCCTGTTTCCGGCCCAGCCGAAATTGGGCCCGGTGTTGCATGAGGTAACACAATTCATCCCCAGTGGATTTCCCCTTCTGGTTCTGATTCCCGCTTTTGTGCTGGACCTCGTGTGGCCCCGCATGGCCCGTTGGCAAAAATGGCAACAGGCTGTCGTGACAGGCGCTCTGTTTCTGGTGGTGCTGGTTGCCGTCGAGTGGCCGTTCGGCGATTTCCTGCAATCACCGGCGGCGCGCAATGCGCTATTCGGCAGCATCTATTACGACTACAACCAGAGTCCGCAGGGTTATGCGGCGACGTACCGGTTCGTGCCTTTTGAGACGGCATCCGAATTTCGGAGTGGGATGGCGATTGCTCTGGGTTGCTCCATCGTCTCGATGTGGCTCGGTATGAGCGCGGGAGATTGGCTGAAGCGTGTTCGCCGTTAAATCGCTGGCGCTGGCAGTAGTTTTCTGCGGTGTTGCCGTCGCGCATGTCGGCAGCCCGGATGTTTTCTTTCAGGGCAAGGCCGGGCCGTATCCGCTTCTCGTTGCAATCCGCCCGCCCGACGTGATTCCCGGAGTGGCGCGGATCGAGGTGCGGGTATTGTCTCCGGATGTGCAGGAAGTGGATCTTACGCCGACGCCGATGACCGGGATCGCGGCGACGCATCCGCCGGTGGCCGATATTGCGCAGCGCTCCGCGGGCGATCCACAGTTTTTCGAGGGCTCGCTGTGGCTGATGAGCGTTGGATCGTGGGAGGTCCACATTCGCGTGAAAGGCGCAAAAGGGATGGGCGAGTTGCCGGTTCCGGTCCCGGCCGTGGCTTTGAAAATGCGGCCGATGGGGAAGGGAGTCAGTTACTTTCTGTTCGGCATGATGGTTTTCCTGACGGTCGGCCTGGTGGCGATCGTCGGAGCAGCCGTAGATAGTCACAGAAACGGCGCGATGGCCGTAGCGTCCGTGGTGCTGTTGTTCGCGTTGTGGCGCGGCAGCGTCTGGTGGGGCGACGACGCGGCGACTTATAGCCAGAGGCTCTACAAACCTCTGGGAATTTCGGCGTTGGTGGACCGCGACCGCATGGAACTTCGCATCACAGACCCGGGCTGGCTGCAACTGCGAAAGCTCGACGATCTGGTTCCCGACCATGGCCACCTCATGCATCTGTTCCTGGTAGAGTGGCCGGGGATGGATCGCGTGTTCCACCTCCATCCGGAACAGACGGCGCCGGGTTATTTCGCTACTTCGCTTCCCACCGTGCCGCACGGGACGTATCGCATCTATGGAGACATCGTGCATGAAAGCGGGTTCGCCGAGACGGCGGTCGGCGAGGTTACGCTGCCGGACGTTGCGGGCGTGCCTGTTTCCGGCGACGACGCGGCCGGCCCGAGTCTGCCAGCCAGGGGATACAGCATGATCTGGGCGCACTACAAGGCGAAGCCAATCGTTGCGACACAGCTCGATCTTTTTTCGTTCACCATTCTGGGACCGGACGGCAATCCGGTGAACGATCTGGAACCCTATATGGGGATGGGCGGACATGCGGAGTTCATCAAAGAAGATGGTTCCGTTTTCGCGCATGTTCATCCAACGGGCTCCGTGCCGATGGCATCGGTCGCCGTAGCTTCGCAGGCCGCGATGATGGCGATGCACGAAACGAATCCGGGTCCGGTTGTGTCGTTCCCGTATGGAGTGCCCACGCCGGGGAAATACCGCGTATTTGTCCAGATGAAGCGGGCGGGGAAGGTCGAAACCGGTGCATTCTCGTTCACCGCGGACGTCACCACGGCCGCGAAATGATGCAGGCATTGATGCCTCCGATCCCCATGGAAAGCTTGCCGCCAGGCTTATCGGGAAAATCTCGCGCGGCATCAAAGACGAAACAATCGTGAATGCCCTGAATGGCGTGGTTCAGGTCTCCGGCTGAAAGCGGGGTGGGAAAGAGCCGGCCTTGCTCGTAGCCGAGATACTGCGCAGTCAATTCCCAGCCGCAGCCGGCGCTCATGCCATGGCCGAACGTACCTTTCCGTGCCGTGACCAGCACGGAACCCGGCAGGATGGAACGCATGGTCGCGACTTCGGTGTAATCGCCGGGAGTCGCGGTGGCGTGGAGATCCCAGGTTCCGATTGCGTCCGGGGCAACTCCGGCGCGGTTGAGAGCTTGTTGAATCGCGGCAGCGGGCCCATCGACCGAGGGCGTGATGATGTGACGGGCGTCCGAGCTGAGGCCCACGGAAAGCGGTTCCATGCCGAGGGGTTTGAAACCTTTTGCCTGCATGTAATCGCGATCGGCAACGATCCAGACCACGGAACCACCGGAGATGTGCGTGCCCTGGAGTCCGGTCAACGGAAATGAGGGAGTGCGGCTTGCCGATAGAACGCGGGCACTGTAAAAAGAACCGACTGTAAGCGGATGAGGCGGGGGATCGGCCGCGCCCACGACAACAAGCTTCGCGTCGCCGGATTGTATGGCACGCATGGCGAGGCCGAGCGCTACTCCAAATGTGGAACACGCGGCGACGGGCGCGAAGGAGAGGCCGGTGATTCCACCGAGGATTGAGATCTGAGCGGCGGGAGTATTGTGGATGTTCCAGATCACGTCGGCGGAGACGTTCCACGGCGGTTCGGGAGCGAGCCATTTCTCACGCAGTTTTGCGTGGCGCTTCTCTTTTTCGCGGATCATGCGCAGTTTGGCCGTTTCGACCTCGCCATCGGAGATCCCCAGGCTGTCGATCCGGGAAAGCTCCGCGAGATAGTCCTGAAGCTCCGGCGATCGGGCCATCCAGTAACGGTTCCATTCTTCCGAGTGGGCTTCGGAATCGGATTCGGGCGGGGCATTTGGATGCCCGGCGCGGTTTTGGCGAAGTTCGGAATTCCGTTCCGGCGAGGCCCAGAAGGCGTCCCACCGCGTCTGGGATTTATACAACGCGACGCTCGCCTGGTAAGTTGTGTCGAGGCTTCCGAGTCCCGTGCCGACATAGACATGGGCCTGGGTACCGAGCTCGCGGAGTTGATTCTCAATTCCGGGGTTCTGGCAGAGAGACTGGATGAACGCGCCAATGGCATAGAGCGACGGCAGGCCCATTTTCTCTTTCAGCTTCTGGTAGTGACGGGGCGCGAAACGGGTTTTGATCCAATCCTCGTAATCGGAGAAGCGGAATTCGGGCGTGCCCACGAGGAAGTTGTCGGGACCAAAACCATTGAACGGCGTGAGCCAGCTCTCGGAAGAGGCGAGGTTCTTCCGGAAAGCTTCGACGTTCGGGGATTTTGGCGCAACGATGCCCCATCCGTATACTCCGACCTTTATCGACAATGTTGGCTCATTTGGGATACGTAGTCATCCGTTTCATAAGTTCGCTAACGTATTCGAATCCCCTGTCGAGCTGCGCTCGACTGTAAGGCTGAAGCCCGTACCCACCTGGGCCGCGCGGATACATAGATACACTCATTTGAAATCGTGTGAAGTCATCGCGGGCGTTATCGGTTCGATTTTTTCCACGCGCCGGGCAAGAACGTGAATGATATTATCTACGTTCTGCACCTTACCTTCAACAAGCAAGTATGGCTCAGTTACGAGTATGAGGCGGCGCTCGTCGAACATATCCGGCATTACGACGATATTGGCGATGCCGGTTTCGTCCTCCATGCTGAGGAACATGATGCCTTTTGCGGTGCCGGGACGTTGACGCACAATCACGGAGCCTGCCACGCGGACGAGCGCGCCGTGGCGAATTTTGGCAAGATCTCTGGCGGTGGTGACGCCGAGTTCGTTCATTTCGGGGCGGAGGAAGTGCATGGGATGGCGGCCGACGGTCAGGCCGGTGCCGTTGTAGTCGGCGGAGAGGCGTTCGGCTATCGTCATCTGCTGCAGAGGGGCCTGACGATCGCTCTCGGGAACGTTTTCGAGAAGGGGGCCGGTGGGCCGGCCTGCGCGTCCCGCTTTCCATAAGGCATCGCGGCGGTGGGCCGTGCCGAGGTTGGCGAGAGCTCCGGCGCTGGCTAGTTTTTCGAGTTCGTCTTTGTGGAGTTTCGGGACTCGTTGGGCCAGGTCATCCACGTTTTGGAAGGGCCTGGCGGCGGCTATTTGCTTGCCCGCTTCGGCTCTAAGACCTCTGATGTAGCGGAGTCCCAAGCGTAGGGCGTGTTCGGTGCCCTCGGCATTATCTACCGCTTGTTTACATGCCGCCCCTGAAGGGGATGCCGGGGCGCGGCTCGGAAAAGGCAAGGCGCAGGCCAAAAGGCCTACTCCACATGAGGTTGAGTTTCTTTCGATGGTGCAGTCCCATTCGGAGACGTTTACGTCTACCGGCAGGACGCGGAGGCCGTGGCGCTGGGCATCCTTAATGAGAACCGCCGGGTGATAAAAACCCATCGGCTGGTTGTTCAATAGCGCGCAGGTGAAAGCCGCGAGGTAGTGGCACTTGAAATATGCGCTGGCATAGGCGAGAAGCGCAAAGCTCGCCGCGTGGGATTCGGGAAATCCGTAGAGTGCGAATGAGGTGATCGACTGGACGATGCGGTCCTGCGTCTGCCCAACAATGCCGTTTTGCTCCATGCCTGCGCGCAGACGGGCCTCGATATCGAGCATTCGCTGCTTCGAACGTTTGAAACCCATTGCCCGGCGCAGTTCCTCGGCTTCTCCACCGGTAAAGTTCGCGGCGATCATGGCCATACGCAACAACTGTTCCTGGAACAAGGGCACGCCGAGCGTCCGCTTGAGCACGGGTTCGAGCATGGGGTGGAGCGGATCGACCGGCTCGCGGCCCGAGCGGCGATTGAGATAGGGATGCACCATGTTGCCGACGATGGGGCCGGGGCGAATGATGGCGACTTCGACGACGAGGTCGTAGAAATTCTCCGGTTTCATGCGCGGGAGGGTCGCCATCTGGGCGCGGCTTTCCACCTGGAACATGCCGATGGTGTCGCCCTTCTGCAGCGTTTGATAAACGGCCGGATCGTTGGCGGGGAGCTGGCCGAGATCGATCTCCTCGCGCCAGTGATTGCGCACCAGTTTGAGGCAGTCCTCGAGAACCGCCATCATGCCGAGGCCGAGCAGATCGACCTTGATGATGCCGAGATCGGCACAGTCTTCTTTATCCCACTGGACGACGACGCGGCCGGACATGGAGGCTGGTTCGAGAGGCACGACCTGATCGAGACGGCCCTGGCAGAGCACCATGCCGCCGGAGTGCTGGCCGAGATGGCGCGGCATGTCCTGAAGCCCGACGACGATATCGAGAAATTTGCGGACTTTCGGATTGGTCAAATCGAGGCCAGCTTCGCGGAACTGCTTTTCCTTCGTATGCTCCGGGTCCTTGTAACCCCACATGGGGGCGAGGCTGGAGACTTTGTCGAGCGTGGTGACGTCGAACCCGAGGACTTTGCCAGCTTCGCGTGCGGCGAGGCGTCCGCGATAGGTGATGACGTTGGCAGTCATGGCCGCGCCGTATTGGCCGTAGCGCTCGTATACGTATTGAATGACGCGCTCGCGCTGATCGCCACTGGGGAAATCGATATCGATATCGGGCCATGCGCCGCGTTCGTCGGAGAGGAAGCGCTCGAAGAGGAGGTCCATGCCGACGGGGTCGACCGCGGTGATGCCGAGCGAATAGCAGACTGCGCTGTTGGCTGCGGAGCCGCGTCCCTGGCATAGGATTCCGTTTTCGCGGGCGAAGCGCACGAGGTCCCATACGATGAGGAAATAGCCGCCGAGGCCGAGTCTTTCGATGAGCGCGAGTTCGCGTTCGATCTGGTGGCGGGCGCGGTCGTGATAGGGCTGATAGCGGCGGCGCGCGCCTTCGTCGGTTAGTTTCCAGAGGAAGGATGAGATGGTTTCGCCGGGCGGCAGTGGGTACTCGGGGAACTGGTAGCCGAGATCGGAGAGAGTGAAGCCGAGGCGCGATGAGATGGCCTGCGTGTTGGCGATGGCTTCGGGGATGTCGGCGAAGATTTGGGTCATTTCTGCCGGGCTTTTGAGGTGGCGCTCGGAGTTGCGCGCGAGCAGGCGGCCGGCTTCGGCGAGAGTCGTTTTGTGATGCAGGCAGGTGAAGACGTCGAGGATTTCGCGCTGGAATCTGGTGGCGTGGCAGACTCCGTTGGTGGCGACGAGGGGCAGGTGGAGAGAACGCGCAAGGTCCATGGCGGCCTGGTTGCGGGATTCTTCGTTGCGATCGAAGTGGCGCTGGAGTTCGACGTAGACGTTGTGGGGTCCGAAGATGCGGGTGAGGCGTTCGAGAACTTCGGGGGCGTTTTTGTTTATGAGGCCGAGAGCGAGTGGACCTTCGTCGCCGCCGGTGAGGCAGAGGAGTCCTTCGGCGAATTCTTCGAAATCGCTTTCGGTTGCTGCGGGCTGACTGGGCTTCGGTCCGGCACGCAGTTTCATGCGCGTGACGAGGCGGCAGAGATTCTGGTAGCCGGTGCGCGATTGGACGAGGAGGGTGTAGCGGCTTTTGTCGTCTTTTCCATCGTGCTGCGCGGTGATTTCGGCGCCGATGTGGGCGTTGATGCCGGCCTTCTTCGCGCTCATGTGAAAACGCGGGGAACCGTAAACGCCATCGACGTCCGTGAGAGCCATGGCGGGGCTGTTGTGAGTGGCCGCGAGCTCGATGTATTCTTCCGGGATCGCCGCGCCGCGCAGGAAGCTGAATGCCGACCGCGCGTGGAGTTCGATATACGCCGGGGAAGACATTGCGGGTGGGTTCTGTTTTATTTTCTCATCTCTTCAAGTTCACTCATTCCGGTTCAGGCGGCCTGGGCGTGTTGTTTTTGGCGTTTGTGGCGGTGGAAATCGAGTTGTTGGGCGCGTTCGAGACGGCGTTCGCGGTCGATGGCGGCGTGAATCTGGTCATTCGAAAAAACGAACCCATCTTTGGCCGGCTCGTAGGTTAAACCCTTCATTTCGCTGAGCTGGAGGAGCTTCTTTGCCTCCTCGATTTCGTGCCGGCGCTGCTCTTTGCGGGCGGACTGGAGGGCTTGGAGCAGGCTGAGGTTCTTTTGGAGACCGCGGTTGATGCGCTGCTCGTAGAGGGTCAGGAGTTGGAGGTGTTTCGATTCGACCGTGAAGACGCGCGCGGCGACGAAGGCGGCGTGGACCTGCGGGTGTTCGGCGGTGATTTCATCGGCGTGATCGGAGAAGCCGATGGCGAAGAGGTTGTCTTCGATGGCGCTGCTGCGGTTGAGACGCCAACTGTCGGTTGCGACGCGCTGGGCTAGTTGGATTTCGAGGGCTCCTTCGGGTGCCATCGATGCGATCATGGCGGCGGAGAAGGTATCGTGAGCGACGCGATCTTCTTCGGTCATCGCGGTTACCTGGCCGGTTAAGTTGTGGCGGCAGGCGTTGTGGCTGGAGGTTCGTTTGCCTTCTTCGGTTTTGGGACCGGTTGAGTGTTGGGCGTTGCGGATGTTGGCGGCGTGTTGTTTTTCGGAGATCATAATGTACGTCCGGCTAACTTGTAGCAGGAGTGGAGATGGTTTCCCGGACGGTTGGCCGGTAAGTCGCAGAGATGGCGGGAGATAGACTTTGAAATTTGTGTTACTCAGTTCCGGGTATCCTTCAGCAGAGGCTACACGCACCCGTTTATGTGCCGACTGGTTCGCCGCTTAGAGCGATCGACTAGTCGCGCTTTTCGCGGAGTATGCCCGTCGCACCATCGGCTAGAATCTCCGAGTAGAAAGTACCGCCATGACAGAGAAAGCGCATATTCGACCTCGACCGATCCGGGTTGCATTTTTGATCGAAGAGCATGAGCATTGGCAACCGATGCTTGACGCAATCTTTGCCGATTGTTTTGATCGCTGGGGCGGGCGGTTCAATCTTCTCGTTCCATGTGAGAACGGTTCGATCCGAGGAAGCTACGTACGCTGGCTTGAACTCTATGATCCCGACATCATTTATTCGTATGTCGATCTATCGGAATCCGAAGTTGCCCTGATACATGAGCGCTTCTATCCGAGCTTCCTTGTTCACCACGGGCCTAACCGCAAGGGATCGCGGGATGAGCGTGCGTTCCGGCCCAGCCTGCCGATCCAAGCGCTCGGATCACTTTCGGTCACGATTGGAGGCTTGCCGGGTGATCCCACATCACCACGAAAACCGATCGCCTTGCTGGGTACTCGGCGTGGCCTCAGGCCGTCGCAGTTCATACAGGAGAACTTCGGGTGTTACGGTCGGAGCCCCACCGCTCGGTCGATGGCTGACGATATGCCCGAGTTCGTGCAGACCGTAACATTCGTTTCCGAGGCGATTCACAACAATCTGGAGACTAACCCGCTCGCATCGGGGGATGTCGTCGCGGATGAACATGTATTTCTGGACCGCATTTCCAAAGAGAGAAATCTTATTGGGTTGTCTCAATTATCGGCTTGGCTGTGTCCTCGCCTCGAATTTCATGATGATTCGTGGGCAGAAAGCATCTGCCTTGTCGTGGGCGACTCCTTCATAGATCGTGTCGTTTTCTGGAACGGGAGATCGCATCTTCCTGTCTGGCTCGACTCTGGGCTCGTAACACTCAAAACGTCAAAGGAGCAGCTCGATGATCCGGGTTTCTTTTCCTCTCTAATCGGAATAATTCGAAATAGAATTCGAGTGCCGACCAGCAATTCATCCAGTGCACATTTCAGGCTCAGATCGGCATCCCTTACTCAATCCGAACTCGACAGGGTGTGTGATAACTTTCGAAATCAGGACAAGCGGGCCTTCTATTCCGCCGAAGCGGCAATTACCCTAGATAGCTGCGTGCCCAGTGCCGATGCGCTGAAGAATCCGAAGCAGCTCACGGGCGATGGCATGTGGTTCCAGGGGCGGGACTGGCATTAGGTTGAGTT
>JBEKTF010000012.1:0-48112 GCA_049516355.1 Bryobacteraceae bacterium | reverse complement strand
GATCCAGGCCATTCAGAAAGACGCGCGCACGAACGGCTTCAAAAAGCGCCCTGCATGGCCGATGATCATCCTTCGTTCTCCGAAAGGATGGACGGGCCCGAAGGAACTCGACGGCAAACCGGTCGAAGGCACATTCCGCGCCCATCAGGTTCCTCTCGATGCGCCGCGCTCCCGCCCAGACGAGTTGAAAATGCTTGAGAATTGGATGCGCAGCTACCACGCGGAAGAACTGTTCGACGATCACGGCAAACTTCGCTGCGAATACGCCGAGCTTGCCCCGAAAGGCGACCGGCGCATGGGCGCGAATCCGCACGCCAATGGCGGCTTGCTGCTGAAAGACCTCGAGCTGCCGGATTTCTGCGACTATGCCGTCGAGGTGCCGAAACCCGGCGTTGCGATCGCGGAAGCCACCCGCGTCATGGGAGTTTTCCTGCGCGATGTGATGAAGCTGAATGAGCCGTCGAAGAACTTTCGCGTTGTTTCTCCGGACGAAACGGCTTCCAATCGCTGGAATGCACTCTTCGAAATCACCAACCGTGAATCGACCGCCGAGATCATTCCCATCGACGACCACGTGGCGCCCGATGGCCTCGTGATGGAAGTCCTCAGCGAGCATATGTGCCAGGGTTGGCTCGAAGGCTATCTGCTGACCGGCCGTCACGGTTTCTTCTCCTGCTATGAGGCCTTCATCCATATCGTCGCGGCGATGTTCAATCAGCACGCAAAATGGCTGAAGGTCACGCGCGAGATCCCCTGGCGCCGGCCCATTGCGTCACTCAACTATTTGCTGACTTCGCACGTATGGCGGCAGGATCACAATGGCTTCAGCCATCAGGACCCGGGTTTCATCGATCACGTGGTGAACAAGAAGGCCGAAATTATCCGCGTCTATCTTCCGCCCGATGCCAATACATTACTTTCCGTGACCGATCATTGCCTTCGCAGCCGTAATTACGTCAACGTGATCGTCGCGGGCAAACAGCCGGATTTGCAATGGCTGACTATGGATGAAGCAGTTCGCCACTGCACGCTCGGACTTGGTATCTGGGATTTCGCGAGCAACGATCGCGGAGGCGAGCCCGACGTCGTAATGGCGTGCGCGGGCGACGTACCCACGCTCGAAACACTGGCATCGGTCGACTGGCTGCGGCATAACATCCCCAGCCTGAAAATCCGGGTTGTCAACGTAGTCGATTTAATGACATTGCAGCCTGCGTCCGAACACCCGCACGGTCTCCCGGATAAAGAATACGATTCGCTGTTCACCACGGATAAACCAATCATCTTCAACTACCACGGCTACCCGTGGCTGATTCACCGGCTTGCTTACCGGCGCACCAATCAGCAGCTTCACGTGCGCGGCTACAAGGAAGAGGGCACCACAACCACGCCGTTCGACATGTGCGTCCGCAACGAGATCGATCGATACCATCTGGCAATCGACGTGATCGACCGGGTGCCGCATCTTGCCGTTGTGTCGGCGAATCTCAGGCAGGAACTGCGAAATAAACTGATCGATCACGGGCGCTACGTGCGCGCACACGGTGAGGATATGCCCGAGATCAAGGAATGGCGCTGGTCTTTAACCGAATGAGAGGTAGCACAGGCTTCACACGGTGATGAAAAAGTATCTTTGCAAGCCGGGAACGCAGGCGACAACGCCTACTCCACAAGAAAACTCAACAACTTACGACTCGTGTGGAGTAGGCCTTTTGGCCTGCGCCTTACTTTTCAGCAGCCTGTTCAGCCTACGGATGGCCCGTTAAAGCTTTCCAATGAAAATACTGGTTCTCAACGCCGGCAGTTCTTCGCTTAAGTTTGACCTGTTCGAAACGAATCCGGATTCCGAACAGCTGCTTGCGAAAGGCGAGGTCGAGCGCGTTGCCAGCATGGCCGACGCGATCAAGTCGATGTTTGACCGGCTTGGCAGCGCCAATGTGGAAGCCGTCGGGCATCGCGTCGTCCACGGAGGAGACCAGTTCCACCAGTCCGTGATCATCGACGCCGAAGTGGAAAAGCGGATCGACGAACTCAGCATCCTCGCTCCGCTGCACAACCCGCACAATCTCGAAGCATACCGGGCGGCGCGCGAACATCTGCCGGACGCCACACATGTGGCTGTTTTCGACACTGCCTTCCATTTCACGCTGCCGCCGCGCGCCTATGTTTACGGGCTGCCTTACGAGTATCTGACCGAAAAGAAAATCCGGCGTTACGGCTTCCATGGGATCTCGCATCGCTATGTTTCCTGGCGATTCGCGCAGCTTCATGGAAAGACGCGGGCCGATTACAAAATGATCACCTGCCATCTCGGCAACGGGTGCTCCGTCTGCGCGATCGAGCATGGCAAATCCATCGATACCTCGATGGGTTTCACTCCGCTCGAAGGCCTGATTATGGGAACGCGCAGCGGAGACGTCGATGCCGGCGCGATCCTTCATCTGATCACGCACGAATGCATCCCCGCGCCGCTGTTACTACGGGCGCTCAACAGCGCGAGCGGGCTGAAAGGGCTTTCAGGCGTCTCAAACGACATGCGCGATGTGCTGCGAGAGGCAGATCGCAGTAACGAACGCGCGAAGCTCGCGGTGGACGCCTTCTGTTACCGCGTCAGGAAATATATCGGGGCTTATCTTGCGGCGATGAATGGCGCCGATGTCCTGATCTTCGCCGGCGGAATCGGCGAGAATGCCCCGGCTATCCGCGCGCGGATCTGCGCGGGTCTGGACAACCTCGGGATCGCGGTTGACAACGAAGCGAATGAGAGCGAGAGTCATGACCCTCGCCAGATTGGAAGCTCTTCAATCCCGGTGTGGGTCGTGCCGACGGATGAGGAGCTCCTCATCGCGCGCGATACGATGCGCTGTATCCTGCACATTCCTCACGAATGAATTTGGGGCGGACGCTTGATTTAAGTTGAGAAAGATCTCCGCCACGGCAACTTATGTGATGAATGCTTTTGAGGATTTTCCTGGCTTGCGCGGTAGCGTTGCTGCTGCTGGCCTGTGAGCCAGCCAGCGCTCAAACGCCTCCCACGCCCCCTGCAGCCGTGACCAGTCAACAAGTCCAGACAATGCTGGACCGGTTGGCCGCCCAGGATGTCCGGATTCAGCAACTGGAATTGCGGGTGCAACAACTTTCCGGAGCCACCCCCCTCATCGCGAATGCGACGGAGCCACCTGCCGCGGCCCAATCCCTGGCGCCCGCGGCGCCTGTGGCGACCCCGGAAGGACTGAATACGCTTGTGCCGCAGTCGGATGCGTAGATAGATATGGGCGGCCACACCATGGATTTGCCGGGCGGTGGTCCTGCCCTGAAGATCAGGGGATTTTTCGATTTCAACTACGGAACGGGATCGGTGGCGAATCCACTTCTGTTTCCGTTAGGGGCTACGGCCCACGACACGTTTCAGGCCGGCGAGTTCGATTTGTTCATTTCCTCGAAACTTTCCGATCACCTTTCATTTATCGGCGAAATCGTCTTCGGCGCCGACCAGACAAACGTTTGGGCGATCGACATCGAACGTTATGAATTGACATACCGGGCAAACCCGTACTTTGAAATCAGCGCTGGCCGCTATCATTCCTCAATTGGCTACTACAACACTGCCTATCATCACGGAACATGGTTCGGGACCGCTACGGGGCGGCCGTTCATGTACTACTACGAGGACAGCGGCGGATTACTACCGGTCCACAATGTCGGGCTAACCTCTACCGGCCTTGTACCTGGAACCGGGAGGCTCGGATTGCACTGGGTAGCCGAAATGGGAAACGGGCGTAGTTCCTCCAATGCGGGGCAGCCGGTTCAAAACTTTCTTTCGGACCGGAACCACAAGGCCGCGAATTTCGCGGTCTACATCAAGCCGGAATGGGTGGAAGGCCTGCAAGTCGGAGGATCTTTTTATAGCGACAAACTTTTTCCCGATGGCGTCACTCCTGTTGGCCAGCATATAAGCAGCTTCTACGCGGTCTATTTCCGGTCGGCGTGGGAGTTCCTCAATGAAGGTGTTTTGTTGAGCAACCATTCGGGATTCGATCAACGGACTTACCACACGCCGATGATGTATACCCAGCTATCGCACCGCTTCGGGTCCTATATCCCGTATTTCCGGTTCCAATATGTGAACGCGCCGGTCGGCGACCCCATCAATGTATTCGCCGGCAGATACGAAGGGCCTTCCGTCGGCGTGCGGTACAACTTCGCCCACTATGCGGCGCTGAAACTCCAGTACAACCGCGTGTACGGGCTTCTTACGAGCCCCGTGCCCGCCAACGGGCTGGACGCAAATGTTTCTTTCACATTCTGATCGACCCGGAAGAAAAGTCATGATCAATTTACGTGCATCACTTCTGATTCTTAGTGCCTGTGCCGGTCTGCAGGCTCAATGCTTGACGGGCGGTCTGGTGGTGATTGTCAACAAGACGAACGTTACGGAAAGCCTTTCCATGCCGCAATTGCGCAAGTTGACTCTGAAAGACGTTCGCACCTGGCCGGACAAGAAGCCTGTCGTGCTGGTCAGCCGGGAGTTAACGAGCGACGTATTCAAGTGCGTGCTGTCGTCGATCGTGCGCATGGGCGACGCCGAATACCGCCGGTACATTTTGAGTACGGAGTTCCGCGGGG
Organism: Bryobacteraceae bacterium; assembly: GCA_049516355.1. Lineage (GTDB taxonomy): Bacteria > Acidobacteriota > Terriglobia > Bryobacterales > Bryobacteraceae > BOG-234. Next base: position 43,486 of record JBEKTF010000012.1, on the reverse strand, counting down.
GCGATCCTCTCGCTGTGAAGACAGTCGTCTCCGGCATCATGGCCGCGAAGGCTATTGCCGGGATGGCGGGATCCTTCGCGGTGGTCCAGATGAGCGAGCTGCCGGCGATCGGCGGTACGGTGCGGGTCGTCAGGGTCAACGGCAAGGAGCAAGGCGAACCGGGCTATCCGCTCTAGGAGCCCGTCCGAGAAATCATTTTAGGAGTCACATGTTGTGGCGGGCGCACGCTGCTACTACCAGCAATTGTGGTCTAAGCATGCGAATTTCGAAGACTCGGACACACTCCTGGGAAGCGGGCAATTACATGAAACCCACAATACGGAATAAACTGGTGGCCGGATTCAGCGGCGTGCTGCTTCTTATGGCCGCGGTGGCCGGGATTGGCATGTATTCGGTATTCCGCCTGCGGCACAGCGCCCAGGACGCGACGCGCGTCGGCGGACAACTGAATGCGGTGGCGCTTGAGATACAGGTTCACAATCTCGAAGCCCAGCGGCGCATCAAAGGCTATCTCACGGATGTGAAAACAATCGGCGCCGCGCGTGCCCGGGAGATGTATCTCGATGAGGCCGCCTTCGAGATCCACGAGATCGGGACGCTGGCCGACCGCGCCGTGGCGATCGCGCCGGACGCCGAAAAGCGGGCAAAGTTCCAGAAGATCGCATCCAGTGTGGCCTCATATGAAAAGGCGCTGGGCCGGGCCGTCGAGGCTTCGGAGAAAGGGCACACCGATGCAGAAGCGGCCGCTGCCGATGCCGCGTACGACACGTCCGCCGAGCAATTGCACGAAAACGCCGAAGACGGGGAAGCCGCCGGACGGGACGCGGCCCAGACTTCGCAGGACGATATCACCCGTACCAGCCGGAAGGCCGTGTGGTTCTCCGTGGGCGTCTCGCTTCTGGGATTGCTGGTGGGTTCCACGATGAGCTACACTCTCGCGCGGGCCATCCTGACACCGGTTGACCATCTGAAAGAGGTGGCCGAAAGCGTAAGCATGGGTAACCTGGATGTAAGCGTCAAGCGGTATTCGGAGGATGAGATCGGAGATCTCGCCGATTCCTTCTCCCGCATGGTGGCCGCCGTGAAATATTTCCGCCTCGAAATGGAATCCACGGAGCAAAGCCCCGCCGCGGCACAGGACCTATGAAACCCTACGATCGTGTTCTGGCCATTGCGAAAGTTTATATGGGACCGGCAGCCGAATCCTTTTTGGCACGGCAGTGTACGGTTGGGCTAAAGATAGAAGCCGCCAATATTGCGATCCCCGACTTCAAGTATCTCGCGATCTGGGTGGAGGTTGCAGCCTGCCGTTTCATCGAGACCGCCAAGGCTGCGGAGATGGCCAAACGTATTGCGGGGCTTTGTTGACTTCAGCTCGTTGCGGGCGCGGTCCCGGGAAGGGCGCGCGCGTGGCGGACAATCAGATAAACGCCGGCCAGGGCCAGCGCAAGCGAGATCCACTGTTCCAGCGTGAAAGGACCGCCCAGCGGATTCGACGAATCATGCTCCCGCAGGAATTCGACTGCGAAACGAACACAGCCGTATAACACCGCGTAGAGTCCGATGATCTGGCCGTCGCGATGAGGCCGCCGCAGTTGCGCAATGAGGATCAGGCAGATGATCCCTTCCGCGAACGCTTCGTAAAGTTGCGTTGGATGCAGCGGAATTCCCAGTGGCACTCCGGTCGTCGCGTTCGTGTTGGTGAACGTGACAGCCCAGGGCAGATGCGTCGGCTTGCCCCAGCAGCAACCGGCCGCAAAACACCCCAGGCGCCCGATCCCGTGGCCGATCGCGAGTCCGGGCGCAAACAGATCGGACGTCGCAAGTACGGGCAGATTCTGTGCGCGCATGTAGAAAACCGCAAAAATGACGGCGAGGATAAATCCGCCGAAGAAAATGCCGGCGCTCTGCAGCGTCGCGAGCGAAAAGATCTCGCCCGGGTGCGCGCGATACTCGGGATCGAGCGCAATCATCAACAGCTTCGCGCCCAGCATTCCCGCCAGCGCGCAATAGACGCCCAGGTTGACGATTTTCTCGCTGTCGATGCCGCGCTGCTTCGCGAAACGCGATGCCATCGCGAGCGCCACAAGAAATGCGAGCGCCACCAGAACGCCGTAGGTGGGCAGCGAGAAACTTCCGATCTGGATCAGTCTTGGAAACATGTCAAGCCTGGGATTTCCGGGGTGCAGCGTCTTTTTGAGACGCGTTTGCTTGAGAAATGCCGCGCTGCGAAAGAATCATGCTCAGGATCAGCAATCCGGCCCCTGTACAAATAGACGCATCAGCCACGTTAAAGGTATACCAGTGGTAAGTACCAGTATAGAAATCGAGGAAATCGGTCACACTACCTGCCCGCACGCGGTCAAAAACGTTCCCCATCGCGCCCCCGAAGATCAGAGCCAGACCGGCGGCCGACAGGGTATCCAGACGGTCGATCCGCCAGAGCATCCCGGCGAGCAGAAGCACCGCGACGATCGACAGCCCGATCAGGATCGGAGTGCGGGAATGCGAAGCGGTTTCGGCGAACATTCCAAAGGCGACGCCCGGGTTTTGCGAGCGCACGATATTGAAAAATCCGGGAATCACCGTCTTCGTATCATACGCGCTGAGATGCGTCTCGATGATCCATTTGGACCAGCGGTCGAGCACAAGAACACCCAAGGCGAGCACAAACGCAACGATCCGGCGGCGGCCGTCAGGCATTTCCAATAATTTCCTGCACTGCGTCGGCACAAGCCGCACAGACGGTTGGCAACTCCGGCACCGAGCCGATGTCTTCCGTATATTTCCAGCAGCGCTCGCACTTGGCTCCGGTCGCGTGGAAAATCGTAGCGGCGATGCCCTCACTCAAATGGTTTTGCAGCTCGACTTGAGAGACGATGAACAATCCCGCCAAATCGCTGGAGTATTGGCTCAGAAGTGGGAACAATTCGGCATCGGCGAAGAGAACGACGCGGGCTTCAAGGGACCCACCGATGAACTTGTCTTGCCTGGCAGTTTCAAGGCTCTTCAGGACGTTCTCGCGGACCGCAATCAGGCGATTCCAGTTTTCCACGCGTTTCCGATGATCGGCCCCGATGCCTTCGGTCAGTTCGGCGGATTCCGGGAAATACGCGGTATGGACGCTGCCCGGCTGATTCAGATGCTGCCACACCTCCTCCATCGTGAAGCTGAGGATCGGCGCGAACAATCGAACCAGGGCGAACGCGAGCCGATGCAGAGCGGTCTGAGCGCTGCGGCGAGCGAGCGACTTCGGCGCGGATGTATACAACCGGTCTTTCAGAACGTCGAAATAAATAGAACTCAGGTCGACAGTGGCGAAATCGTACACGGCCCGATAGACCTTGTGAAAAGCGAATTCGTCGTACCAGATTCGGCAACGCGCGACCACTTCCTCGGCGCGCACGAGAATCCACTGATCGAGTTCCAGCAATTGATCGCCGGGGACCGCATCGACCTCGGGATTGAAATCGTGCAGGTTCCCCAGTGCGTAGCGGAACGTGTTCCGCAGTTTGCGATACGCCTCCGAAAGCCGGGTCAGAATCATCGGCGAGATGCGCACGTCTTCGGTAAATTCGACCGAAGCGGTCCAGAGGCGGACCAGTTCCGCGCCGTATTCCTTAATAATTTCTTCGGGAGCGATGACGTTGCCGACCGACTTCGACATGGCGCGGCCGTCGCCATCGAGCGTCCAGCCGTGAGTCGCGCATCCCCGGAATGGGGCGCCGTCACGTAATCCTACGCCGATCAGGAGCGAACTCTGGAACCAGCCGCGGTACTGGTCGCCGCCCTCCAGATAGAGGTCGGCGGGCCAGCGAAGACCGTTTTCTTCCCGCAGCGTGGCGAGGTGGCTCGATCCCGAATCGAACCACACGTCGAGAATGTCGTTCTCTTTTGAAAATTCCGTCGCTCCGCACTTTTTGCAAGCCGTACCGGCCGGAACCAACTCAGCGGCGGTGCGCTCGAACCAGACGTCTGCCGAGTGCTGTTCGAAAAGGTCGACGACGCTATCGAGGATCGCGCGGTCGGTCAATGGTTCGCGGCAAGCCGAGCAGTAGAAGACCACGATGGGAACGCCCCAGACGCGCTGGCGCGAGATACACCAATCGGGCCGGCTCGCGACCATGTTCGAGATGCGTTCCTGGCCCCATTCGGGCGTCCATTTGACACCCTTTATGGCATCGAGCGCGCGCTGACGCAGGCCGTTGTTGTCCATCCCGATGAACCACTGGTCGGTGGCGCGGAAGATGGTCGCATTGTGGCAGCGCCAGCAGTGGGGATAGGAATGCTCGATGTGCTCGATGGCGAGCAGCGCGTCGTGCTTTTTCAGGATCTCAACGACAATTTGGTTGCCTTCCCAGACGGTTTTACCGGGAAGTTCCGGGGGAAGATGCGACTCAAAACCTTGTGGATCGAAGAAGCGCCCAGCCGGGTCCACGGGGCAATAGACCGGCAGACCGTATTGCATGCCAACAACGTAATCTTCCTGGCCGTGCCCGGGAGCGGTGTGGACTGCGCCGGTTCCCTGCTCCAGCGTGACGTGATCGGCGACCATTCCCAATGAAAACCGGTTGATGAAGGGATGGCGGAAAACGGAGCGGTCGAGACTGTGGCCGTTAAAGCGCGCGATTACCGCGGGATCGGTCCAGCCACACTTCTTCACGGTAGCTTCGAGCAGGCCCGATGCAACGATATAAACCTCGCCATTCACTTCGACCGCAACGTATTCGAACTTGGGGTGAAACGCGATGCCGAGGTTTGCCGGAAGAGTCCAGGGGGTGGTAGTCCAGATCAGGCCGTAAACTTGCTTGCCCGCTAGGGCGGGATCGATCGATGCGGGATCGGACTCGAGAACAAAACGAACCCAAACCGAGGGGCTCTTGTGGTTCTCGTACTCGACTTCGGCTTCCGCCAGCGCGGTGCGGTCATGGATGCACCAGTTGACCGGCTTGAGGCCTTTGTAAACGTAACCTTTGTCGAGGAAATCCACAAACGCGCGCGCGATTACCGCCTGATAGGCAGGCTTCATCGTCAGGTATGGGTCGTCCCAGCGGCCGAGAACTCCCAGGCGTTTGAAATCTTCCCGCTGCAGATTCACCCATTTTTCGGCGTATTTCCGGCAGGCCCGGCGAACCTGGGCTGCAGTCATCTGGGCTTTTTTGGACCCGAGTTCCTGATCGACCTTATGTTCAATCGGCAGGCCGTGGCAGTCCCAACCGGGCACGTAAGGAGAATCGTAACCGGCTAAGGTTCTGGACTTTACAATGAAATCCTTGACGATCTTATTGAAGGCTGTACCGAGATGGATGCGCCCGTTCGCATAGGGAGGGCCATCATGCAGAATGTAGACCGGCTTCCCTGCCCGTGACCGGCGAATCTCTCCATAAAGATCCTCCGCTGCCCAGCGCGCCAGCATCTTCGGCTCTGCCTGGGGCAGGTTGGCCTTCATGGAGAAATTTGTTTGAGGCAGATTGAGCGTCTGCTTCAGATCCACATTGGCAGGATTCATTTCGGGGATGTCTCATTATACTGGCCTACCGTTTAGCCGGAGGAGCGTGCGCCGGCGGTGGAGGTGCCGTCTCGGGAACCAGAGCGGGCGGCTGGTACTGGATGATCAAGGTCACCCGGCGGTTGGTACCGTCGTCCGGATGGGCCGGATCCCTGAGGCTCTGATCGGCAAAACCCCGCACCTGCGTCACCTGGTCGTGGCGCATGCCGTTTTCCTGCATCCAGCGCCTGGCTGCGTTTGCCCGGTCGGCCGAGAGTTCCCAGTTGGAATAGCCCTCAAGCCCGGCGTAAGGCCGTGAATCCGTATGGCCCTCCATCGTGACGCGATTCGGCAATTTTCCGATCTCCAGGGAGAGCAATTTCAGCAAGTCCTTGCCGAATTCGGTCGGGCGTGGGCTGCCCGATTCGAAAAATGTGGCGTTCTCGCCTTCGAGCAATTCCACCCGGAGCCCCTCGCCGGTCACCGTAAATACTACGTGCTCGCGGATTTTCTGCAAAGCGGCCGAGCTTTTGACGGCGTCTTCGAGCTTGCTCTTGAGTTTGTTCATGTCGTCCTTTTTAATCGACAGGCTCTCGCTCCCGGCGCCCTTCAATCCATTTCCGAGGTCTTTGTTTTTTCCGGTCGGATCCGTGAAATAGCCGCCCACCGCTTTCTGCACCTGCTCACTGCTGCTCAAGAGCCATAGAACGATGAACAGCGCCACCAATGCCGTTACGAAATCGGCATAAGCAACCTTCCAGGCGCCGCCATGGTGGCCGCCTCCATGCTTTTTGTTCCGCCGGATGATGATGATGGGCTGCGGGCTTTGAGCCAGCATTTAAGCTGCCTTCGCCTTTTCGCTCTTGTTTTCGCTCTTGCCGGGGGGAGCATCGCCTTTACCCGCGGGCGCGGCGCTTTTGCCTTTGTTCTTGATGGTCGCTTCCATATCCTGGAACGTGGGCCGCATATCGTGAGGGATGGCGCGGCGCGCGAATTCCACTGCGATCATGGGAGCCATGCCTTTCGCGAACGCCATCAAACCGGCGCGAAGCACCTGATAATATTCCGTCTCGGCGTCAATGGATTTTTCAAGATTTGCTGCAAGCGGACCCACTACTCCATACGAAAGCAATATTCCGAGGAACGTACCCACGAGCGCCGCGGCCACCTTTTCACCGATTTGCTCCGGAGGCCCGCCGAGCGATCCCATTGTGATGACAATGCCCAGAACGGCCGCTACGATTCCCAGCCCCGGCAGAGCGTCGGCCACGGTGGTCAGCGAACGGACGGGTGCTGAACTGGCGTGGTGGTGAATTTCAATATCGGCCTCGATCAAGGCGTCCAGATCGTGCGGCGCAACCACGCCGGCGACCGCTGTTCGCAGCGTGTCGCAAATGAAATTCAGAATGTGATGATCCTTCATCACCTTCGGATACTTGGCAAAGAGAACGCTTTTTTCAGGTTTTTCGATGTCTTCCTCCAGCTTCGCCATGCCGCTTTTCCTGGCGAACTGAAAAATATCGCTCAACATCTTGATGCTCTCGAGGTAGAACTGCGTAGTGAAACGGCTACGCCCAAACACGCCGACCAAGCTCTTGAATATTTTGATGATCAGTGGCAGAGGATTGGCAACCAGCAAAGTGCCGATGGCCGATCCCCCGATGATCAGCAGTTCGGCGGGTTGAACGAGGACGGGTATCTTCCCTTTTTCCATCAGGAAGCCGCCAATGATCGCGCCGAACACGATCACTATGCCGATGATTGAAAACATATCCTGCCTGCTAATCGGCAGAATACAGGGAGAACTTGAGACGAGCGGAGCTTCTGAGGAACACGCGCAGAACAGGCCGCGTCCGCACCGCCCTTTATGCTATTGCGGCCGCATGTCGTGGATCTCGAAATGGAACCGGTTTGGCGGAAGATGCGCGGTGGAATCGGGCGACATCCGGGCCCAGGTTTCGTAAGCCGCGCCTGCCAGCCTGGTGTTCAGGAAGAACAGGAACTGATCCGAGCAGCAGTCTATGGGGGGTGGCTGCCGAAAGGTCAACCGCATCCCCACCGCCCTGTCGATGGCAACCCCGTGCGTATGCACATGTTTATCGACGAGAAGGTCGACGAAACTGCTGCGCGCGGCGTGCGGCCAGATATCCCGGCTAAGAAGATTGCGCAACACGCTGGTCGCCGCGAAAGTAATTTCGCATTGCCGAATCCACTCCAGCACCGAATCGCCCCATGCCCAGTGCGTAAGAAGCCCGAAGTACTGATCCGTCAGGTGCAGGGCGAGATCCAGTTTCCGCTGGTCCATGGTATCGGGCGGAGCGTCCACAACCATGTCTTCCAGATCGATAATTGCCGTTGCCCGCTGAACGAGATCCTCCCGATTGGCATCCTCCGGAATGCTTCGTACCAGTAGCGGCGGCAGTTCGTGCATGCCGGCGCCCGGAACTTCGATGTAAGAGCGATCCATCATAAGAACCCTACTGTCTGTTTAGACGTACACACAGCAACCCTGTTTCGTGTATAGCATGAACAGAGCGTAATCATACAATCAAACTTGTAATACGGGTAATAAGGGTACCGTATTGGAGCGCAAAGCAAGCGTCGAGATGAGTCTCGACGCGGCACGCAAGGGTGCGTGCGCCACGAAATGAGCTTTATGCAATTAAAGGGCAATTTCACCATCGGTCTCGATCTGGGTGGAACAAATCTGAGGGCTGCCGCAGTCGACCGGTCGGGCAAACTGCTGGGCCGAGTATCGGGCAAGACAGCCTGGTCCGCCGGCCGCGAAGCCATCCTGGGCGATATGACCGACGCCATTCTGACGCTGCGCGAACGATGTGGAGCGAACGAACTGGCGGGCATCGGCGTCGCCGTCCCGGGATTCATCCTGCTTAAAGAAGGTGTTATTCGCAATTCCAACAATCTTGCCTCGCTCGAGGACTTTCCGATTCGGGACGAGATGAGCCGCCGGCTCGGGACGCCGATCATTCTCGAAAACGATGCCAACGCCGCGGGGATGGGCGAGAAATGGATCGGCGCCGGACGCAACGTTGACGACCTCGTCCTGCTGACGCTGGGAACCGGCATCGGAGGCGCCATTATCGCGAACGGGAAACTGATGCGCGGTTTTCTCGGCATGGCCGGCGAACTCGGTCACATAACGGTTGTGCCCAACGGTAATCCGTGCGGCTGCGGCAATCGCGGTTGCATCGAGAAGCATGCATCGGCCACCGCTGTGACGGCCATGGCGAAGCTGCTGGGGTTGGGCGACGGGCTCACGGCAAAGGAGGTTTACGACCTCGCGCTCGCGGGCAGCGATAAGGCTCGGGGGATTTTCATCTCCATGGGGGAAGCGCTCGGGATCGCGCTCGCGACGCTGATTAACACTTTTAATTTTCCGCTGTACCTGTTGAGCGGCGGGGTTCTGGGGGCCTGGGATCTGTTTGCGCCCGCGATGCTGGAAGAAGCGCGGCGGCGGTCCTTCACTTTTCGGACCACGGATACGCGGATTGAAAAGGCGGAACTCGGGAATGAGGCCGGGCTTTTCGGCGCGGCTTATTTGCCCTGGATGATGGAGTGAGCCTGTCATCCGGTGTCGGAAACGCGAATGAAGGCCGATTCGCATTATCAGGCGGCGTGGGCGTGTTGTTTCTGGTGTTTGTTGCGTCGTAAATCGAGGTGTTGGGCGCGTTCGAGACGGCGCTCGCGGTCGACTGCGGCGTGGATTTCGTCATTCGAAAAAACGAAGCCATCTTTGGCCGGGTCGTACGGTAAGCCCTTCCTTTCATTGAGCTGGAGGAGCTTCTTTGCCTCCTCGATTTCGTGCCGGCGCTGCTCTTTGCGGGCGGCCTGAAGGGTTTGGAGCAGGCTGAGGTTCTTTTGCAGGCTGCGGTTGATGCGCTGCTCGTAGAGCGTCAGGAGTTCGAGGTGTTTCGATTCGACCGTGAAGACGCGCGCGGCGACGAAGGCGGCGTGGACTTCGGGATGTTCGGATGTGATTTCGTCCGCGTGTTCCGAAAAGCCGATGGCGAAGAGGTTGTCTTCTATGGCGCTGCTCCGGTTGAGACGCCAGCTATCGGTCGCGACGCGCTGGGCGAGTTGGAGCTCGAGGGCTCCTTCGGGCGCCATGGATGCGATGAGGGCGGCGGAGAATTCGTCGTGGGCGACGCGGTCTTCTTCGGTCATCGCGGTTACCTGGCCGGTCAGATTGTGACGGCGGGCGTTGAGGCTGGAGTTTCGTTTGCCTTCTTCGGTTCTGGGACCAGTTGAGTGTTGGGCGTTGCTGCGATTGGCGGCTAGTTGTTTTTCGGAGATCATATTGTTTCCCGATTCTCAATTACCATGAGCGGGCGGGAGATCGAGGCCGGCGGCGATGCTATCGAGCGGCGGGATTGAGCCTGGGTTGTTGCAGGGATTGGGGAAAACAGCCAGAGCGAATATATTTTTTGGGGATGTGACTGCATTGCAGAACAGGCCGACGAGGGCGTCGGCCGCGGGTCGGGGGACCCGCCCCACCATGGGTTTGTGGGACTCTACACTGGTCTGCTTATGAGCGTTGTTGGCGTTACTTCTTTTCCCGCTCTTGCAGGCGCGCGCCCCGGAGGATGCCCTCCATCGCGTAATTGCCCTCGTGACAGGCGTACTCCACCAGCGGCCCATCGGCCTTGCCCATCGGAATCTGCGCCGTCCACGGCCGGGTAAACGACTCCGGGTCGTTCACGGTGAATTCGTACATGAGTTGGCCCGGCGCCGTGCGCGTGAAACGCTCGACCAGATGTAAATTCTCGCCCGATCCTCTGAAGGTCGTCTTGTTGGTGAAGTTCGTGGTATCGACGACCAGAGTCTCGCCCTCCCAATGGCCGCGCGGGTCACCCATCCACTGGCGGATGGTTGGGGGAAGATGCGGGCGTCCGTCGGTAGGAATAACGCGGACGTCGTGAATCATCTCGACGACAATCATCACGTATCCGGGTCCCTGCACGATCTGGTAGTTGTTGTTGTAGCCGCCGGGTATCATCGGCGGACCGGCGACCGGCCAGAGGATGCAGCGGTCGGTGAGGGGACGATCCTCGGGTCCATCGGCCGGGTGGAGGCGCTGCGCTTCGGCGCGGGCAGCTGCGCGTTTCTGGCCGTCGGGAGTCAGGGCGGGGATTCTTCCTTCGGGCGGATCGATGATCAGAGAAGTGCGCAAGGTGGGCACTACCGTGTCGCCGCGAGAGAACCAGAACTCGTTATAAGCGCGGCTGACGTCTTCCTGGGCGGAGCCATCGCGGCGGTCCCTGTTGTTGGCCTGGAGGAATTGCTTCGTCCATTGTTCGGCTTCCTCTTTCGTTGCGAAGAGCGGCTTGTTTGCCAGATCGGATGGACGTTCGAGTGGCGTGAGCGTAGCGCTGGTCCAGACGCCCTGGAGGTCCGGTTTGCCATCAGGCGTGCGGGGGGCCTGCCACGTCTTTGCCGATGGTACCTGTGCCCCGAGAGGAAGAGCGGCAAGAAGTAAGAAAAAAGCTTTCATGGTAGCCTCCTGTGGCGATGGAGTGGTATCGCGTTCCTTGATTGACAGTATTATCGCCTTTTTTCCGGCGGCTGTGCCGGGCATCGAGCCGAGAAGCGTGGGTTCCGTGAGCCGGTGAAATTACGCATCCTGCGATGCCGGGCAAGGTGCGGATGAGTCCTGGGGGGACGGGGAGAAGTTCAGACACGAGCGCAATCGAAAATAGAGGCCGATATTTGCTGATATCTTTTCACTTGTCACTTGGTTTCGTTGGCTCCAGGCGCCCTGATCGCCCACAGAAACGGAGCGGAGGGCGCACATCAGCGGGATGCTGACATCTCATCCAAGTTGAGAGCACCGCCCAAATTGGGCTGTAGGGCCACCGACTATCGGTTTTGGACCGGGTCAGGGTCTACAATGGCTCGACGAGGCATTCAATGGCTACCATTGAGGAGTTCGCCGCGACCTTCCCGACTGAGCGCGTGCTTCAGCAGGCGCTTGCCAAGCTTCTGAGCAAGATACCCGATCATACCGGCGTCCAGATCCTCCAAGGAAACGACGAGCTCGGCAAGGACATTATTTTCTACACGCCCGCCGCATTCGGGAGAAAGGACCTTAACGCCTGCGTGGTGAAGAACACGAGGATCACGGGCGACGCCAGCACCACAGCCGGCGCGCGAACTGTCTATAACCAGGCTCAGCAGGCTCTGGACACAACTCTTCTTGACGAAAACGGACACGAACAACGGGTCAGGCGGGTTTTCATAATCACCCCCTACCCGATTCCACCCGCTACGACTGCCTCGATTTGCGGGGCGCTGCGGTCCGGCGCGGGCGACGTCCAATTCGTCAGCGGCTCGACGCTGCTCGGGCTCTTCAAGGACTACTGGCCCGAGTATCTCGCTGACGAATACAAACTCATCCACGTATACGCAGACGCGCTCAACCAAAAGACAACAGCGAAAGAGCTTCAAGGAATATCGTTTCAATACCAACTCGGCACTGTCGACGCTGACATCAAGAAAGTCTATGTCAAGCCTGAATTCCATCGGGCCGTACATTCCTACTCTCTTGATCCGCTGCTCTCAGCACTTCCGACTGCTATAACCGACCGCGTATACACCGCCGATGCCATCAAGCGTATGACGGCCGGCCTACGGCGGGCGGAGGAGTTCATTCAACATCTGGTGGAGTGGGAGGTATGCGACCGTGAGGCCGGGAGCCTCGCAAACGTCGCATGCGATAACCTTGATCAAGCGCTCGGTAAGGCTTGGAGCCTCGCCCTCCGTAGCCGTGCCGCAAGCGCCAGCGGTGCGATCGTTCAGGCGGAATCATTCAGCGCAAGGCTCTCGAACGTCCGCGACTTAAACGGACTCGCCCAGATAGCCCTGCGGGTAGTGCATGATGCTCTCAGGGGGCTTCAGGCGCATCTTGACAACGCTCGCCAATACGTTGATCGACCTCCCGACGGGCTGGCACAAGGTCTTTGCGCCGCCGACGAGCGTATCTATACGATGCTCGACGAGATGGCCCGTACAGTCGGCGCCTCCTGTCTGCGCGAGGAGGGTGAGCGCCAAACCTCGTTTGCGACGTCTCTGATCGACGAGTACGCCGGGGCGCTCTTCCTAGTAGCCCCAGCGGGGTTCGGAAAAACTTCCTTCTGCAGATGGCACGCGCTCAATGACCTCGATCTGCTACTCCAAGAGCACGCGAAGACCCTTCCCGTATACGTCCCGCTGCACCAACTCGGGCGCATCGATTCGTCTACGGACTTCAAAGCGGCGTTTCTTCGTCACGCGGGTGTGTCCGCGCTGTTGCCCAAACACGGCCAAGTAGCGCACGACCGGGTCCGCGTCTACCTCGATGGCTTGGATGAGGTTGCAAGCGAGACTACTAAGCGCCGGATCGGTCAGCTCGCAAGGGAAGCATCCGACAACGACCCTTCTCTGCAGGTGATCATTACGGCGCGGGATTACGTCTACGGGCCGTGGACGGCGTGGATGCCTCGTATTCATCTGAGCGGCTTCGGAGAGAAACAGGTCCAGGAGCTCGTCGCGAATTGGCTCGATCACGACGATGAAAGGGTCGCGTTGTTCTTCGGTCAGATCGATAAGGTGGAAGCGCTGAAGTCGATGATGGTTGTACCGTTGCTCGCGACGCTCATCGTGTTGGTGTTCAAGCAGACTGGCAAGCTTCCGGAGAACAAGACTCGGCTGTATGAGATATTCGTGGATCTCCACAATGGCGGGTGGGATCTCGCGAAGGGCATTCAACGTCCCTCGCGGTTCAGTGCCGCCGAGAAGATGTTCGTTCTCAAGCGCATCGCGGCGCGCGTCCACGCCGCTAAGCGTAGGGAGATCCTAGACGACCATTGTGCGGAATTGGCCAAGGACACCCTCAGAAAGGTTGAATGGCCTGCACTGAAGAGCGAACTTGTGCGGGATGGGCTGATCCTCCCGCTGGGCGGAATGGTTGCCTTCTCCCACCACTCATTCCAGGAGTTCCTGACCGCGAAGCACCTGCTGGGCGACCCGGATCAGTTTCAGTTGAACGCGTCGTGTGAGAAGTATTTGCAAGGCTCCGATTGGTGGTTCGAGGTGCTGTGCTTCCATATTGATCTTGTTGGCAAGCCGCATGAGATGCGCCAGTGGCTTGACGAGCGTCTGGCGGCGGTGTGCAAGCTGTCGAGTTCCTACAGAGCTGGTGCCGAAGCTCGCGTGGCGTCCCTGAAAGGGCACATCGCCATGTCTTTCCCGTATGCGACAGGAAGTGTCTGAGCGACGCTGTCCGCATCTATCGTCATTTGTTTCCAGCATCGCGGCACCGACACTGCCCGGCAAATGGACGAAAAACGCCCTATCCGTTCCTTGTGGTCGTGGCTCTTCGCCATTCAGCGACATGCCGACAAACCGTCAAGTGAACGGCTATCCCATTCGCTGAATCACGGTCTCTAATTCCTGAGTTGGTTGTCCAGACGCGTCATAATCCCCGCATTGCGACAGACCGGTGGCGTTCCACAGAGCATCAAACATCGGGCGCATTAAGATGGCGGCGGAATCAGAATCGTAATTCTCAGCAACTTCGGGCGTGATAATGAGAGTATTGCGGTCGATTGCGTAGTTGTCGAATCTCGTTGGGTCAACAGTTAGGAAATGACCCTTCACGCCGATCAATGTGAGCATGACGGCGCAAGGCGGCTCCACTGCCAGCGTTCTAAACAGATCAAACATACGTCGGGTGCAGCCAATACAGGCTCCTTCAATGAGCAGGCTTCGGAGAATCGGCTGGTTGTATTCATTAAATCCAGACCCACGCGTTTCAACACACTCGACCTTGCCATCCCGAAATAACTGCAAATATCCCTGCCCTGTCTGACCGGTCCGAGAATATGCCATAACGCCGTCGAAATTAAATGTTGGAGAAAATCCGCCGCCGTACATTGTCCTGATGAGTCGATGTTGATTGTATGCAGCGCGTATGTCTACCGTCGTTCCGAGAAGGGTGGACACATATGGACAGAAGTGAAGGATGATCTTCGGGCTTTCTGGCAAGCTGATCGGAGTTTCGCCACTTACGATCGCGCTGAGCCGTTGTTGCCTGAATGCTGTGATTAACTCCCCGACTTGTGCGCCGGAAGTGAAGGCCGAACGCAGTTCGCCGACATCTAACGGATATTTACCTGCCGAATTTCGTGAATAGAACTTGCTGGTGCCCTGTAGACTCACCATGTGCGGCCCTGACCAGCTGCGAGCAATTTTTAGGACCAGCACAGAGCCGCCTTGGGCCATCGGAATGACGACAAGTTCTAACGGAAGGCGTGGCGAGATGCCATCCCGCACCAGACTCTCGATTCTCAGCCGCTCCGAGTCGCGATTCACAATTGTCAGCGGAGTGATTTCCGTTGGTCTTCCGTCGATTTCCGCGACTCCAAAGATCAGGTGTCCGCCGGAAGCATTGCCGAAAGAAGAGACGTCAGCCAGGAACTCCTTCTTTTCGGCATCCGTGCCAATCTTCAACACTTGTTTGTAATCGATTTCTCGAGCTTCCTCGATGCCATTCGCAATCAGTTCGAGAATGTCGTTTTCCGTTAGATCGACGAGGCGTTTCGCGTCGAGCGGCATAGCCAAAACAATAGCAGCACTCCAGCTTTTACGAGAAACGGCCCGTTCCGCCCGACCTCCGCGTTGCGCACCGGATCGGGCGTACTCGGGCCTTCAGCCACGCCCAGCTATACCTTGCGTTCTTCGACTCGGCTGTATCATGCGCATACCGCCCAGTGCCAAGCAGGGGGCAGACGCTCCCGCTTTGCTGGAAATCGTTCGGGCGTGAACAAAACGCGGCGCATCGCCATCTCACGCCCGACGCTTCATTGTGCAGTGGCTATGCGAGCTTCCAATTTAGTCGACAGCTTGCCGACCTCCCACTCATTTGGTTTCCGTGGACGGCGTTTCGCGGGAGTGATCAGCCCGGAGTGGGGTCAAGCTTCCTATGAACCCGAATTCTGGACAACAACGAGGCGCAGTACTCTCCGTGGGCGTTCTAGGTCGAGGGCAGATGAAACTCTTCATCGCGCCAGTCGAGTACAGCTGATTGGATCATTTTGATTACAGTCATTTCCAACGTCGCGATATCGCGACTGCTGTCGCGGCCTATCATCGCGAAGGTATTCGCTGAGTGTGCCAAAGGGTTTCGCGCGTTGTCCCAAAGGTCCTTGGTGGCGGCGAGGATGTCACCTTCTTTCTGCCAACCCCTGTCGGCCATGCTGGCGACGCGATTTCGGAGTTCTGTTCCCTGCAAGCGTTTCGTCTGATTCCTCCTTGCCAAATCTTCGGCCACCGAAGCGAGGCGTTGAAATCTCGGCTCTGCCGCTTGAATATCCCGACTTTCGCGAAGGGCGCGGAGGCTCCGGAGGACCAAGTTTAACAGCGGGTCTTCCTTCTTGGCGGCACACACGACGGAGCACAATTCTCGAAAAACCGGATCGTTGTAGATTCTCCGTACGTCTGCGATGCCTCGTTCCATCGGATCTTGTACGAGCTGGAATCTGGCCGTCTTACGCGCAATGAAACGCGAGAAGGTGCCGCCACTATCGCCGAACCAAGCACCTGAAATGCCACTACCCAAACCGCCGACCCGCCCAATGGTTGCGTCTTCACCGGGCTTGAACAGGAATAGGCGGATCAAATCCATGATCTGCTCCCCCGTTTCCACGATACGGTTCAAGGCCTGCCCCGGCTGGTGAGTGCCATTTTTGCCGAAATCGCCAACTAAGCTCGGTTCGATCTCCCAGGCGAGGCACGTAAAATCGTTCATTCTTTGAGCTGTCACGCATTTCAGCACCTGGAGTGTTAGGAGATCTATCGAACACTCGTCGGCAAGTTCCTCATAATTGGCAAACGGAATGCTGGCGAGAATGCCGTGGGGCTCACGGAACGCCTCATGCAATCTCACTGGAGTCGGCGAGTAATTCGGGGAGCAGCCGAACAGAGCGGCTGAATACACGACAAAATCGCATGTCAAGTGGAGACCTTCCACACATGCAATCGCATAATGCTGTCTCATGGTCTTCGGCTGGTAGCAGACGCAATCGTTACTTCCCTTGTAACACGACATCGGACGCGGGTTTCACCGCCGATAATGGCGTATAGGATATTGCTCCTGTGAAGTCCGGGTCACGTCAACTTGACGGAAAACGCGCTACGCTTGCTTCTGGTGCTGGCCCACGCGAGCGCACAGGCATTCGGCGGTTTGCCGACCAGCGTCGTGTCTCCGAAGTTCCTTCACGTTCGATGATTCGACCGGTTTTGAACGAATGCATTCGGACGGCTGCCTGGCGCGCTCGCGGAAGAAACCACGTGGGGAATAGATGAGCTTCATTCGCATGGAAATGCGGCAATCTTAAGGATGGCAGGCGACACCGCCTGCCCCACCAAAACAAAAACGGGTGTGTCTAGAGCATTTTCGCAGTTACCGTGGCGCGACCGACAAACACCAAACACGTGGGGCGGGATGTCAATCCAATTGGCCCGTGCGCAGCACGATCCAGGAGGCCGATTCACAATCGGCCGCAGATTGCCAATCTGCCCCACATCTGTCCCTCTACAGAGTTTGCGAAAGTGCTCTATACAGGGAAGAATCTCGTCAAAATTTAGCTTTGACGTACTTCCTCAGATTGTGTGCGGCGACGTCCGCCGCGTAGATGGCGCCCGCGTCATCCGCCGCAATGCCTGACGCCGTTGTTCCGACATCCAGCTTGTCGGGGTCGGCGGGGTCGGGAATGAAGGCCTTGAGCGAGCCGTCTTTGGCGTTGCCGACCACGATGCCCCGCAGCGCGCCTTTTTTGGCCGCCGGGTCGGGGAATGAGGCTCCCACATAAATGGTGTCGTCTTTGCCCACAAACACGGAGCTCGGCTGACCGAATTGTTTCCACGCGGCGATGAAGTTGCCGTCCCGATCGAAGACCTGGATCCGGCTGTTCCCGCGGTCGGCCACATATACACGACCTTGCGAACCGCCGATGAAGATGTCGTGGGGCTCGTCGAAATCGCCGGGCGCCGATCCTTTGTGTCCCCATGTCTTGATGAACCGGCCGTCTTTCGAAAATTTCACGACGCGGGCAGAGTTGTGCGCGTTGGGCGCATGTCCATCCGTCACGAAGACGTCGCCATTCGGCGCAACGGCAACGCCGGTCGGCCGATCGAAGGTATCCGGACCATTCCCGGAAACGCCCTCCTTGCCGATCATCATCAGCACTTTGCCGGCTGGACTCAATTTGAGGACTTCCTGGCCCCTGACCACGCCGTCCGCGTTTTTGGCCGACATGCCGAGCACTGTCGCCTCATCGTTTACGTCGCTGGTCCACAAGTTGCCATCCCCATCGATGGTGAAGGCGTGAGGATAGGCGAACAGTCCCACGCCAAAGCTCTTCAGAAGCTTGCCGGAGGGATCGAATTCCAAAATCGGCGGGTTGGAATCACCCCGCCCGATGCAGGTGGCGTGGCCGGGAGGCACCGTGTTGAAGCACCGATGAAAGACCCAGATGTTGCCGTCGCTATGGACATGCACCCTGATGACCTCGCCCCAGCGACCTCCGTTCATGCCGGCGGGAAGAGTCGGCCAGCCCTCGACGAGGCGATACGGATTGGGGAGTTCGGTTGGTTTGGGGTATCGGGTCTGCTGAGCCTGCGCCGCGGCTCCCGACAGAGCGATGGCAACCGCTCCGGCTGCAAGAACATATCCCGCTCGAACTGCATGTGACATCGTGAGTCTCCGGTGAAGAAACCACGATAGTATTTTTTGCGACCGGATGGTAGATATGACATAAATCTGGAACCAGCTGCGGCCGCATTGCGGTTCATCCGGGAAAGGCCGACGGGGCGTCGGCCGCGGGTCCGGGGACCCACCCCACTATGGGTTCCGGATCGGTCCAGAAGAAGCGGAACCGGGAGCGACGAGAGATTAAAATGAGAATAGACGCCGAATGATCTGGACCCGAACCTACGATCCCGCCCGGAACCCGGCGCACTGGACCGAACTGGTCCGCCCGGGTCAATACGCCGTCTCTGTCTTCGACGCCCGTACGCATGTGGCGCGTGATGCCGAAGGCCGGCCGTTCGGTTCGGGCGAATGCCCTTCCCTCGCACTTTGCGACGATCTCCCCGAAGCCGTCGGTTTCGCGACCGAGGTGGTTGCTCGTCATTCGGCCCTCTGCGGCGAAATCTACGACCATGAAGGCAAGTCCAAAGAACCACTGCAGGTGATCTATAACCCGGCTGTCCGGGGCAAATACGCCGGCTTACAATATGCGAAGCGTCAAGCGCTTTGGGGCTCGCTGGCGCTGCTGTGCGGGGTGGCGTTCGCGGTTCACGACTTCATGCTGGACCTCGCATGGATCTGGGGCTATGTGATCGGCGTCAAGCTCACTATGATCGGCGGATTCCGCCTGTGCCAGGGGCTCATCGGCTGGTACGAGCATCGCGGCGAGTCCTGACTATTTCCGATAGATTTCGCGCCAGCCGGAGGTAGGGATCGCGATTCCCACAATGGTTCCCGCGAGCGCCCCCGCCGCCGTAACTCCCGCCACAACCGCGCCATTTGAAACTATCTTCAACTGGCCAGGCTTGGCTCGGGTGGCGATGCCGATCCCGAGCCCGATACCCGCACCCGCCGCCAGACCGATCAGCGCGTTCCTCGTGCGGTGGCCTGGTTTCTTTACCGATACGACCGATACCTGCTGCCGGTCGAACATCTCCTAGCTTTTTCCGGAGGTCACCACCACAACGTCGTCGGAGGTCCGGTCGATCTTGCCGGTAACGGTCCGGGAACCGGCGCCGATCCGAACCTGGGTCCCCGCCGCGAGCGCCTTGACGGTATCCCAGTCAGTGGCGTTAGTCTGGGCAGCAGCTATCGTCGCTATCGTTGCCATTGTTGCTATTGTTGCCACGAGAACAAACAGTGACACGAGACGGCGGCCGGACTGGGGCGTTATCATGGCCGCCCAAGCCTATCACCCGTCACACACAAGAGCAACGTTTGGCTAATGTCCAAAGGATCGCATTCGACGGATCAGCTTTCGGGCCGACCACGTCACCGTCACGAAGAAGAAAGCGAAACTGATCAGAATCACGGTGAGCCGCCGCCGGGGCGAAAGCGTTCGCGCTATGTCCGAAGCAGCCGGATTGACTTTCGTACGCACCTGCAGCGATACGGTGGCGGGCGGGGCGCGCTTCCCATTCACCACGACGACGGCATACTGGCCGCTCGTATCGATGATCCGGCGGAAAACGCCGCTCCGGCCATCCGGGGTGACGACCAGGGTCTCGTGATCGAGGCCGCGATCGAACAAACGGAATTCGCTCATGGGCAGCAGTTCCACATGGACGCTTGGATTGCCCTCGATCACTTCAAAATCACAGTCCACTTCAACCGGTGTTTGCCGGACCGTAAACGGGACCCAACGAAAATCGCCAGGTTCCAGGCGGAAGGGCTGTCCCTGTTCGTGCGTCGGTGTTTCCTGAGCGCTTGCGGCAGAGCCAGACAGCAGGATCGCGATTGTTAAAAGCAAAAGCATCTACGAAAGACGATTTTCCCACTCCACAGCTATCAACCGGCGGAAGGTCCCGGTTAAGCTGGAAGTCGAACTATGGGAAGTCGACCTGCGGCTCGTATCGTATTTCGCGTTCTTATTGCCGTCACTTTAGGGGTCATGGCGATTGCCCGGGTGTCGGGCGGGCGATTGCCTTTCGTGGTTTTCCCGCCGTTTTACTACTGGTTCGTGGTTTCGGTTTTCGTGTTCGGCGCCTTCGGGCTGGTGTCCGCGTATCACGCGTGGCGCGAGCCGCAAAATCGGCGCGCATACCTTACCGATGTGGTGCTGGCTGCGGCCTGGGTTCCTTACTGGTTTGCGAATCTGCGTTAGTATTCGCTGCCGGACAGGAACGGGGCAGTTCCCGGGAAACGGACTCTGCCCGATTCCTGTCCCCATAGGCCAGGAGGCTCTGTTGCTTCGGTCATCGCGTTTCTTTATGCGTCGAAACAGCGGACGAGCTCAGCCAGATGTTCATCATCGGCAGATTCGCATTCAGAAGCCGGTCGACAGTCTTCATGGCCACGCGAATTGCATGGGTCGTCTTCATACGCATTGGACCTTGCCTCCTTTCGGGGAAATTGGGAATTGCTTCAGGCGAGCAGTTTGTTTCATACCATTGCCGCGCACAATTGCATAATAAACCCCGGGGGGTATACTTGTAAAGTTATTTTTTACGGTTGTCGTAAAGAAAAAATTCATGGCCCATACAGTCGAAGAGAAGAAGAGATTATTGAATCGCGCCCGCCGAATCCGGGGTCAGGTGGATGTGGTTGTCCGCGCGCTGGAAGAAGAATCGGAATGCTCCGAGACGCTGCATGCCATTTCGGTGTGCCGGGGAGCTCTGGATTCATTGATGGCGGAGGTCATTGAGGGTCATATCCGTTTTCATGTCCTCGACCAGAAGCACGATCCGGGGGAGGAACAAACCAAGGCAGCCGAGGACTTGATCGACGCTTTGAAAACCTATTTGAAGTGAACATCCGCGAAGTGAACATCCGCTCCGCCCGGCGAGTTCGGCCCGTCTCACTTCCGGGCACGTAAGTTCGTGGCGCTCTCCGCGGACAATTCATCTCTCAGGCAACGCGCGATCAGCGCCGTCCAGCCGGTTTGATGGCAAGCGCCGCAGCCGCGCCCGGTCTCGGCATGGAAATATTCGTTGAAATGCGTGAGACCGCGCCAGTGCGGATCGTTGACATAAATCTGGTCATCACCCTGCCACGGCGCCCACCCGTTGGAATCGGGCAGGAAAAGCTTACAGAGCCGCCGATTGAGCTCGCGCGAGACCTCCAGCAAGTTCATAAACTTACCGGAGCCGGTGGGACATTCGACAGTCAGCTCGTCGCCGTAAAAGTGGTGATAGCGCTCCAGGGATTCTATGAACAGATAGTTGAGCGGGAACCAGATTGGTCCGCGCCAGTTGGAGTTACCGCCGAAAATCCCCGTTGTCGATTCTCCCGGATCGTAGCTGATGCCGTATTCTTCGCCGTCCAGATGCAATTGATAGGGATGCTCTCCATAAACCGCCGAAAGCGAGCGTATCCCGAAAGGCGAGAGAAACTCGCGTTCATCGAGCAGCCGATTCAGCACGCGCAGCAGACGCGCGCGCGTGGGAATCGCAAGCAGCCGATAATGGTGCTCGCCGTCCTTGTGCACTTCCATCATCGAAATCTGGTGATAGAGATCCTGACGGTTATTCAGGAACCATTGCATCCGTCTGTTAAAGCCGGGCAAGCGTTCGATCACTTCCTGCTGGAGAATCGTGACCGCGATCAGGGGAATCAGCCCGACCGCCGAGCGCACCTTCACGGGGATGGTGTTACCCCCGTTTGTGCGCACCTGGTCGTAGTAAAAACCATCTTCTTCGTTCCAGAGACCGGAGCCGCCCAGGGTGTTCATCGCGTCCGCGATCGCGACAAAATGCTCGAAGAATTTTGAGGCGACGTCTTCATACGCGGGATCCTCGCTCGCCAGCTCCAGAGCGATCGCCAGCATCGTCGTGCAGTAAAAGGCCATCCACGCGGACCCGTCGGCTTGCTCGAGAACGCTGCCGTTGGGCAAAGGCTTCGATCGATCGAAAATGCCGACATTATCCAGACCGAGAAAGCCGCCCGAGAAAACCTGTTTGCCTGCGATGTCTTTGCGGTTGACCCACCAGGTGAAATTGATAAGGGATTTTTGAAAGACCTTCTCGAGAAAGGCGCGGTCGCGTTTGCCGCGAGGCGCGGAGATCTTGTAGACGCGCCAGGCTGCCCAGGCATGCACGGGTGGATTCACGTCCGCAAATGCGAACTCGTAAGCGGGAAGCTGGCCGTTGGGATGTGTGTACCATTCACGCAGCAACAGAACCAGTTGCTCCTTCGCGAAATCGGGATCGATTTCGGCAAACGGAATCATGTGGAACGCAAGATCCCAGGATGCATACCAGGGGAATTCCCAGTTGTCGGGCATCGAAACGACATCGCGATTGTAAAGATGCTTCCATTCGCAGTTACGGCCCTCCCAGCGGCTGGCGGGAGGCTCGGGATAAGCCGGATCGCCCTCGAGCCATTGGAGCACCGCGAAGTGATAGAACTGCTTCGACCACAACAAACCCGCGAGGGCCTGGCGCACGACTTGAAGCGCGGCGGGAGCGCTCTCTTCGATTCCGTAATAAAAATTCGTCTCCCGAATGCGCTCGGCGAAAACGTGATCGAAGTCGACTTCCCCGCCCTGATTGTCCGCGTTCAACCGGAACCGGAGTTCGATCCCTTTTCCCGAGGCAATCTCTTCGCGGTAATATGCCGCGGCTTTGGTCCCAACCTGTTGCGGGTTGATCGCTTCCGGCTCGCCGTGCACAACGAAACGGTCGAATGCGTCTTTCACGTAGGGCGCCGCGTTCGGAACGCCGAACAGCCTCTCCGAATTCGTCTCGTTTCCGGTGAAAAGAAATTGCTGAGGTTCTGTGATGGCTTCGAACTGGAACTTGCCCAGACTCGCCTGTTCGCAGGAGAGGTGAGTGTCGTCGATTTGCCTGATCGCGGGCGCCGGCCAGTAGCCTTCGCCGGTCCTGCCCCACGACCATACGTTGCGAAACCAGAGCGTCGGCAGGATGTGCAGCGTCCAGGGCTCGGGACCGCGGTTATCGATGCGAATCCGGATCAGAATATCGTCGGGAGCAACTTTCGCATACTCCACGGACACATCGAAGTAACGGCTGTCGTTGAAGGCGCCGGTATCGAGGAGCTCGTATTCGCGCTCGCGATTGGTGCGCCGGCGGTTCTCTTCCAGCAACTTCGTGTATGGGAAAGCCTGCTGCGGATACTTGTAAACCCCTTTCATGTAGGAGTGCGTCGGCGAGGAGTCGGGGTAGAAGTAGTACTCTTTGACATCTTCGCCGTGATTTCCCTGCTCGCCGGTGAGACCGAAAAGGCGTTCTTTCAGGATCGGATCCTGGCCATTCCACAACGCCAGGGCAAAACACAAACGGCCCTCGCGGTCGCAGATTCCGAGCAGTCCGTCTTCGCCCCAGCGGTAGGCGCGGCTGCGGGCGTGCTCGTGGGGAAAATAGCTCCAGCACTCGCCCGTGGCCGAATAGTCTTCCCGAACGGTGCCCCATTGGCGCTCCGAGAGATAGGGCCCCCAGCGTTTCCAATTCTTTTCGCGGCGGGCGTCTTCGGCCAGCCGCGCGCGCTCGGGGTTGGGTCCCTGGGCCCTGTTCAAGACGAGACCTCGACGATGTTCTTGATCCCGCTCTGATCGTGGATCGGTTCGGCGAACCGCTCCAGCGGAAACCGTCCCGTGATCAGGTTCTTGACCGCTTCGGGCCATGCGGCATGGAACGCAGTCAGATCGGCGACGGCGTTCTCAAAAGCGTCCTTGCCCGCGTTCACCGTACCCACCAGGCATTGGTTCTTCAACACGAGATTGCGCATGATTTTATCAGTGTCGATGCCGACCGGTCCGTGCTCGCCCGGCACGCCCGCCAAAACAAAGATGCCATTCGTGGCGAGCACGCCGAGAACGTCGAATGCGAGCTTCGATACGCCGGTGGCTTCATAGACCAGGTCGATGTTGCCTGCTTCGGCGGCCATCTGTTCAATCGATCGATCCTGCGATGAGATGTATTTGCCACCGATCGCTTTCACGATATCCGCCGAGGGGTCCGGCTCGCGGCTTCGCGAGTAGACCGTAACCGCGAACCTGGCGTGCCGAAGAGCCATTGCGCCCAGCAGCCCCACCGGCCCCGCGCCGAGCACGACTGCCTGGTGCGTGTGGTCCGGCGTGTTCACTCCCCAGGGCAGACGCTTCTGAATCTGCGCTACCTGAATGAGCCCCTTCTCCGCGATCGTCAGAGGTTCGACCAGCACCGCGACATCTCGAATCGCCTTCGGTACGGGATTCATGTAGCGGGCTTCATCGACGATGGTCTCGGTGAGGAAACCATGCATCTGCTTGATGCCGCGCTCGCGGTAATCGCCGGTGTAACAGAAGTCCTGTCTCCCGGCCCGGCATGCGATGCATTCGGGATGATCGCAGGGACGCCTTACCATCGGGATGACCAGATCGCCCGGCTTGAAATCCCGCACCTCCGATCCGGTTTCAACCACCTCCCCCAGGCACTCGTGTCCGATGACCAGGTAGGGGGAGCCTGTCGGCAGCGGAAACCCGTATTGGAATGATGCGATTTCGCGGTCCGTGCCGCATACGCCTACGTTCAGGACGCGAACCTTCACGCTGGTGGGGCCGGCCAGCTTCGGCTCCGGAAAGTCGCTCACCACTTCAAGCGATTTTTTAGCGGGAAATACGGCGGCGGCCTTCATGCGCGGTCTGTTATCACAAAACGCGCCTGAGGATGGCTCGCGCGGGCGCGCCTTCCGCACCGATCAGTTTGAGCGGCAAACAGGCCATATCATATTCGCCCGGTTCGATGGCTTTGAGGTCCAGCCCTTCGATAATCCAGACGCCCGCTTCGAGCAGCGCATGGTGTGTTTCGGGCCCGTCCTCATGGAATCCGCCGACTGAAAGGTAATCGACGCCGACGCACAAAACGCCGCGCTCGGCGAGATAGCGGGCCGCGTCCTGCGCGATGAAGACGAAGTCTTCTTCGAACTTGTCGCTCGACCACGCTTTCGCGGAATTCGCCGTCTTGAATAAAATGCGCTCGCCCGCGGAGATCGCTTGCGCGAGGAGTTCTTCGCGCTTGATCGATTTTGGGTCGTCGATTTGAACGACGCGCGCGCGGCCGACGGTGGCGTCGAGAGGCATCTCGTCAATCGTCCGGCCATTGCGGATGAAATGCAAAGGCGCATCCATGTGAGTGCCCGTGTGGACTCCCAGGGTCATCTGTGAAACCGTGGCAGCGTCGCCTTTCTCCTGATCGTGCGCGCGCTCGATATGAAAGGGCGGGTCGCCGGGCCAGTGCACCATCCCGTTGCGCACCGGGACCGAGATGTCAATCCAGTTACTCACCAGAGACGGCTCACAAAGCCATGCTAGCAATGCCCGCGGCGAAATGGTTTGAGAGACCGTTACAGAGGTTGCGAACAATTTCACGGCCCCAGCGTCAAGCGATGCTTCTGCGTCGCTTGCGGAGCCATCGTTTTGCTATAAGATCCAGGAAGCCCCGAGGAGGTCCAGCGATGAAGAATTACGCAATCCACGCCTGCACGATATTCGTCTCTGTTATCAGCTGCGCGTTTGCGCAAAGTAGCCAGGACGCGATCGACGCCCATTTGATCGCAGCCAGAAACGCTGCCGGATTCGACTTTACCGGTATCCTGGCGCGTTTGTGCGTTGCGCCGGTAGCGGTTCCGAGTACGCTGCGGGACGTGGCGCCTGGGCCCGCGCCCGCTCGGGAGACGTGGTTCATCGAGCCAGCCAAGGTCTTCGATAACCTCTACTTCGTCGGCTCGAAGATCCACAGTTCCTGGGCGTTGAAGACCAGCGAGGGGATCATCCTGATCGATACGCTGTTCACGTATAACTCCGAGGAAGAGATCGTCGGTGGATTGAAGAAGCTCGGCCTCGATCCGGCAACGGTCAAGTACGTCATCATCAGCCACGCTCATGCCGATCATGTGGGCGGAGCGAAGCTGATGCAGGACCGTTTCGGCTCCCACATCGTCATGGGCGGACCCGATTGGGCTTCCATCGAAAGGTCCGTCAATGGATATCCGGAAGGAAAGCCGAAGCGCGATATCGTCGCAGATGACGGCCAGAAGATCACGCTTGGAGACACGACGGTGACCATCGTCACTACGCCGGGCCATACGCCGGGCACCCTGTCGATGTTGTTCACGGTGAAAGACAATGGCAAGCCGCTCAACGTCGCATACTCGGGCGGGACGGCATTCAATTTCCCCAGTACGGCGGCGAACTTCGACACCTATATCAAGTCCCAGAGCAAGATGGCTGCCGCAGCAGCGGCTTCGGGCGCGACCATCCTGATGTCGAACCACTCGGAATTCGATAACGCGGTTACGAAAATCAAGTTGCTGGCCGCGCGCAAGCCCGGCGAACCGCATCCGTTCGAAGTGGGGAAAGAGGCGGTGGCGCGGTATTTTACGGTCGCGGGGGAATGCGCTCAGGCGGCGAAACTCAAGTTGACGCAGGCTTCGAAGTGAGTAAGCGCCGTAAGTAAGCGCCGATTGACATCGAAGCGGCTCGCATGTAGGATCAACCGTGATTATCGCCATAATGCGAAATACAACGATTAGTGCCCTGCTCTGGCTGGCTGCGATGCCTGCCGCGAGTCAGGCCCAGACTTACAAAGCGCCGCGGACCGTGGACGGGAAACCCAACTTGAACGGGATCTGGCAGGCGATGAACACGGCGGATTGGGACCTCGAGGGCCACGCCGCCGCGGCCGGACCGGTATCCTCGCTCGGGGCCGTCTTCGCAAGACCGCCGGGGCTGAGCGTAGTGGAAGGCGATGAGATCCCGTATCTGCCCGCGGCGCTGGCCAAAAAGAAGGCGAATCAAGCCGACTGGGTGAAGCTCGACCCGGAGGTCAAGTGCTATCTGCCGGGCGTGCCGCGCGCGACGTATCTCCCTTATCCATTCCAGATCGTTCAGTCGCAGAAAAAGATTTTGTTTTCGTATGAATATACGGGCGCTGTCCGCGAAATCAATATGGAAGCGCCGACGAAGGCCCCCGCCGATAGCTGGATGGGGTGGTCCAACGGGCACTGGGAGGGCGAAACGCTCGTGGTCGACGTGACCAGCCTGATGGACACCACGTGGTTCGACCATGCCGGCAATTACCATAGCGACGCCCTGCATGTGGTGGAGCGCTATACGCCCCGCAGCGCGGACACGCTCAACTACGAAGCTACGATCGAGGATCCGAAGGTATTTTCGCGGCCCTGGAAGATCAGCATGCCGCTCTATCGGCACGTGGAGAAGAACGACCGGTTGCTCGAATACAAGTGTGTGGAGTTCGCCGAGGAGATCATCTACGGGCCGCTGCGCAAGAAGCCCGCGAAGTAGGGCGAGCAAACGGCGGAAAAAAGTTATAGGATCATTTCGGGAGGAACAATGCATTATCGACCTTTCGCTTTCATTGCCGCGCTGGTAGCCATCGGCGGGGCGCCGGTTTTCGCGCAATCACCCGCCGCCCAATCGCCCGCTGCGAAGGCGGCTCCGGCGAAGAAGGCCTGGACTCCGCCGCGCACGCCGGACGGCCAGCCCGATCTGCAAGGAGTCTGGACCAACAACACCGCCACGCCGCTCGAACGACCCAAAGAGCTGACGGGCAAAGAATTCTTTACGGAAACGGAACTGGCCGAGAACCAGAAGAAGGAACATGCGCGCGTGGAGAACAATGAGGAGGAAGGCCGCCCGACCCAGCCGGGAACCGCAGAGGACGTCCATTACGATTTCAGCCAGTACGCATTGGACCGGGGCCAGACCAAGCTCGTGTGGAATCGCCGAACTTCGCTGATTGTGGGGCCGGAAGGCACCATTCCACCGCTGACGCCGGAGGCTCGAAAGAGAGTCGCTGAGCGTGCCGCGAAGAACAAGGGGCATGAATTCGACGGGCCGGAGAACCAGCCGCTGGGTGCGCGTTGCCTGGCGCGGGCGAATGTGGGTCCACCGCTGCTTCCCACGGCCTACAACAGCAATCTGGCGATTTTCCAGAGCCCCGGATACGTGGCCATTGAGACGGAAATGATCCATGACGTGCGGATGATTCCCACGGACGGGCGTCCGCATATCTCCAAAAACATCCGCCAGTGGATGGGCGACTCGGTCGGACATTGGGAGGGCAACACGCTGGTGGTCGATACGACCAATTTCACCGACCAGAATCCTTTCCCCGGAGCGCAGAACCTGCACGTGATCGAACGCTTCACGCGCGCTGACGCGGACACGATCCTGTACCAGTTCACAGTGGAAGATCCGGGGATGTGGACCAAACCATGGTCGGGCGAGATGCCCATCACGAAGATTCCGGGACAACTATACGAGTTCGCCTGTCACGAGGGGAATTATGCGTTGGCGGACATACTGCGTGGAGCTCGCGTGGCCGAGGAAGATGCGGCGGCTAAGAAGTCGGCAAAGTAGCACAGAGCGAAAACAGGAAAGACCAGAGCGAAAGAGGTAGCAGATGAGAACGAAACTATTGGTTATGTTTGCCGGTGTTGGCCTGTTTCTGTCCGCCGCGCCGGTGTGGGCGCATCACGCTTTTGCGGCGGAATTCGATTCGAACAAGCCGATCAAGCTGCGGGGCACGGTCACGAAATGGGAAGTGACCAATCCGCACTCCTGGATCTACATTGACGTGAAAGATGAGGCCGGCAATGTGGTTCCCTGGATGATCGAAGGCGGCAGCCCGAACTCTCTGTACAGACTCGGCTTCACGAGGGATTCCCTTCCGGTGGGAACCGAGATTCTGGTTGATGGTTATCAGGCCAAAGACAAGTCGAACAGGGCGGTCGGCAAAAACATCACGCTTCCGAGCGGGAAGAGGCTTTTCCTGGGCGGGTCGGCCCCTGGGGCCGGGGATAGCCCTGAGGGAGAGAAGAAGTAGATCTCTTTCGCAAAAGTCGCCCGTCGTCAACTTATCCGGCCGTAAATCAACAAACGGAACGTTCCCGGCATGGCCCGGGGCTGTGGCTGTTTTCCACCGGCCGCTTCCGGCGTTTGAAAGTCCGACGTATCCACGTATAGATTATGTGTTTTGGGATCGAGGGCCATCGTTTTGGCTCCGAACTCGGTCTTCACGGTCTCAACCACACTGAGCTTGTCGGGAGAGTCTTCGTGGAATATGTGGATCGCGCCATCTCCGGTCGAACTGGCCACCATACCGGTTGCCGGATCGTAAACGTTGGTGTCCACCCGGGCGCCGATGGGGAACGGGCCAGCCACGATTTTTCCGTTGTCCGCATCCATAACCACCAGCGATTGGGGATCGCGGCCGCCAATGAACAGGCGCCGATGCTGCCGATCCATCGCGATCGAAACCGGACGCCCGCCGGGCACCACCGGCCATCGGGCTTTGATCTCAAGCGAGCGTGAATCAAGAGCGATGATCTCGTCCTTGTTTTCGAGGTTGTTGTAGATCATTCCCTTGCCATCGGCAACGGCCTGCTCGGGCGCGCCACCTAACGATAGCCTGGCGATTACCGTTTCTTTCACGGGGTCGATCACGATGGCGCTGTTGGCTTGCCCGCTAAAGACGAAAACGTGTTTTGACGCGGGATCGTAGAGGATGGAGTCTGCGTCCTCGTCGACTTTCACCTGCCCGATGGTCTTCAGCGTTTTCAGATCGAAAATGACCGCTTGCGCGGCGGCCCCGTCGCTGACGAAACCTCGCCCCAGCTCCGGTATCAGGGCAACGCCATGATCGCGCTTGAAACCGGCAATCGTGCCCACTACCGTTCCATGGTCGGCATCCAGTATTTCGATCTCCGTACCATGCGACAGATAGACACGCCGCGCCTTGGCATCGAAAGTAATGTAGTCGAAGTATTCGCCGCCGCCCTCCGCCGCCGGAAGCGGGATTTTCCTGAGCAGATGGTAGCCGCCCACGGTTTGGAACGCGAAAACCGATGCCGATACGAAGAAGAAAATTGCCGCGCTTTTTCGGGCCCGGTATCGATGAGAACGTTGCATTTCAAGCTCCCTCGCCGAATTTCTATTGGCCTTTTCAGACCACCATAGAGTCTATACCTGTTCGCCTCCGGGAAGAAGCCGAAGTCGGCAAGCCCTCGGAACGGGCAACCGCACGAGTTTAGTCCAGGATTATCCTTATCTTTGTTCACGGCCCTCAAATACCGCATGTGTCCTGATATCAATTAGTTGCATCAAAAGGAATCGTTTATGCCTGATATCACGCCTTTCGATTTGCGGTTCTTTATATCCCGTCCTTATACTTCAACTACGCCTTCCGACCGGTACTGAGCGGGAGTTGGAGAGTTAATGGCCGATAGCAGGATCGCGAGGATCGGGTATCTGTTTGTGTTGTGCGCTTCCGTTTCGGCGTTTGCGCAGACAGCGCCTTCGCATAGCGTCGCTGAAACGCCAACCCCAGGCGAATCGAGTCAACGCGCGCAGCAGTTCCTCGATGGCAGACTCGTCGTCTGGCAGCCGCGACTCAAACTGGAAGGCTGGCGAATCTCAGTGGTCATGACCCGCCAGAGTGATCTGCCGCCCAAAACAATGGGCGGGATACGTTGGGACAAAAGCAAAAAGAGCGCCGTGATCTGGGTGTTGGACCCGTCCGATTACCGGCTGCCGTTTCGCGAGATGCTGGACGACATGGAGTTGACGGTAGTTCACGAACTGGTTCACCTCGACCTCGCGGCGCTCCCACACGGCCAAGCCAGCCGCAGCAGTGAAGAGCAGGCGGTCAACGGAATCGCGCAAGCGATGTTAGGGCTCGACCGCAAGAAAGACTAGCGCGCTGTAGCTACGATGCCGTTACCGCTCCTTGACAGTCGCGGCATTCCATCTCAGTAGGTTCGCATTAATTCCGAGCCGTGACCGCAAGGGAGCGGTAACGGGATGTGGATTACTTGTGAAAGGCGGCGTCGTTCCAGTTTGGCCCCACAGCGCCGGACTTGTCCCGGAGCGCCTGGCTGTCTTCCGCGGTTTGCGCACGATAGGCATTACCGCGGAGAACCACATCGCTGCGAGTCATCTCCGCACCTTTTCCCTAGTTTACAGCGCGCGCGATCCCGGCACGGTCCTGCGCCTCATTTTTGCCCGGAGTGTAGACCTTGTTGGGTTGCCCTCCAGCGAAAGTGAGCGCGGGGCTGACCAGGATAGAGGCTGCTAACAGCACCATTTTGACTGATTTCGATTTCATGTACGTTCTCCTTTAAGATAAGAACATTCAGAGTTCTTGCTTCCGGCGAATGTACGACGTGGGGCACCGCCAATTTGAGATTATTCCGAAAAGTCTAAAAGAAGTCTTAGGCGGATATTGGAAAGTTATAAACTCGACGCGGGCTGGAAACTTACCGTTTTTTCATGGCGGGATCGTTCTTCTTAGCCGCTTCGGGCTCTTCGTCGGGTTTGACTATATATTGCACAATCAGCGAAATACGCCGGTTTGCCGGGTCCTCCGGTTCGCGCGGATTTCGCAGGCGCTGATCCGCATAGCCCCGCACCTGGGTCACCTGCTTTGGCCCGATTCCGTATGCCTGTAACATTCGCCGGGCGGCATTGGCGCGATCGGCGGAGAGTTCCCAGTTTGTGTAGTTTCCCGTCGTGGAAAACGGTTTGGAGTCGGTGTGCCCTTCGATCGAGATCGTATTGGGAAGATCCTTCAGCTGCTGTGCGAGCGACGCCAGAATCTGTTTCCCTTCCTCCGCAGGCTCCGTGGCGCCGCTGGGGAAAAAGGTACCTTTTTCGTTCTCGAGAAGTTCAATGCGCAAGCCTTCGCCTGTAACAGTCATTTGGATCTGGTTCTTCAGTTTGTCGAAGTTATTCATTTTGCGGACGGACTTCTGGAGTTCCTCCTTGAGCTTGCTCATATTGTCTTTGGTCAGAGCAAAGTCTTCGCCGGACCCGGTCTGACCGGTGCCCACTTTTTTTGAGACTCCGTTGGGGTCTTTAAAATATCCGCCAATGGCTTCCTTGACCTGGGCGCTGCTGTTGAGCAGCCACAGAACGATAAAAAGCGCCATCATGGCCGTCACGAAATCGGCGTACGCCACCTTCCACGCACCTCCGTGGGCGCCTCCATGAGCGACTTGTTTTTTGATAACGATGATGGGGCGAGCTTGTGCCATAGCGTCGGCGTATTATGCTGCGACAGCCTGGCTATCTTTGGCCCGGCAGAGGCTTTCGAGGGCGTGGTAGGTGGGTCTCACGCGCCCGGGCACTGCGCGGCGAGCCATCTCAACGGCAAGGATCGGCGGGTTGCCCTTGACGAACGATGTAATACACACGCGGAGCACATTGAAGTAGGACTTCTCGTCGTCGGCCAGTTTGGCCATGTGCGAGGCGATCGGTCCCAGAAGACCATAGCAAAGCAGGATACCCAGGAATGTTCCGACGAGCGCCGCCGCTACCTTGTGCCCGATCTCTTCGGGCGGTCCGCCGAGCGCACCCATGGTAACGACTACGCCGAGAACGGCGGCCACGATACCGAGCCCGGGGAGGGAATCGGCTGTCGTGCTCAATGCGGTGATCGGAAGGGAGGTTTCGTGGTGGTGGACGTCCATGTCCAGCTCCATCATCTGATCCAGATCGAAAGGCTCGATCGTGCCGATCGAGGCAGTGCGGAGTGTGTCGCAGATGAAATGCAGAACGTGCGGAGATTTTGCAATCGCCGGATAAGCCGAGAAGATCTTGCTGTTCTCGGGTTGCTCGAAGTCGTTTTCAATCGCTGCGAGGCCGCCGCGGCGGGCGCCGTTGAGCAAATCGTAAAGCATCTTGAGCGAATCGAGATAGCGTTGCGAGGTATACTTCGATCCCTTGATAACTTCGGTTATCCCGCCGATAATACTCTTGAGGATGTGGAGCGGATTCGCGATCAGAATGGTTCCGAGGGCCGCGCCGCCGATGATCACGAGTTCCGCCGGCTGGAGCAGCACGAGCATGTTGCCCTTTTCCATCAGATAACCGGCGACGACCGCCCCGAAGACCACTATAATCCCGATGATTGCGATCATGTTCTTTCTCATGTCGGCAAAAATCGGCGATTCTCCAGGGTTTTTGCCGGCTCTTGTGATTAGCCGCGTGAGGCAGTAAACTCGTGGTGGCGTCCTGGATAAATAATAAGCAACAAAGGAGATTTTCAACGTGACATTTCCATCCTGGAGTTCGCTGGTTTTGACGGCGGGTGTGCTGGTTGGCCTCAGCGCGGCGCCGACGCCCGCTGCCGCACAGAATGCCGCAAAAGCTGCGCCCGTCGACCCCCGGCAATCGCAGCCCGTGCCGAGATTAGCCAACGGAAAACCAGACTTCAGCGGCGTCTGGGACCATCCGCGCGTCTCGGATTTTGCCGTGAGCTCAAACGTCTGCGCGGTGGGAAGCGTCGGATGCAAGTCGATCTCGTCGGGTCCGCTTCCCTACACGGCTGCGGGATTAGCGGCAAACAATCAGAAGTTGAAGTTCGACCACACGGCGGTGTGCCTTCCGTGGGGATACCTGCGGTCGTGGAATGGCCTGTATCCCAATCAGATCGTGCACAGCACTGAAGCACTGGGGATGTTTTTCGAGCAGAATAACAACTTCAAGATCATTCCGACCGATGGACGTCCGCAGCCGAAGAACGTGGAACCCACGTGGTTTGGGCACTCGGTGGGCCATTGGGAAGGCGACGTGATGGTGATCGATACGATCGGGTTCAACGGGCAGACCTGGCTTGATACCGGGCTCGATATCAAAGACGATCCGCGCGTGGCGCCACATGTGACCACTACCGCCATGCATATGACGGAGCGTATGTCTCGCCCCGATTTCACCCATTTGAACACGGAAATCACGGTCGAAGACCCGAATCTCTACACGGCGCCGATCAAAAATACGAGAACCTACGTACTGATGAAACCAGGCTCCGAGGTTATGGAGTTCTCGTGCGAAGACAACAACAAGGAAGTCACCGAGCATCACCTCGCGGAGTACGGTACCAAGCCGAAGGAGTAGCGGTTCCCTAGGCTGTCAGGACAGGCTGTCAGGGCAGTCTGCCCGGTACTTTCAGCCGAATTCGGTAAACGCTGGTACGGGCTGTGATGAAGAGGGTCTGGCCGTCGGCATCGCCAAAGGCGCAGTTCGAAGGAATCTCCGGGAGTTCGATGGTTCCGAGATGCTTCCCCTTGGGTGAGACGACCAGAATCCCTCCCGGGCCAGTCGCGTAAAGGTTGCCTTCCTCGTCGACTTTCATTCCGTCCGGCACCCCTTCGCCGGGCTCTTTGGTCATATCCAAAAACACCTTGCCGTTGGCAATGGAGCCGTCGGCCTTCACGTCGTAGACCATCCACTTTTTCTCGGGACGGCTATTCGACACGTAAAGCTTCTTCTCATCCGGCGAGAAGGCGAGTCCATTGGGATAAGGGATGTCTTTGGCAAGCAGTTCGAGTTTCCCCGCGGTGGTGATGCGGTAGAGACCGTTGAAATCGAGCTCCTGTTTGGGAGGGCTCGCCGCGCCTTGGGGATACGCGCGGTAGAGCCCTGTCGGATCGGTGAAGTAAATATCCCCGTTTCGCTTGCTGATGACGTCGTTGGGACTGTTGAGCCGCTTGCCCTCGTAGCGGTCGGCGAGGATGGTGACCGGGCCATCGTACACGGGCTCGCGATTGCGCACGACTTCGGTGCGTGTGATCCGGCGATTGCCGTGTTCGGCCGCGATCAGCAGCCCCTCGGGGTCGAGGGTCAGACCGTTGGAGCCGATCAATGCGCCCTCCGGATATAGCCCGGGAAATACGGGCTTGCGAAAAACCCTGACCTTCCCATCCTGAGTCCACTGCATGATGGCGTTATTCGGAAGATCGCTGAAGAGCAGAGAGCCGTCCCGGCGAACCCATAGCGGTCCTTCGGTAAAGGCGAAATTGCCCGCGACTTTTTCCACTTTGGCGCTGGGAGAGATCAGGTTATCCAGAGCGGGATCGATCCGGCGAACGCTGCCTGCGGCGTTGGGTTGGGGCTGGGCAGGCAGTAGCGGAACGATCAATCCGCAGGCGATCGCGCAAAGCATCAGGTGTCGTGTCACGCCTGTGATTCTAACCCTTTCGGCCATGGTCCGGATGAGTTAGCATGGTTAGCCGGAGAATACAATGCGCCTACAGGTAATTTGCACCAGTATCGTTGCCGCGAGCCTTGCCCTCGCGCAGGCTCCGGTTCCACACGATCTCAACCTTCGGGGCGACCGCTTCAAGCCGCTCACTTACGATCAACTGACACCTGAACAGAAGACAATGGTGGAGCATCTGTTCGCGGGCGAACGCGGGGGCATGAACGGGCCTTTCAATGTGACACTCCGCAGCCCGGAAATGGGCGATCTGGCGCAGAAGCTGGGCGCTCAGCTGCGATTCCATTCGTCGCTTCCGAACCGGTTGAACGAATTCGCGATTCTCATGACGGCGCGGTTCTGGAATGCGCAATATGAGTGGTCGTCACACCACAAGAACGCGCTGAAGGCCGGTCTCAACCCGGCGATCATCGACGCGGTCGCAGCTGGTAAGCGGCCGGCCTCCATGCAACCGGATGAAGAAGCAGTTTACAACTTCGCGCAAGACCTGCTCAAGACCAAACAGGTGAGCGATGCCAACTTCAAGGCCGTGGTGGATAAGTTCGGCGAGCGCGGCGCCGTCGATCTGACCGGCGTGATGGGCTATTACTGCTTCGTTTCGATGATGCTGGATATCGACCGCTATCCGCTGCCGTCCGGCGATAAACCCGAGCTGAAGCCTCTGAACTAACGGGGTTGCCCGGAGTCAGATTTTTTGCCAGACCAGGCGGGCGCTCCAGGCTTCGGTGGTGGCCGAAAGCTTCAACAAGTCGCCGTCGAACTGATACTCGCGCGCCTGGATGGTGCCGACCATGTTGGGGAACCAGGAGCCCTCCACGAGATGATTGACGGTGTGGGCGGCCTCATCCACGGTGAAGGTCCCCCAATAACCCATGTACCCGCTCCAGGCGCGCGACTTCTCGGCGGATTGAGCGGCGAACAGGTTTTTGTTGTCGAAGGGCTGAGGGTTGCGCCGCATCAGGTGCGCCGACATACGCCCGGAAGCATCGTATGCAAGCTGCCCGAGGGGGTCTTGACCAAGCGGGAAACTCACTTCACCCGAGGCACTCTGCGACTGGTAGGAAATCAACCGCCAACAACCCAACAGGCGGTCACGAACCGGGGAATAAGTCAACGGGCTTGCTGTCATTTCTTGAGATTCTCACAGCACGCCCGGAAACGGCCCGGCCCACCCGGCATTTCTGCACGGAGTCTTCCGCCGGGTGGACCGCGCCTGATGTCCGTTACCTGGCTGCGGCCGCGGCCATCTGCTCATGAACGCGGGCTAATGCCTCAGCCTTGTTCGCGTCCTTCAGGTATTGCCTCGACAGAGAGCGGCAGTGGTCCCCGTACGTGGGGAACTTCGGTATCGGATGGCTGCCGGGGTTTCTGTAATATTCGTCGGCCATCGCGGCGTAAGTTCTCGACTCATCCATGAAGGTGTTGTACTGTGAGCGATAGTATCCGGCCAGTTGCAAATGCTGTTCCGGCGTGCTCGCGCTCCTGGTCAACTCTTTCACTTCATTTTTGGTCAGACCGGAATTACCGTCCACCGTCCCCGCCTGCGAAATAGCGACTGTGGCTGCTGCGACGAACAAACCGACTGCTAACGTTTTCATAATCTCCCTTCCTTTGATTGGCTCGTGGTAGAAGCCCGGCACTTACCAGGCTGTTTACCAGGTGTTTCCAGTTCGAAGTTACTGCCTGAGGCATAAGGAACCGTTACAAAAAAAGTCAGGAAATTGTGAGATTTTAATTATCTTTCGATTGGATTGCGAACGCCGCATTTGCTGCCGCGCCGTGCTCCAAAACGTCCGCAAACGCGAACGCCTTGAATCGTGAGGCCATTTCGTGCGATCATAATGGATGTAGTTTGACAGTCCGCTAATTAGGCTCCTCGCATAGTCCGGCAACAACCGTCCTGGCCTGCTTCCCGATTCGTTGCTCTGCAAATTCCAGAAAGAAGATTAAATGAAAAATATATTTGTAGGAAACCTGAGCTTCGGCGCTACTGAAGACGGGCTTCGATCCCTGTTTGAGGCGTACGGCACGGTTGACCGTGTGAACGTCGTAACCGACCGCGATTCCGGCCAGGCCAGAGGCTTTGCATTCGTCGAAATGGGGAATGACAGCGAGGGCGTGAAGGCGATTTCTTCGCTCAATGGCCACGAACTTGATGGCAGAGCGCTCAATGTGAATGAAGCCAGGCCGAAGGAAGACCGCGGGGGCGGTGGATACCGCGGCAACAGCGGTGGTGGTGGCGGCGGCAAGAACAGGCGCTGGTAATAACTCAGACAAATCGGGGGCGGAAATTGCCCCCTTTTTTTATTCAGAAAAGAAGCACAATGAATACCAATGCGCCGCCGTTGATCAAAAGAGACGGCATTAACTGGGTCTCACTGACCGCGTTCGGCATATTCCACATCGGGGCGATTACCGCCCTTTTTTTCTTTAGCTGGCCGGCATTTTTTACCGCGCTTGTCCTCTACTGGATTACTTTGAGCCTGGGGATCGGCATGGGATACCACCGTCTGCTGACACATCGTTCCTACCAACCGGCGAAGTGGATCGAGTACTTTCTCGCGATCTGCGGAACGCTGGCTCTGGAGGGTGGTCCGATCTCCTGGGTGGCGACACATCGCATCCACCATCGGTTCTCGGACAAAACGGGCGATCCGCACACACCGCGCGACGGGAAGTGGTGGTCACACATTATCTGGATGCTGGTGGGCGATGCGACGAACGCCGATACCACCATGTGTTCCCATTACGCACCGGACCTTTGCAAGGACCGGTTCATGGTCTGGCTGTCAAAATACAACTACGTGCCGCTGGTCGTTTTGTCGGTCCTGTTGCTGACTTTTGGCGGTTTGCCATTCCTGCTTTGGGGCGTGTTTTTCCGTGTAACCATGGGGCTGCATGCTACCTGGATGGTGAATTCGTTGACGCATTTCTGGGGTGGGCGCCGGTTTGCCACGGGCGATAGCTCGCGCAACAACGTGCTCGTTGCATTGTTGACCTTCGGCGAAGGCTGGCACAATAACCATCACGCGCATCCGACATCGGCCAGGCATGGACTCGCCTGGTATGAGATCGACATGACCTGGATGACGATTTGGCTGCTGAAGATGCTGGGGCTGGCCCGGTCCGTGCGCGTTGCGGGGATTCAGACGGCACAAGCGCTCCCGCGAGCTTAAGGCCGCACACAGCGCGATTTCGCGCAGCCTTCTCCGCGGTTTCGCCCAAAATCCGCGCGTTGATTTTGACGCTGAAAAGCGGAAGTGCTTGCAAGATAAACACTTTTCTGTCCCCCGCCCCACCGGCAGGGGACGTGCTTTCCCCGCTGCGGGGGTTGTAATGCGAACAGTCATTGGAGTACTGCCTACCGTGGCGGAAGCCGAACATGTGGTCCATGAGTTCGAGGTGATGGGTATTGCGAAAAAAGAGATCAGCATCGTGCCCGCAGTTCCGGACCAGCATGAACTGAAGAAGGTGGAGCGGTCGAAAAGAAGCAATGCCGCGGCTGCAGGAGCGGGTGCGGTGCGGGGCATCGTGCTTGGGCTTCTGCTGGGCGGCTTGATGCTATCGGCTCCGGGCGTCAAGCCGTTTCTCGCCGGCAGCACAATCCTGACACTTGTCGCGGCCTGCGCGATCGTCGGGTTCCTGATGTCGATGATGACAATGGTCAGCAACATGGGCCAGTCTCACGAAGAAGCGCCACTTTATGCAGAGGCGGTGCACGAAAAGGGCGTTGTGGTTTCAGCGCATGTAAGTGAGATGACGGAACCCGGCGCGCTCAAAGCGCTGGAGAAAAATGGCGCGCGCGATGTACACGCAGCTGCAGATGTGTCGCGACTGAGCCGTTGGACGGCCAGGTATCGCAACCAGCATCCGTACCCATGCGACAGCCAGGTCACTGCGCATTGAAGGACCCGCTCTGTTGACGCAGAAAACGGCCGGTGTACGAATTGCCGGTGGCCGCGATCTGATCGGGCGTGCCTTCGGCCACAATTCGGCCGCCGCCTTCCCCGCCCTCCGGCCCCATGTCGATGATCCAGTCGGCGGCATTGATTACATCGAGGTTGTGCTCGATGACGAGCAGCGATCCGCCGTTGTCGATTAGCCTTTCAAACGCAGCGAGCAGCTTCTTGATGTCGTCGAAGTGAAGTCCAGTCGTAGGCTCATCGCAGATAAAGAGTGTGCCGTTGTTATTCGATTGCGCGAGATGCGCGGCGAGTTTGACGCGTTGCGCTTCTCCCCCCGAGAGTGTAGTCGCCGATTGTCCCAGCCGCAAGTAGCCAAGGCCGACCTCATCCAACAGCTTTAAACGACTCACCAGACGAGGTGTGTCATGGAAGAACCCGAGCGCTTCCTGCACGGTGAGTTGCAGTACTTCGTGGATGTTCAGCCCTTTGTATTTGATATCCCGAATGGCGCTCTTGAAACGTGTCCCTTTGCATTCGTCGCATATCAGTTCCACGTCGGCGAGGAACTGCATTTCGACCGTTACCGTGCCATCCCCCTGACAGACTTCACAACGCCCGCCGGGAACGTTGAAGGAAAAATGACCGGCCGAGTAACCGCGCTTTTCAGCCGCCGGTGTAGCCGCGAATAGACCCCGAACGATATCGAAGGCTTTGATGTAAGTGACGGGATTGGAACGGGGCGTGCGGCCGATCGGCGCCTGATCGACCATCACGACTTCGTGAATGGCGTCGGCACCTTCCACACGATTACAGGTGAGGGTGGGAGTTCCGTCCCCCGCATCCATTTCATCCGTATCATTCGTGTCTGCCGCGTCACGGTGATGCAGCCTCGCCTGCAGAGAACGGTAAATGATGTCATGCACAAGCGTCGACTTACCGGACCCTGAAACACCGGTAACTACGGTCAGGAGCCCGAGTGGAATGGTGACGTCGACGCCTTTCAAATTATGGAGACGCGCGCCGAAGAAACGGATTGTCTTTCGTGGATTGACGTCACGACGGTGTTTGCGGCGGGACACTTCCATTTCGCGGCGCAGGTAATGGCCGGTGAGCGAGCCGTTGGTATCCGCAATCAAAGCGGGAAAACTGCCTTCGAAAACGATGTTGCCGCCGTGTTCACCGGCGCCGGGCCCGAGATCGACAATATGATCCGCGGATCTCATCACGTCCGGATCGTGTTCGACGACGATGATCGTATTGCCGAGATCGCGTAGTTCGGCGAGGATGCGAACCAGGCGCGCTGTATCGCGGCTATGCAGGCCGATGGATGGCTCGTCAAGAACGTAACATGCGCCCACCAGTCGCGAGCCGAGACAAGTAGCAAGCTGAATGCGCTGCGCTTCACCTCCCGAAAGCGTGGAAGAAAGGCGATCCAGAGTGAGATACTCCAGCCCGACGTCGTTCAGGAACTTGAGGCGTTGTTGTATCTCAACAAGTATCTTCCCCGCGATGCCCGCTTCTTCGGCTGTTAACTCCAGATGGGAGAAAAATCGGGCTGCTTCGGCGATATTCATGTGCACGGCGTCCGCGATGGTTTTGCCGCCCACACGGGCGTTCAGGGCCTCTTTGCGCAGCCGGGATCCGCCGCAATCGGGACATCGCGCGTAGCCGCGGTAACGGCTCAGGAAAACGCGCACGTGCAGTTTGTATTTTTTCGTTTCAAGAAAGCTGAAAAACTGCCGGACGCCGTCAATTGTCTTATCGCCTTCCAGCACGAGCCGCTGCTCGTCTTCAGTCAAATCGCAGAACGGAATATCGAAACGAACGCGCCCTTTCGCCAACGCGCGGAAGTCAGCCAGCCATTCCCTACCCTTGGGTTTGGTCCACGGCTCGATGGCGCCCTCATTTATTGACAGGCCGCGATTGGGGACGATCAGATCCGACGCGTAGTCGATGGTGTTGCCGAAACCCTGGCATCGGGGACATGCGCCGGCCGGGCTGTTGAAGCTGAAAAGGATGGGCTCAGGCTCGCGGAATTCCAGGTTGTCGACCTTGCACATGAATCGTTCGCTGAACATGTGGCGTTCGCCGGTGCGCGAGTTGTGGAAGATGGCGTCGCCCGATTCGCGATAACAGACTTCAACCGTGTCGACAATGCGCTGGTGAAGATCGGGCGCGATCGCAATCCGGTCGGCGAGGACGTATACGGGTTGTTCCCAATCGATGTCGAGCAGCGATTCGGGCGTGGAGAATTCGAAAACCGCGCCGTTCTGCCAGAGCCGGTTGAAGCCTCGCGAGCGGAGTTCGGCCAGCACGATCTTAGGGATCTGGCCTGCCTCATGTTTCACCGGGAACAGCACGAAGAAGCGCTCGCCTTCGGGCTCGGCGAGCATCCGCTGCGCGACCTGATCGACGGTATCTTTCTCGACGCGGCGGCCGCAGACAGGGCAGTAAGTCCGCCCGGCGCGCGCCCAGAGAAGGCGCATGAAGTCGTAGATCTCGGTCGAGGTGGCTACGGTCGAGCGCGGGTTGCGCGTGGAGTTCTTCTGGCGAATGGCGATGGCCGGCGCGATGCCGTCAATCTCGTCAACCGCCGGCTTTTCCATGCGCTCGAGGAATTGCCGCGCGTAAGCCGAAAGGGATTCCACGTAGCGCCGCTGGCCTTCCGCGTAGATCGTATCGAAGGCAAGAGAAGATTTACCGGAACCCGATACGCCCGTGATCACGGTGAGCTTGTTATGGGGGATCGAGAGGGTGAGGTTCTTGAGATTATGCAGGCGCGCGCCGCGAACTACGATTTCGCCGAAACTATTTTGCACGTTCAATAGATTGGACTGCGAGCGCCTGGAAGGAATGGAAATTATATTTTAGCAATCGGGACCCGACTAAGTGACGGCCCGCAAAACGGAGCCTGCGCCGCGGCGGGAACCACGCTGTTGCCTTCGAGAATTGAAGACCGCGACCGGCCCTTTGCGGGCTCTATAGCGATGAAACTCAGGCTTGGGAGCTCAGGTGCGCTCCCATTCGCCCGATATGACCGGCTGACCCCACCCCTGAGCCGTATGGTCAAGCACCACGATCCCGCAGTTCGGCGGCACATATGCCTCGTTCCATGCGCCCGTTATATGCGCGCATACCGCCTGAATCACGGCGCCGTGACAAACCACCACCACATGCTGCCTCGCATAC
Organism: Bryobacteraceae bacterium; assembly: GCA_049516355.1. Taxonomy (GTDB): domain Bacteria; phylum Acidobacteriota; class Terriglobia; order Bryobacterales; family Bryobacteraceae; genus BOG-234. Next base: position 1,144 of record JBEKTF010000012.1, on the reverse strand, counting down.
CGGACACGCAAAGTATCCAGCACCGAGCCCGCGCGCAGCCGGACGCCTTCCTGGCTTTCACCGCCTTCCGGTGTCCACATCCAGGCTTTGAACGGATCGTACCGGGAGTCGACGGACATCTGCTCTCCCATCCGCTCATAGGGATGGCCTTTGAGGCAACCGAAATCGCGTTCGTGGATTCCCGCGATCACTTCCGTTTTGAGATTGAGCGAGCGTGCGATGATTTCGCTGGTCTCCCTGGCGCGTAAAAAGCCGCTCGAGAGCAGGACAGCGGGGCGGAACTCGCGAGCGAGGCGAAGAGCAAGTTGATGTGCCTGCACACGCCCGGTGTCCGTCAGCGGAATTTCATCCGACTCAGCGAAGCGCCTCAGGCGATTGGCTTCCGTCTCGCCGTGTCGGACCAGAATGATTTTGCCGCCGTGCTCGTACCTCATGCTTTCAGATATACCGCTGAAAGTCAGAAGTCAGTCGCCCAGGGCTCCCTGTCCGATTGCAGGACTAGTCCATCGGGCAAGGGACCGTAGCGATTCTTCCGCGTCTGTGAGGTTCGAGGTCGACGCAAGCAATCGTCCAGCTTCGTCGGCCGAAAGAGGCGGGCCCAGCAGAAATCCCTGCAGCAGATCGCATCCGATCGACGTCAGGCCGGCCAACTGCTCGGGCGTTTCGACACCTTCGGCGATAACTTCGAAACCCAGTTTGTGAGCCAGGTCGACAATTGCCCGAATAACCACCAACCCGTCCGCCTTATCGCCAATCCGTTCGGTGAAGGAGCGGTCGATCTTGATGTAATCGAGCGGCAGCAACTGGAGCGAGTTCAACGTCGAATACCCGGTGCCGAAATCGTCGAGTGCGATGTTGATACCGAGCGCCCTCAGTTGCTCCATTTGCGACCGCGACTGATCCCACGTACGCATCATTGCGGTTTCCGTTATCTCCAGGCTCAGGGCATCGGGGTCAAGCCCCGTGCGCAGAAGGATCGCCTTCACGCCATCGGCGAAATCGGATTTCATCAGCTGAAGAGTGGAGACGTTCACGCTGACGCGAAGGCCCATGTGTCCGGATGCCCGCCAGCGTACCATCTGGGCGCACGCTTCACGCAGAACCCAGGCTCCCACGCGGGCGATTAAACCTGTGTCCTCGGCAA
>JBEKTF010000011.1:0-50845 GCA_049516355.1 Bryobacteraceae bacterium | reverse complement strand
GAGATCGACCCAGTCGTGGATGCCGTTCACATGCGCTGCCGCAGCCTTGACGATCCCCAACGCCCGGATCAACGGATGCTGCAACCGCATTCCACTAATGGGGAAATTCTCAACGGCTCGGGCCGTTTGGGCTCCATACAACACATCTGCCGGAACCGCCATCGCTCCCATGCTGTCGTGCTCGATTCTCGTCTTGCGATCCAGAGCCGGTTGTTCGGTCATTCGCCGTGTTCTCCTTGTAATTGAGACTATGCACGCCAATCGCCTGATTCAAGAGAAAAGTCCCTATCTTCTGCAGCACGCGCACAATCCCGTCGATTGGTATCCGTGGGGCGAGGAAGCGTTCGAAAAAGCACGCCGCGAAGACAAACCCATTTTCCTCTCAATCGGGTATTCGACTTGCCACTGGTGCCATGTGATGGAGCGTGAGTCGTTCGAAAACGACGCCATCGCGGAGTTGGTGAACCGCTGGTTTGTCCCGATTAAGGTGGACCGCGAGGAGCGGCCGGACATCGACCGCATTTACATGAATTACGTGCAGGCGACCACGGGCGGCGGAGGCTGGCCGATGTCCGTATGGCTCACGCCGGATTTGAAGCCCTTTGTGGGCGGAACGTATTTTCCGCCGGATAACCGCTACGGGCGCGCCGGATTTCCGCTCATTCTGGAACGTATTGCGCAGGCATGGCAAATCGACCGTCCGAAGATTCTGGAATCGAGCGCCGGCATCATGGAGCAACTGCGCTTGCAAGCGAGCGCCGGGAATACCGGCTCGGATCGCATCGACGCTTCGGTAGCGGATATCGCGTTCAACCAGTTCCGGCGCTCCTTCGATTCGACACTGGGCGGATTCGGTTCGGCGCCAAAATTCCCGCGGCCTTCGGTACACAATTTTCTGCTCCGCTACTGGAAGAGAACGGGCCGCGACGAGGCTCGCGACATGGTGGTCGAGACCTTGCTCGCGATGGAAAAAGGCGGTATGCACGATCAGCTCGGCGGCGGATTTCACCGCTATTCGGTAGATGAATACTGGTTCGTGCCGCACTTCGAGAAGATGCTCTACGATCAGGCGCAGCTGATGGTCTCCTATCTCGAAGCGTTCCAGATCACGCGGGAAGAGACGCTCGCGAGCGCGGGCCGGCGCACGCTCGATTATGTGATGCGCGATATGACCGCGCCGGGCGGCGGCTTCTATTCGGCGGAAGACGCTGATAGCGCGGCCGACCCCGACCATCCAAACGAAAAGAGCGAAGGAGCCTTTTACATCTGGTCGATGCAGGAAGTAATCGATCTTCTCGGCGAGGAGCAGGCGCGCTGGTTCGCATTCCGCTACGGGATGGAACCGGAGGGTAATGTTTCAAACGATCCGCATCATGAGTTCACGGGGAAGAATATTCTTTTCCAGGCTCATCCTCTGACTGAAATTCCCGTCGATCTGGCGGAATCGGAACGCGTTTTATTCGAGGCACGCGCCAAACGGCCGCGTCCCCACCTCGACGACAAGATCCTGACCGCATGGAACGGCCTCATGATTTCTGCGTTCGCAAAGGCTGCTGCGATTCTGGACTCGCCGAAGTACGCGCAGGCCGCGCGTCGGGCCGCGGACTTTCTGTTAGCGAATCTGCGGCGCGAAGACGGAACGTTGCTGCGCCGATTCCGGGAAGGAGAGGCCGCCATTGACGGAATGCTCGACGATTATGCCTTCTTCGCCCAGGGATTGATCGATCTCTACGAATCCACTTTCGAATTCAGATATCTCGAAGCGGCAATCGCGATTACCGGGAAGCAGCGCGACGTTCTGGAAGACGAAGCGGGCGGCTTCTTCTCCTCCGCCCACGAAGACGCGTCACGCCTGATGCGGATCAAGGACGATTACGATGGCGCGGAGCCCTCCGGCAACTCCGTTGCGCTTCTCAACCTGCTGCGGCTGCATCAAATCACCGGGCGGCAGGAGTTCGAATCGTCCGCGCGCAAATCGATCGCGGCGTTCCACGGAAAACTTACCGCGGCACCACATGGACTGCCCCAGATGCTGGCCGCATGTGAATTCGATCTGGCCCCGCGGAGGGAGATTGTAGTAGCGGGCGGCGCATCCAGCCCCATCGTGCGTCTTCTCTGGAAAAACTTCGACCCGAACCGAATCCTGCTGCACGCCGGCCCGGAAATCGCGGGATATCAGCCGGCGGTCGCGGCGATGAATTCGCGGGGAGACAACACCACTGTATACGTTTGCGAAAACTTCACCTGCCATACACCAGCCGTTACGGAGCAAGATCTGGCCGGATTGCTAAGATAGGTTTTTACCCCACAAAAAAACAAGGAGATCCAATGGAGCGCGCAGGAGCAACCACGTTGAATGGGAACCCGCTGACCCTGATCGGGCCGGAGCTGAAAGCGGGGGATAAAGCACCCGACTTTACCGCTCTCGACAACGCACTGAAGCCGGTGCACCTGAGTGATACCGGGCACAAGACGCGGATCTTCAGCGTAGTTCCTTCGCTCGACACTCCTGTTTGCGACGCGCAGACCAAGCGCTTCAACGAGGAGGCCGGCAAGCTGCCGGACGTGGATATCTACACCGTGAGCATGGATCTGCCTTTCGCGCAGAAGCGCTTCTGCAATTCCTTCGCACTCGACAAAGTGAAGATGCTTTCGGATCATAAAGACGCATCTTTCGGTACGTCTTATGGGACGCTGATCAAGGAGCTGCGTATTCTGAGCCGGGCGATTTTTGTGGTGGGCCCCGATGACAAAATCAAGTATGTGGAATACGTCGAGCAGGTGGCGCAGCATCCGAACTACGATGCCGCGCTGGCCGCTGCCAGAAGCTGATTCCGCCGGGCGTAAATGCCCGCTCCAAATTGGATAAATCGCACAGTATCGAAAATGCGGGTGCAGCCGTCATATTCAAACGGATGGTCGGTTCATTGCGTCGAAGCAGGCTGGTGCATGGCGGCCTGATCGTAGGAGCAGGTATCCTTCTCGGTAATGTCACCGGCTTCTTCCGCGTGGCGGTCACCGCTTACCTGCTGGGCACTCACGCGCGCGCGGATGCGCTGGCTGTCGCGATCGGGCCGCTCGACAACCTGAACTCCGTCATCGTCAACACCATGCTGTTCGCGTTTGTTCCGATGCTGCTGCTGCGGCACGACGGCGAGCGCGCCGCTTTGTTTGCGCGATCGGCGCGCGTGTTTTCCGCGATCCTGCTGGCCGTGAGCGCCGCTACGGCCCTTCTGGCGCCTGAGTTAATTGCGGTTCTCGGCCCGGGCCTCGCCGAGCCTGAGCGCACACAAGCCGCGCTCCTCCTGCGGTTGCTCGCGCCTGGTACCCTGTTCGCGGGATGTGCCGCCATTTTTTCCGCGCTGTTGTACACCGAGCGCCGGTTCCTCGTGCCGGGTCTCTACCAAACCTGCCTGAACGGAGGAACCATCGCGGGGGCGCTGCTGCTTCGGAGAGTATTGGGAGTCAATGGCTTTGCGGTTGGCTATACGGCCGGCACGGCTCTCCAGCTTGCCCTGACGTGGTGGTTCAGCCGCGACCTGCGCCGCGCGCCGCGTTCCGCCTTGAATCTTTCTCTCGGCAGCGTTCTCTTGAAACCGGGGATGTTTCTCGCCTATGCCTGTCTGATTGCGGGGAACATCGTGGTCACGCGCGCTTTTGCCACACACGCCGGCCCGGGAATGGCGGCCGCGTTCGATTACTGCATGCGCTGCGTGAGTGTTGTGATTGCGTATTTGGTATATCCGGTCGCGACGACGCTCGTGCCTGAGATTGCGCGTCTGCGGGGAACGAATGAGACGCCGAAAGCTTACTGGCTGATCGACCGCAGCGTGGTGGCGATGGCTGTCGCCGCGGCGGCTTCCGGCGCGATCGGTGTTCTGCTGCGGACGCCCGCGATTGCGCTGCTCTTCGAACGCGGAAATTTCACCGCCGAATCCACGCGGCTGGTTTCGGACGTCTTCATGGGGTTCGCCCCCAGCCTGATCGGTTGGGCGTTGCTGGATCTGATTGCGCGCTGTTTCTTCGCGCTCGATCGGCCGCGGCTGCCGTTACTCGCCGCGTTTATCCCCATAACGGTGAACCTGGTGATTTCATCGATCCTGCGGGCGCAGGGTAAGTTGATGAGCCCCGGCACGCTCGGCCTTGGCGCGTCGATCGGATTTCTGGCAGGCTTCGCGGCGTTGTTTGCAATGATTCACCTGCGGCGCAACGCCGCGAAGCTGGAGCCCTCTCTGGTGGAAGCTCGTTGAGTTAGTTTGATGCCGCGGCCGCGCGCGCGGCAATCATGCCTCGCAACCGCTCCTGCACCGCCCGAACCCTCTCGATTCCAACCGGAGGATTAAGGCAAACATGCTCCAGATTTTTAAACAAGCTGGGTCCCATCATGGCGCGAAGATCGGCGAGGATAGGTTCAAATTTCGCAAATACGAAAACGTGTTCCCCATTTGCCTGGTCGAACATGGTCGCATCGATTGCTCCATTCACGACGAATGAAGCAGCCATTTCCCAATAGGACGTTACCATCCGGATGTAAGCGCTGTTCGCGCCCATCATCCCGGCCATGTATTCCTGGGCCGATTTTGGATCGAAGGTAAACACGAAATTGCGCGCCTGGCGCATCGTTTCCTCGCGGCGGAGTTCGTACAGTTTCAGAATCAGGTTTGCGCTGTCTACGGCTGTTGACATAATTGAAATATTTCCTCTTTCGTGGAGTTTTTGCGAACTGACCTGCATGAGATGCCTGGTCGATCCCTACAGATTCGGATCTGTATGCTTGAATCTATCAGGTGATCGGCTCTCCTCCCTCGCTCGCGGCATTTTTCGAGATCTGGCGCCGGAATCGCGGCGAGTTCCTTCGATATGAAGGCGGACTGTCCACAAGCCACCTTACGTATGAAGCCGCCGGGAAGTTCGCCGCCGCGTTCGCGGATCGCCTGCGCGCGTCGGGGATCGCACGCGGCGAACGGATACTCTTCTGGAGCGAAAATCGCCCGGAATGGGTAGTCGCGCTTTGGGGATGCCTCCTCGAAGGCGTGATCGCCGTGCCGATCGATTTTCGTTCCTCGGCCGGCGTGGTCGAACGCATTGCCGCTATCGTCAGCGCGCGGGTGTTGTTGATCGGCGAAGCGGTCAAAGCACCGCCGGGAATTGCATGCCCTGTCTGGCCCATCCGCGATGTAATCGGCAGCGGGGTTGAATCGACCCCGTTTCTTCCCGCCGCGCCCGACGATACCGCGGAGATTCTCTTCACTTCCGGCGCGACGGGCGATCCCAAAGGCGTCACCATCACGCACCGCAACATCCTCGCGAATCTGAAACCGATCGACGAGGGCATCGCGAAATACCGCAAATACATGGGGCCATTCGCCCCCATCCGATTCCTGAATCTGCTCCCTCTCAGCCACATGTTCGGCCAGACCATGGCCGCGTTCATTCCGCCGATCATCGCGGGAGAAGTGTTCTTCATGTCGGGTTACAGTCCGCGCGATGTGGCCCATCTGATTCGCCGCCGGCGTATCTCCGTACTGGTCTGCGTGCCTCAAATGCTGGAATTGCTGCGCGATTACATTGTGCAGGCTGTACCGGAAGCCAAGGCCCCGGCGCGTAACGGAAAATGGTATTGGAAATGGTGGCAATACCGGCGCGTCCATCGGCGCTTCGGCTGGAAGTTCTGGAGCGTCGTCGTCGGTGCGGCGCCTCTCGATCCCGCGCTCGAAGAGTTCTGGGGCAAGCTCGGCTATGTCGTGATTCAGGGCTACGGACTTACCGAGACCGCTCCGGTGGCCACATTGAATCAGCCGTTCGATTCGCGCAAAGGAACGGTCGGCAAACCGATTTCGGGCGTTGAAATCCAGATCGCGCCCGACGGCGAGGTGCTGCTGCGCGGTGAAAACATCACGCCAGGCTACTTCGGGGAAGGCAGCATTCGGGACCCCGAAGGCTGGCTGCACACCGGCGACATCGGCGAGCTGGATGCCGACAAGCGCCTGAAGATTCTCGGCCGCAAGAAAGAGATGATCGTTTCGCCGGATGGGCTGAACGTGTTCCCTGAAGACGTGGAGCGGGTTCTGAATACGGTCAAAGGCGTGCGCGAATCGGCAGTCGTCGCGGCGAAACAGGGTGCGCGCGAGCAGGTACACGCGGTCCTCGTGCTGGAGCCGGACGCAAACGGTGAGGCGGTCGTCAGCGAAGCGAACCAACACCTCGAGCCCTACCAGCGCATTCGCAGTTTCTCGCTGTGGCCACAACCGGCGCTGCCCCGCACGTCGGGCACGAACAAACTGAAGCGCCTCGAAATTGCCCATGACGCAGGGCGCTCCGCGAACGGCGTGCAGCCTTCGGGCGATAACACGATCGCAGACATCGTCCGAAAATTCTCGAGCGGGCGGAAAGTCGATTCCAATACATCGCTCGACGACCTGGCGCTGAGTTCTCTCGACCGCATCCAGTTGATGATGGAACTCGAACAGCGGACCGGCGCCGCGATCGACGAATCGCAGTTCGCCGGCGCGCGAACAGTCGGCGATCTCGCGCGCGTGCAGCCGGCTGTTGACGATACTTTCGAATTCCCCGAGTGGAACCGCACAGGCCCCGCGCGATGGCTGCGGCGAGTCGCGTTGCCCAGCTTGATCCTGCCGCTCGCTCGCCTGTTCGCCTGGATCAAGGTCGAAGGACTGGAAAACCTGCAGGGTCTGGAGCCGCCGGTCATCTTCGCGTCAAACCATCAGAGCCATTTCGACGTGCCTGCCATACTCTGGGCCCTTCCGGCGAAGTGGCGATACCGTGTCGCTCCTGCCATGGCGAAGGAGTTCTTCGACGCTCACTTTCATCCCGAGGCTTATCCGTTTCACAAACGTTTCTCGAACGGTCTGAATTATTTCCTGGCATCGCTGGTCTTCAACGCATTCCCGTTGCCGCAACGGGAAGCCGGCACACGCGGAGCGTTGCAATATGCGGGCAGCCTCGCGGCGGATGGCAACTGCATCCTCATCTTTCCCGAAGGAAAAAGAACGGACGCAGGCGAAATCCTACCGTTTCAGCCGGGCGTGGGCATGCTGGCGGCGCGGCTGCATCTCCCCGTTGTCCCCGTGCGCCTGGAGGGGCTCGAACGCGTGCTGCACAAGTCGGCAAAGTTCGCTACGCCAGGCCGAGCCCGAGTGAGATTCGGACCCGCGCTCCGCCCCGATGGCGACGATTATGCCGCGCTGGCGAAGCAAATCGAGGACGCCGTCCGCGCGTTAGAATAAAACAGAGCACAATAAAAATGTTTTCTGCTTTTCTCTTTGCGGTACTCGCAGCAATTGTTGTTCTCAACCTGCTCCTTCTCACACGCGTTCGCTCTCACGATTCTTTCGAAGCCCGCCTGCGCGACGACCTTGCGCGCGCGCAACAGCGGCAGAGCGAGGAAAGCCGGGCGCTGCGTGAGGAAATCGCTGCGAGCATCCAGCGCTTCGCCAGCCAGACCGAACAACGCACCGAATCGCTGCGTACCGCCGTCACGCAACAGCTTTCCGGTTCCCGCGAAGAAGCGAACGAGTTGCTGACGCGCTTCCTCACGGCTACCGGTGAAATGCAGCGGGAACAACAGAAGCAACTTGAAGTCATTCGCGGAGTGGTCGATCAGCGCCTGCTCTCGCTTCAGACCGACAACGCCGCGAAGCTCGAGCAGATGCGCCAGACAGTCGATGAGAAGTTGCAGACGACGCTGGAAACACGCCTAGGCGAGTCGTTCCGCCTGGTGAGTGAGCGGCTGGAGCAGGTCCATAAAGGCTTGGGCGAAATGCAGAATCTCGCTTCGGGAGTAGGCGATCTCAAGCGCGTGCTCAGCAACGTGACGACGCGCGGCGCTTGGGGCGAAGTCCAGTTGGAAAACCTTCTCGCCCAGATCCTCGCTCCCGAACAATATGAGCGCGACGTCGCCACTACGGGCACCGCCGAACGCGTTGAATTCGCCATCAAACTGCCAGGCAAAGACATTGACACCGTCTGGCTTCCGGTCGATGCCAAGTTCCCGATGGAAACGTATCAGCGGCTGGCCATGGCAGCGGAGCGCGGCGATGCCGAAGCGGTCGAAACCAGCGCGCGCGAGTTGGAAGCCGTGGTGCGGGCGTGCGCGAAGGCGTTCAGCGGAAAATATCTGGCCCCGCCACGCACCACGGATTTCGGCATTCTCTTCCTCGCCACCGAAGGCCTTTACGCGGAGGCTCTGCGCAGGCCTGGCCTTGCCGAATCGCTGCAGGCCGATTTTCGCGTCGTGATCGCCGGCCCCACCACCTTCGCGGCGCTGCTGAACAGCCTGCAGATGGGTTTCCGGACGCTGGCAATCCAGCAGCGTTCGAGCGAGGTCTGGAAACTGCTCGGCGATGTGAAGTCGCAGTTCGGCAAGTATTCGCAGGTGCTCGCGACCATTCGCAAGCGGCTCGATCAAGCCACGCAGACAGTGGATGATGCGGCGATCCGGACGCGCGCGATCGAGCGCCAACTGAAGAAGGTTGAGACAGCGGATGAACCTGAGGAGGCGAATACGCTGCATCTGATCGCCGTCAACGATGATTAGTGAGGGACGACGACTGAGCACATACAATAGTTGGCTGAGGAAAACGTATGAATCGTCGAACGGTACTTAATTCGGCTGTAATGGCCGCGGCCGCGGCCGCCACAGCGGGCATAGCCAGCGCCGCGGATAAGGAAATCGAACTCTTCACCGATCACTGGAAGAAGTCGAAAGATTTTACGCTGAAAGTGGCCAACGCCATGCCTCCGGCGAATTACGATTACAAACCGTTTGCGGACGCTCGCAGCTTCGGCGCCGAACTGCAGCATCTCGCCGAGGCCGAAGGGTATTTTCTCGGCCAGCTCGGAAAGGGCAAGCCGCCGGCGGCTCCCAAAGGGGACACCAGCAAAGCGACGACGGTGAAATATCTTACGGCGGCGTACGATTGGGCCATCGGCGTAGTCGGGCAACTGACCGCGGCCGATCTGACCAAAAACTTCGGGGCCGGAGGCGCCGCCATGAGCGGTCTGGAATTGATTTATCAGGCTTCGATCCACACGGCCCACACTCGCGGCTACGCCGAAATGTATCTGCGGAACAAGGGAATTGTGCCGCCGGAATATTCCGTCTAGCGGGGTGTCCCGGTCATTTCGTTACCGCTCCCTCACGGTCACGGCTCGGAATTAGAGTGGGGAATCCCTCGAATCTTCCCCGGTCGGTGAATGTGAGGTTGTGTGCAGGCGGCGCCGCGGGATTCATCGCACTTCTCGCCTCGTTCTGGTTCATCGGCAGGCACTTCAATGTAACGGTCGGCTTTTTTACAGCCGTCAGCTTTGGATTACTGCTCGCTCCATACTGGGCATTCGGATTCGGGCTCGACGGATGGCTGCGCGGCAAACTGAAGAGCACGGTGGCGATGACCGTTGCACCTGTTTTTTTGTGCATTCCTTATCTCGTCTTCGCATTGCCGCAAGGTCAGTTTCGATGGGACATGCTCCTCGGAATGACGGCTGTCATTTACGCCATCGCACTGCTGTTGCGGCACGCCGATCCAGCGATGCCCGGCTGGCGCGATTGGATCGTGCTCGCGATCCTCGGCATTTCAGTCGATCTCCATTTCTTCGATCGTGCATGGCCGGTTGCAGAGCTCGGAGGGATGCCGAAATTACTGTTCGTCGACGCAGGACTTTATGGATACCTCGTAGTGCGTCCCCTCGAGGGCATCGGGTTCGATTTCCGCTTACGGCGTTCCGATGTCGCGATCGGGTTGCGCGAGTTTCTCTATTTCGCACCGATCGCGATCGCGCTCGGGTTCACGCTTGGCTTCCTGCACTTCCACCGCACCGCCGGGAGCCCGTTCGCTTTCGGAGCAGGCTGGCTGTTCACGCTGTTCTTCGTTGCCCTGCCCGAAGAACTGTTCTTCCGGGGATTGATGCTGAATATGCTGGAACGACACGTTGGCCCCGGGCGCGCTCTGGGCATCACCTCAATACTATTCGGCCTGGCGCATTTCAACAAGCGAGCGGCATATTTCAACTGGCGGTATGTGATCCTCGCCGCCATTGCGGGGGTGTTTTATGGACGCGCGTGGCTCGCCGAACGGCGATTGCTTGCGTCGTCCATCACACACGCCACGGTCGACACGGTCTGGTCGATATGGTTGCGCTGAGAGGGTTGCAAAGGGCGGCCTGACGGAGTGTAATCTCCCACATGAGGCTTGCATTCCTGTTGCTGTTAGCCGCAGCAGTTACATTACAACCCCAGACCCAGACTGCTTCTTCCCCGAAAGGCACGCAGCCGAGGATCGTCTGGAAAGTTGACCCGGAATACACAAAAGAGGCGATTGAGGCGAAACTCCAGGGCCTTGTACTCCTCGCAACCGACATAAAAGTGGACCAATCAGGGCGATGAATTCTGTTGACGCAAGGTAACGCCGGCGGTCCCTGCCGCCGGTGCAGTACCGTTCAGGCGTGTGAACGAGACCGGCGGCGGAGACCGCCGGCGTTACCCGCCGGTGAGTACAGCCGGTGAGTACGAGTAGACTTTTGCGCCAATTACGGGTAGAATTAAGGTATGTTGGTGAATAGTCTACAAACTGCATGATTCCAGGCCGCAATTTCCCGCCTCGCAAGTCCAGTCGCCGCGAAAACGTTAACGAATCGATCCGTGCCAGAGAAGTCCGCGCGGTGTTCCCGGATGGGACCGCCGAGATTATGCCGACGTCCGCCGCCCTTCGAAGGGCGCAGGAACTTGGGCTCGATCTCGTGGTCGTATCTCCTACGGCGGTGCCCCCAGTCGCCAAGGCGATCGACTACGGCCACTACCAGTACGAGATGAAGAAGAAATCGCATGAGGCCAAGAAGAAGCAGCATGTGGTGCAGGTCAAGGAACTGAAGTTCCGACCGAACACCGACGACCACGACTACGACTTTAAGAAGAATCATGCCATCCGTTTTCTCCAGGAGGGAAACCGGGTGAAGGCCGTGGTGCAGTTCCGCGGGCGCGAAATCGCACATACGGATCTGGGCCGCAAGCTTCTGAACCGCTTTGCGGAAGATCTGACCGCTTATGGCGCCGTCGATGGTTCGGCGCGTATGGAAGGCCGTAATGCGCACATTCTTATTAGTCCGGTAAAGACACAGGTCCCTGCAAAGCCTGCCAATCCCGCTCGGGCGAATCACGCCGAACCGCCTTCCGCTCATTCGTGAGTTGAAGCACTTTACAAGCGAGAAAATTCGTACTTTGGATTGATCGTTGCTCACGTTTTCCCGAAGCAACTGCTTCGAAAAAACACTGGGAGCATAACGATCATGAGGAGTCTCGCTTTAGCATCTTGCATTGGCATTCTGACCTTCGTCTCGGCGAACGCTCAGGAGACGCCAAAGTTTACCTTCGACATTGGCGCTGGTTTCACCAACTCCGTGGGCAGCACGGCCACTCAGTTGTCCAATGGATGGAACCTTGGCGCGGGCGTCGGTTACAACTTCTCGCCCTACCTGGGCGCCAAGCTCGACCTTGCCTACAGTTCAATGGATATCAGTGGTTCGACACTGTTGAACATCGGCGTTCCCGGCGGGGATGTGCACATTTTTTCCGCCACAGTGGATCCGGTTGTTCATCTGACTCCGAAGCATCACGTAGATCTTTACCTCACGGGCGGGGGCGGATTGTTCCACGTATATCAGGAGTTCACCCAACCCGTAGTCGCAGTCACGAACGTCTATAATCCGTTTTTCGGTCTCTACCCGGTGGCATTCGGTGCGAATGAGATTCTCTCATCTTATTCCGTCAACAAGCCGGGCTTCGATGTTGGCGGCGGTGTCGCGTTCGGATTCCGGGGACACGGAAAATTTTTCGCTGAGGCGAAGTGGGACCACGCGTTCATGACCAATTCGCACATCGATTATCTTCCGGTCTCTTTCGGATTTCGCTGGTAACCAGAGCTATTGCGAAAGGGCGTAATAACCGTTTCGGTAATACGTCCTGAGGGCGGGCATATCGTGGGGAACCGAGAGATCGACTTTGACCCGATGATACTTCCCGTCCCGCGTGGCTGCCGTGTAGTAGCCGAGCAGGTACTCGTTGCGAAGGTCGTTACCGATCTTTGCGCTGATTGAAGGGAGATCGTTGAGGTCGTCAACACGATAGTTGCGGCCTCCGGTCTGCCTCGCCAGCTCATCCAGGAGAGCCGGGCCGTTACGCGTTTCGGCTTCGCGCTCCTTCGAATAGTTGGGGTCGAATATTCCCATCGCGTATAGCTGAACGTCCGATTCCAGCAAGGCATTTCTGACCTCGCGCGCGCTGTGGCGGCTCCAGTTATCGCCTCCATCGGAGACGATCACAACCGCCTTGCGGAAATGCCGCGCCTTCTTCATTTGCGCCAGGGAGAGATGGATCGCATCAAGCAGGGAGGTCATTCCGAACGGCTTTGTACGGGCGATCCAGTTGAAAAGGATGCCGGAATCGGGCGTGAAGGGGACAACGACTTTCGCCCGATCGCTGAATTCCACGAGGAAAAATTCGTCCTCGGAGTTGGCTGTCTTGAAGAATGCGGTTACGGCTTCGGCGGCCTTCTGCATTTTGTCTTTCATGCTGCCGCTCTTGTCGAAGAGCAGTCCGACGGAAACCGGAGCATCGTCCTTGTCGAAATGCACGATAGGCTGTTCGACGTTATCTTCGACCACCCGGAAGTTTTCTCTGCTCAGGCTGGTGACGGAGGAGCCGGCTGCCGTTGTTACATGGGTCGGGATTACGACCAGAGAAGAATCGCTGCGCAGGACCGGTTGCGGTTCCGCGGATGGCCGGGTCGCACGGGGGGTTATGGTTGCCTGGAAAGCCAGGCTGGAGCAGGACAGAGATAACAGGATGCCAAAACAAATCAACGGCAAGCTCGCCGAAGGCATGGTAGATTGTACCCTATCGCACTTTGGCGGCGACAGGCCTTGGGTACTATGTCAAAGACACCACCAGGCCTCGCCTTGACAGGGGCGTTTAGCAGGCCTATGATTCGAACCAGATGCCGTTGCGCATGCCATTGAAGAGGTTTCGGCAAATGAGATCGATTGTACTCATTCCGGCGCTTGGGCTGGCATTGGTTTCGACCCCCGGGCCTTTGCTCGCGCACCATTCCATCTCGATGTTCGACGTGGCGAATCCCATCACTGTCACCGGAGTGGTGAAGCGTTTCGAGTGGGGCAATCCCCATGCCTTTATCTATCTCGAGGTGAAGAGCGATAAAGGAAACGTGGAAGAGTGGACCATCGAGATGATGAGCGTGATCCAACTCAAGTCGTACGGTTGGGCGCGCGATCTCGTGAAACCAGGCGACGTGATCAGTTGTACCGGTGGGCGCGCAAAAAACGGATTGCCCACCTTGCTCAGTTCCATGACGAGGCTGGCGGACGGCCGCAGAATCAGGTCCTGATCTTCCCGCGCCCCTGACGGCGGTCCGTAAGCCGGGCCGGTGGCGATTACCGGCAACGGTAAACTGGTATTTTCATGCCCGCCTCCAAATCATCCCGGGACACTCTTTCCCAGCGCGGCGTGCGGCTGACACGGCAGCGGAAGATCCTGCTCGATCTCATCGATAAGACCGGTCTGCATCTGGATGCCGAGCGTCTCTTCCAGCTTGCGAAGGAGAAGGACCCGAAGCTGAACCGCGTCACCGTCTACCGGACGTTGAAGCTGCTCAAGGAAGGCGGCCTGGTCGACGAGCTGGACCTCATGCACCAGGCGGGCGAACAGCATTACTACGAAACGCGGCGCAAGCAGGAGCACGCGCACGTCATCTGCCTCGCTTGCGGCAAAGTGGAGGAGTTCTTCGGAGAGCCCCTGCAACGGCTGCGCAAGCAGATCGAAACGCATTTCGGATTTCAGATCGTGCTCGCGCGAACCGAGGTGGGCGGCTACTGTTCGCATTGCCAGACTCTCCGCGCGCAGGAACTGGAACGCGCCGCCAGCGCCGCTCCGCGGCCATGAACCCGGCCCCGGAGGCCGCCGCGGCCCTGGTCGTGATCGATCCGAATGGCCGCCGCACCCGCGTGCCATTGTTCCCCTTCCCTTTCCGGATGGGCCGTGCGCCAGACAATAATCTGATCCTGCGCGATAGCCGCGTTTCCCGCAACCATGCGCAGATCGCGCACACCGATGGCCAATTCGTCCTCGAAGATCTCGGCAGCAGGCACGGCGTCTGGGTCAACGGGCAGCGGCTGGCAAAATCGAGGACGCTCGAGGGCTCCGAACGCATCGAGTTCGGCGTCCCCGACGGATACCAGATTCATTTCACGCGCAGCGGCGAGGAATTGCAGCGGCTCCTCAACAAACCTGTCCCAGGGGATACGACGGGCCGCACAGGCAGCGCGAATCTCGAAAAGCTCCGCGCCGTTCTTGAGGTGGGCAGATCGCTTCAGAGTTCCTTCTCGACGGACGACGTTCTCAACACGGTTCTGGACGCCGCTCTCGCGGTGACCGGCGCGGAACGCGGTTTTCTGCTGCTGTTCAACGAAGCCCATGAGTTGCAGGTGCGTGGCGCGCGAGCCGGGAGCGGCGGGGATCTTCCGCAGGACGAACTGCGCGTCCCACGCCGCTTGATCCAGCAGGCGCTCGAAAGCCGCAAGGACCTGTTTTCGATGTCGTTCGATCCGGCTGCTCTCGACGAGCAATCGCCAGGCAACACGATTACCGACCTCGAACTCCGCAGCGTGGTTTGCGTTCCGCTCGTACACGTGAACCTCAGCGGTTCGGGTGCGACCCAGTTGCTCTCGATGGCAAAGGCGAACGCCGGCGTCCTCTATATGGATTCGCGCGTGACAGCCGTCGATCTGGCCGGAGGAAATCGCGAGTTGTTGCAGACGCTGGCGATCGAAGCGTCGACCATTCTCGAAAACGCCCGCCTGATCGAAGAGGAACGGGCCAAACAACACATCGAGGAAGAACTCGACCTGGCGAGGCGCATCCAGCAAAGTCTGACGCCGCGCTTTCTGCCGCAGGAAGGTTGGTTCGTCGTTTATGGATCGAGCGAGTCTTCTCATCAGGTGGGCGGCGATTACTACGACGTCGTGGCTATCGGACCCGACACGTGGTCCCTGGTGGTTGCCGATGTATCGGGAAAAGGTGTCAGTTCCGCGCTCCTCGCGAGCTTTCTGCAGGGCGCGTTCCTGGGCGCATCCTGCACCACGGACATTCCCGAAGTTCTCGCTCGGATCAATACCTTTCTGAGCGACCGGGCCGAACACGGCAAGTACGCGACGATGTTTTACTCGAAGCTCGATTCAGCGGGGCGCCTGACTTACGCGAACGCCGGGCATTGCGCGCCTTTGCTGGTTCGCACGACCGGGCAGATTGAGAAACTGGAGGCGACCTCCCTGCCGGTGGGACTGGTGGCCGGAACGTCTTTCCTGCTGGAACAGCGGGATCTTATGCCCGGCGATCGGATTGTTTTGTATACCGACGGCGTCACGGAGGCGCAGAACGACTCGGGTGAGTTTTTCGGACGCAAGCGACTGCGCGAGGCCGTTAAGAAAGCAACTGGCGCGACTTGTGCCGAACTACACGCGGCAATACAAAAAGCAGTCCTCGATTTCACCGCCGGTGCCGAACAGGCGGACGACCTGACGCTGGTTGTTGTGGAATATCGCGGTTGAGTATCGCGGGCGGAAATAACCTCAAAGCAGCGCGAGGAATGGATTGAAATTTGCGGGGTCGGGCACCAAAGGGCGATCCTGGGGCTTGCCCTGGAGACTCGCGTAGAGCGCACGAGTGAAGAAGTCCGTTGCGGAGTTCCGCTCCACGATCTGTTTCCAAACCGGGAGTGCAGCTTCGCGCTTGCCGTCGAGTATGAGAGCATACGCGAGCGCCATCGGGCGCAAAGTCCCCACGGAAGGCGGGATCAGGCGATCGGCACGTGTTTCCCACTCGGCAGCCGAAACGGACGGAAGAGCGGCGAAGCGCGCAATCAGCATCGGTGCATCCGTGAGCCTGGGACCGATGGACAAGGAGTCTTTAGCGGCTTGTTCGCGATCGTGCCCGAGCAACTCCCAAATAGTCAACTGCGCGTAACCATTGGCGCGAATCGTCTCCGATCCGGTGGTGGCAACGGTCCCCCGCAAAGAGTCGAGCGCTTCGCGCTTGCGGCCCGTGCGGTAGAGCCAGTCCGCCGCCATCAGGGGAATCAATCCATTAGCGAGTTTCTCCCGCGCGGCACGGAACTGCGAGAAAAGCGCATCGGCGCCCGGTTTATCCCCGGCATTGAATTTCGCCCAGGCCGCCTTGAAGAGATCGCCGTACTGCTCGAAGCCCGGCTGGGCGTCGTGGGCCTGCATGTAACTATCGGCCGCTTCCTTGAACCTGCGGAACGAATAGTTCAGGTCTCCCATCGAGTCGTGAGGATTGGCGTCTTTGGGGCGCATCCGCGCGTACTCCCGAAACGCCGCCATCGCGCCGTTGAAATCGCCCGCATAAGACAACGCATAGCCGACGCTGTTCCAAACGGAAGGATTGTCCGGAGCCACGGCCGCCAGCTTTTTCCAATCCGCCGCGGACGCTTCAAACCGGCCAGCCGCCATTTCCGCTTCCGCCAGAGTACGCAGGAGCCCGGTATCGCCCGGCGTCAGCGACACGACTTTCCGCAGTGCTTCGATCCTGGCTGGCTGGTCTGGCCTCAGGTTCGCCTGTTCCAGGTCCAGCCTGGCCAGCGATAGTGCGTCCAGCTTCTGCCGCCGGGCCCGATCCATTACAGCTTCGGCCGCGCTGCGGTCTCCGCGCGCCAGTTCCAGGTTTACAAGCGCCACCCATGCGGGGCCGAAGTCAGGGTCCGCTCGAGTCGCCTCATCCAGATCGCCCATGCTCGCTGAAATCGGGGATTCGAGGGCGGTCGAATAGAAACGTAAGGCTGTTGCGTTGGAAGTCGGGGCCGGCCCTGGGTGGGATGAAAATTGCCGCGCAATCCGATCCAGCGCGGCCAATGGAGACAGGTCGGCGGCAGTCACGGTTCGCAGTGATTTGCCGGTGGCCAGATCGTCCTCGACCGCTGTAATCAAGGTCTGGCTACCTGCACGCTCCACATAACCACGCTCTATGTATCCAAAGATCAGCCGGGTCGCGCCAGCCAGCAGCGCTTCCTGGCGCTCACCTGAGATGCCAGGCACAACGGAAGGCCGCGGTCCGAGTGCCGGCGTTAGCCTGGCCAGTGCCACGGAAGGCAGGACCGGGCCGTCCAACGCACCAGTCAGCGAAATCGAAAGCATTTCGCTGGCGGCCCGGGCTGTCCAATCGAGCGACGGATCTCCGGAGAGGTTCTCGAAACGGAGGACTGCGTAACGGGGTGGCGGGCCAACGGTTTGTTTGTGACACGCGATTTCCGCAAGGGCAAGCAAAACGCAGGCCAAAAGGCCTCTTCCACGTATCTTGCAAGCTGTTGATCGCCTGCGCCCTCCCTGACTAAAGAACACGCGGTTCCAGAGCCATCAAGTCCTTGAATTCCTGAGTTTCGCGCAGTGCCGCGAATTCTTTGCTTTGCAGCTTCTCTTTTTGTTTGAAGCCCTCTTCGAGAGCCTTCCGCAGATACTGAAGGGCCAACTCGTTGTTCCCGGCGTTGGCATACATACGGGCCAGCTCGTAGTGAAACCGGGCTTTGTCCTCGACGCTACGTTCCTGGACGCGAGTGCCGGCGCTCCCATGGGTTTCAAAAACCTGGGGATCGAGTTGAATCGCGCGAGTATAGGCCTTTGTCATCTCTTCGAAATTGCCCCGCGCGTAATACGCGGTGCCGAGATTGCTCCAGAACGACGCGGAATCGGGCGAAATGCTCAATGCTTTCTTGTAACGCACGACTGCGGAGCGGTACTTCTTCTGCGCATAGAATACCGTTCCCTCGTTATTGATCGCATCGGCAAACTTTCTGTCCAGTTTTACGGCCCTCCCGTAGCTTCTCCTCGCCGCCTCCAGTTCGCCCAACTGGTGGTAAGCGATACCGATCTTGTTCCACAGAACCGCCGAATTCGGTCCCGCGGAACGGTACGCATCAATGGCTTCGCGGTACATCTTCCGCACCATATAAAGGTCGCCGCGTTCTTCCGGAGACAGTTTGACGGGAGTGGGGGTTTGTGCAACAGCGACGACGGAAAACAGGATCGATGCCAGTATCGTTTTCATTTGAAGGCGTCCTTTAACCTGCTGAAGAAGCCCTTCTTTTTGCGGACAGGCTCCGCAGGTGGATTCTGGCCGGTAACCGGCGTTGAAGAAATCGTGTTTTCCCGCCGCGGCGGGACAGCATCCAGCGATGCCTGGTTCCGCGTGTCGATGGAAGGGCTGCCGGGAGTGCCGGAGGCGGAAGCGCCTGAAGAAGGCGTATCCCATCCCGACACCGTGGTGTGATCGCCCTTGCCGCCGTGTAACGGGCAGGTGCCCACCGGTTCGGTTCCGGCGATGAATACTTCCGGGCTCTGAGCCGGACACTGGGCGGTGGCCGGCATACCGGATTCGGGATCTATCGTGACCGTCACAACGCCATCCGGCGCCGCAAACGGTTTGGCATTGGCATATTGCCTCTGCTGCAGGGCGCGTTTCATGAATTCCGTCCAGATGGGCAGAGCCGAATGGGCGCCTTCAATATCGAGCTCGCGGTTGTCGTCGAAGCCCACCCAGACGATGCACAACAGGTCGGAGGTAAATCCGGCGAACCAGCCGTCATGCGACGTACCGGTCTTTCCCGCCGCGGGCGCCGTGAATCCGCGCGCGCGAACGCCGGCCGCCGTCCCGGTGCGCATTACCTCTTCAAGCATATTGACCACGAGGTAGTCCACTCTCGGATCGAGCACCACCTTGGTGACCGGTTTCTGGTCGAGAAGAACCTTTCCATTCGGCTCCTTGACCAGGGAGACGAACGAGGGTTGCACGTGAACGCCGTGGTTGGCAAAGATCGTCCAGGCTCCGGCCATTTCCATGGGAGTTGCGTCGTAGGAGCCGATCGCCATCGCGGGAGTCGCTTTGACGTCTTCGCTGATGCCCGCGCGATGCGCGAGATTGACCACGGCGTTGTAGCCGACCATCTCGGCAACCTTGATGGTGGCGACGTTCAGCGATTTTGCGAGGGCCTTACGCAGCGTGACGGGCCCGTAGAACTCGTGCTCGAAGTTACCCGGCGTATACTCCTGGCCGTCAAACTCGAAAGTGGTCGGCTCATCCACCACAATCGATGCGGGCGTCAGGGTCCGGGTACCCCCCGCGACGGCGGTGTTCATGGCGGCCGCATAAACGAACGGTTTGAAGATGGACCCCGGCTGTCGCTCGGCGAGCATGCGATTCAACTGGCTGGCGCCATAGTTGCGGCCGCCCACCAGCGCCTTGATCTCACCCGTGTGCGGGTCGAGCGCGATCAGCGCGCATTGAGGTTCGACGAACGGAACGTTCTTGAAACGCTTCTGCTTGCGAACGATGTCGTCGACCTGCTTCATTCCGATCGCGACGGCTTCGTTGGCGGCCTTCTGCAGGTCGAGATCGAGGGTGGTGTAAATTCTGGCGGATCGCGCCTGGAAATCGTAGCCGGGGAAGCGTTTCTCGATATCATCGTTCAGAAGGTCGACGAAGTAGGGCGCGTCGCTCGATTCGGCGGGGCCGCTGACCAGCTTCAGGGGCGTTTCGACAGCCACGGCATACTCGCGGTCCGTGATGAATCCGTTTTGCCGCATCAGCGCGAGAATCGCGTTCCGGCGATCGCGAACCCGGTCGCCATGGCGATAAGGGTTGTAATAGCTGGCGCCGCGAACGATCGCCGCGAGCGTCGCGGCTTCCGGCAGGCTGAGCGAGCGAATGTCTTTTCCGAAGTAGGCCTGCGCCGCTTCGCCAAACCCGCGAATGGTGAAGCTGCCGCGGTATCCGAGATCCACCTGGTTGGAATACATCTCGAAGATCTGCTCTTTGGTGAGCTTCTGTTCGAGCTGCATGGTGATCATGATTTCCGCCATTTTGCGCCGCCAGTTGCGCGCCGGCGTCAGAAACATGTCGCGCGCCAGTTGCATGGAAAGCGTGGATGCTCCCTGCGCGTTCTTGCGGGACCTTACGTCGACCCATGCGGAACGGACGATGCCGATGGGATCGAAGCCGGAATGCTGAAAGAACCGTTTATCCTCGGCGGAAAGCACGGCGTTTCGCAGTACGGGTGGAATGTCTTCGTAATGCACGACGCGCTGTTTCTCGCGATTGCGGTCGTAGAGGTTGGTGATGAGTTGCGGCTCCAGCTCATACAGGGGCCGGTCCGTGTTGTCGCGGAGCGAGACGATGCGGGTGATTCTGCCGCGCGCGAACTTAACCGTAGCGGGTTCCTGGTCGAAGTAAGCGTCGGCGCCGGGGAAGATGTCGATGGATTCGGCCGTGACGGTATAGGACCCGACCGGATTGTTCCGGTTCTCGTTGTAACCGGCGCGCCGCAGGGCCGCCGCGAGCTCTGAGGGCGAAGTCTGGTCGTCGATCGCGATGGATTCCGGCGCCGCGAAGATACGCGCGGTCGTGCTGTAAGGGCCGCCCAGCAGCCGCTCGTCGATCATCTTCGAATAGACGTGGTAGAAGTGAACGAAAATGCCGAAACCCGCAATGAGGAGCAGGATGACCGAAGCCAGAAGGATTTTCCCCGCCGGGTGGAGAAAGAAGCGCACAAGGCCCGCGTTCTTCGGGACTCGAATTTTCCGTTTACCCCGACTCCCTTGGGAGTGCCTTCCCCTGCTCGGCCTGTCCACGGATTGCTTATCCGCAGAGGGCCTGTCTTCGGCGACTTTCATACTCTTTCAGGATACCGGGAAACACGGGTGGGTGCGCGGCTCCCCGTGTAGAAACGTCGGCACAGTGGTGTCGGTTATTCCGACGCGCCCCCGATTCGAAAAGACGAACCCATTTCCGGTCGGACCTCACAATAAAAGCAGATTCGGCACGGTTATTTGCGCTTATGCGGCTATTGCGCCTGATTTAATTCAGAGGTCCCACATCGACTCGCGCCGAAGCCTACCGATGTAGTGATAGCCAAACTGTACGAGATACAACAATTAGTCGATTTCGACGATGCGCTTAGGGCAGGCAGGACACAAATTTGCAGCTCAACCTATGGTATTTGGTATTGTTCTAGCACGTGCTTTGACGGGCCTATCCCCGTATGGATGAACAAGTTGGGCTTGTCCTGAGACGAGGAGTGGTGGTACGATCTAATTTTCCGTTTCGCATGGAGGGAATCGTGAATCGATATACGGCGCTAGCGATCATTTCTGCAGGGCTTTCAGTTGGCGTGGCCGTAGTTTCCGCGGCGACACCGGCGATAGGCGTTGCCATGTCTGAGGGAACCATTCTGGTAAATGACACCCAGACACCCGGCAATGCAACAATTTTCAGCGGCACTACTCTCCAGACACAGCGGACTTCGTCGCAGGTTCGTTTGAAGGATGGAGGGCAGGTGCGTTTCGATTCCGATTCGCGCGGCAAGGTTTTCAGCGATCACGTGGACCTGCTGCAGGGTAGCGCGAGGATTTCGGGTTATTCCGCGAATGTCAGTGGGCTCAACGTCCGTGCGGAAGGCGATTCCTCCGCCAGCGTTACCTTGAAAGGTAAAGTGGTCGAGGTTGCCGCATTAACGGGCGACGTTCGTGTTTTCAATGCGGCTGGAGTGAATGTAGCGAATATTTTACCGGGCCGGGCGTTGGATCTTCGGCTGCAGGAGCCCGGCGCAAGTTCGGCATCGTCCCTGGTCGGCTGCCCGGTGAAATCGGGGAGCAACTTCCTGCTCACGGATCAAACCTCGAATGTGACAGTGCAACTGCGAGGCGGGAAAATCACTGCTGGACAGCACGTTCAGGTAACGGGTTCCATGATCCCCGATGCGAATGGCGGAACGCAGGTTATCGCCGTAACCAGCGTTAAGGACATCCCCGGGCCTTGCGCAGGCGCAGGCAACGGAACGGCGCTGGCCGCAACGGCTGGAGCGCCGGCGGGCGCGGGTGCCCCAGTCGGAATCGTCGCGGTACCGATAATCATAGGTGGTGCTTTTGTAATAACCGGGGGTACCTTGGGCGGCTTAGCTGGTGCCGGTGTGATCGGCGGCAGCAGTACCCCGTGCGTTTCGACAAGCGCCCAACCCTGCCCCCTGTAAAAGCACCCTAATCGTTGAAATCCCGGCGAGGTGGCTATGGCAGCTGCCTCGCCTTTTGTTTTTGCCTTCCCCATATTCACTTGAAGCTCAGTCTGAGTCTGCTCGCCGGAGTCTTGCAACTCAGAATCAAATTCTTGGGCTTCTCTTTAGAAGACAGCGGAAAAAACAGCAAGCCGGATTCCGGCTCGGCAGTGGTCTTCTCGACCAGAATCTTCTGCTTCAGAGCGTCGAAGGCAGGGTCTGACTTCTCCCCGTCCTTAATCTGAATTTTGGTGCCTTCGATGGGCCGCGCGGAGTCGACGTTCGGCCTGTCTCCGTATACGCGCTCCACCACCAATGCACCGGCGCCCGCGATCTGGCCGGCCGCCAGAGGCCCGCTGTGAGCACCGCTCGATTCCGACCGCAGAATGAAGTCGTCGAGCGCGACAGCGTAGGGTTTGCCGCCCTTGGGAGTGATCGTGACATCGAGAACAGTGAAATTGTTATCGAAATCCGATCCGAACATCTGCCTGACCTGCTCAGGGGCAACCACGGTCGCCGTAATTACGACGCTATCGTCTTCCCCCCTGCCTTGCGGGGCTTTCTTTTCGCCTGCCATCAGAACGGGGCACAGCGTTACGACGAGAAAAGCCGGAACTATTTTCACGCGGTTCATGCGGAAATTATAGACCCAAACCGAACAAAGACGCCGATCCCGATTGTCATTCCGATCACGATGCCGATCAGCACGTCGCTCAGATAGTGAAGTCCCAGGATCACTCGCGATGCGGCCACGCTGAGGGCGCAGAAAATGAGCCCGGCGAGCAGCGCGGGGTAATAGAGGCCCAGCGAAAACGTGATGGCGAATGCGGTGATTGTATGGCCCGAGGGGAACGAGAAGCGGTCCGGAGGCAGCAGGCTTGCCCAGCAATGCGTTTGAGTGGCGCACGGGCGCTCGCGGCCGATCAGCCGCTTGAGAATGAAGAAGGTGAGCTGGCCGGCGCCGACGGATAAAAACCCCGCCTCGAGCGCTTCCACACGCCGCTCCCTGCCGAAGAAAAGCACCACCAGCCCGACCGCGCTCCACAGCCAGCCATCGCCGCCGCGGGATGCGAAAACCATCCATTTACGGATCCACAGCGGCGCCTGCCATCGGTTGACCCGAAGCATAATCCTGCGATCGCCCGCTGTAATCAACCGGATCATGGGCTCTTATGTTAATTGTACGGTTACTACACACGAGCCGCGCGGGCCGCTCATGCAAGAATCGGTAGGAATGAAGACACTCGAGCTGGTGTTCTTCGATGCCGGTGGGGGGCATCGCAGCGCCGCGAACGCGTTATGTGAGGTGGTCCGGCGTCAGGAACGGCCCTGGGAGATGCAGATGACGAATCTCCAGGAACTGCTGGACGACATGGACGTCTTCCGGAAGATCACCGATATTCGCCTGCAGGACCTCTATAATCTGATGCTTCGCCGCGGTTGGACGTTGGGCTCTCCGGCGCTTATGAAGGGGATGCACGGTGTGATCCGGCTCTATCATGGGGCGCAGGTGAAGCTTCTCGTGGGGCATTGGCGCGAACGCCGGCCGGACATGGTGATCTCGGTGATTCCCAACTTCAATCGTGCGCTCTATCGGGCCATCCAGCGCGTAATGCCCGGCGTTCCGCTGGTCACGATCCTGACCGATATGGCCGATTACCCGCCGCATTTCTGGATCGAGCGCCAGCCGCAATACTTCATCTGCGGCACGCAGCACGCGTACGAACAGGCGATTCAACTGGGCCACTCGCCGGAGTGCGTATTCCGCACCTCAGGCATGATTTTGAACCCGCGGTACTACGAACCGGTGACGGTCGACCGTAGACCGGATCGCATCGCACTGGGGCTCGATCCGGACCGCCCGACCGCGCTGGTCATGTTCGGAGGCGAAGGCTCAGCCGCCATGCTGAAGATCGCGCGGCTGGTCGACGAAAGCGGAATGGATGTTCAGATCATTGCGATCTGCGGCAAAAACAAAAAACTCGAAGCTGCCCTGCGAGCGATGCCCTGGCGCATCGCAATGCATGTCGAAGGCTTCACGCGGGAGGTTCCCCGCTTCATGCGGCTGTCGGATTTCTTTATCGGCAAGCCCGGCCCCGGCAGTATCAGCGAGGCCGTGGCGATGGGCCTTCCCGTCATCATCGAACGCAATCACTGGACGTTGCCGCAGGAGCGCTACAACGCCGATTGGGTGGAAGAGCAGGGGGTGGGCATTTCTTTGCGCAGTTTCAAACGGCAGATCGTGGGCGCGGTGGAGCAGATGCTCGATCCCGAGCGGCGCTGCGAGTTCGTCCGGCACGTGAACCGCCAGAAGAACCGCGCTGTGTTCGAGATTCCGGAGATTCTGGAAAGGATTATGGAAGCATGAACGCTTTTGCACATTTCGTAACCGGGCCGCCGCGCTTGTAGGTAAATGCTTTCTCATCCCATTCGTAGGGGGTGCACGTTGCATTCCTAGGCGGACTATCGGCCTCGAACTGTTCGCGCGACTGCACAAGCGTATTGCCCGAGAGTGATCGCGCTTCGATCATACAAGGGTCCGGGGGCTGGCACGATCTCCGGAAACTCACGAATGAAATCACCTTGCGCAGAGCACCGTTATGGATTCGGAAATGGGCTTCGTCCCGGCCGTAGACCCCGGTCCCACCACCGCTGGGACGCAACACGAGTTCCGACCATGCCCGACCTGAGGAAGATGCCAGGCGAATATCGACGAACTGAAGCGGGCTGCTCTCATATTTGCACCAACAAAAGAAAGTGCCAATTCGTTCCCACCCTTTCGCTCTCGGAACAGCGACGGCTGCATAGGCCATTGAGACGTTGACGGTTATCGCGACAATTGCCTGAAGTGTGGCATCGTCCCCTATTGCCGCGTATCGAAGCTCGATCTGATCGGGCTTGGGTACGTCTTTCATCTCGGCTTCCGGATAGCCAAATAAACGAAGCGCTTTGGCTCGAGTTCCATCGTCATCGGCCCGAAGGTCGCGCACGACGGATTCCGGGGATGTCCACGCGGCATGATCGTAACGGCTTTCAAGTGAGCCAGTTCCGGGCTCGGGTTTAAATTCAACTCCTGGCCACTGAGCGTGCCCCGCGAAACACCAGCAAAAGAGCAGCGGCAGAACAAGAAAACGCATGCGCTCAAACCCGAAATGACATTCCCGCAAAGCTGACCACACTCTGCGGGTCGATATTCCACTGCTCGTAGTGCTCGATCGTTCCGCGTGCATTCGGCATCGCTTTCATGAACGTGTAGACCGGCGACGAGCCACACCATTTGAGGTCGTCATGGTTCTCCTGCACGAGGTCCCAGAAGCCGGTTGCATCCCCTTCAGCGACGCGTTCCATACGCTGGCGGTCGCGTCCGCCCACCGCCAGCATCTCGTTCTCATCCGCGAGGGCCACGAACTCATCGCCATACCGCCTACCCATGTGCGCCATATCGATGCCGAGCACCCAGAGCAGCCGATCGCCTTCGCGCGCGGCGATTTCCCCCAACGCGCCGAGGAAGCGATTCACGTTCTCGTCGTCCTCCGGCTTGCCGCCGCGGTATATGCTTTGCGCGTAAGAGCCGCAAAGGATCGGGAGAATCCTGATATCCGGCCCGAAGATCGAGTGGAGAAACAAGACCTGAAATTCAATCGAGTGCTCGACTGCGTGGCAATAATCTTCCATCGCAATCGCGTCCGGGGCCTTGCGCGTAAGTTCGTCGATGAGGCCGTGATCGATTCGCGATTCGCCCCAGGGCGTCGCGTAGGGCTTGCGGGTAAATCCGAACCGCTCGGGTGCACCGTAGTGCGATGTGCCGAGGATGACGAAAGTGCGGTCCTTGTATTGCGGTCCAAGCAGCCGATAAGCGGCCCGGTAGGATTCGTAGCCGCCGGAGGGACTGACGTGCGGCGCGGCGATTCCGATCAGATTGCTGGAGGAGGTTGCCGCAGGATGCTCGCTCATCCAGCCGTTCATTGTTTCGCGCAACTCTCCCCGATCGGTGGGATATGCAGAGCCGGCATGAGACGGGACCCGTACAGGTGACTCGGCGAACTCGCGTTGGCGCTGGTGCTTCATGCCGAAGAAAACTTCTTCTTCGAGGAAGCCGCTGCGCGTCAAAATATCGATCAGCTGTTCCTCGATCTCGCTCACTTGCAGTTGGCCCGTCACTTCGACCAGAGCCGCCCGCAAGTCGAGTTGTGTCTGTTGGCCGTCGAAGCAGGCGAGGCACTGAACCAGTGGCGGAGGAATGATCAGAACTGCGTCGGAATAGTGGAACGAGTCGCGAATGAGCAGACCCGGCCGGTCGTCGACCGGAGAAGGCATAAAGTCCAGATCGCCGCGGAGCCGGGGTAGTGGGGATGACACGCGCAGTGGAGAAGACACGCGACTATCGTAGCGCGGGATTTGATTGTCAGCGTGTCGCTTCGGAACAGGGCGATCGTGCTGATTAGCGTTTCATGAGCCGTTTTACATTTTCGATGTAGAGGCCGCAGTACGGCATGCGTAAGCCTTCGGCCAGCACAGGTCCCTCACTGGTGAACTCGAGATATGCCCGCGCCGGGTCGCTGAATCCCTGCCAGGCCGGTAAACTGGCGTCGTTAGGGTTACCGGTCTTTGCGAAGTTGGTCCAGTATTTCTGAATGACCTCGGAGATCCCGCGATCGACCTCCGCGTATTTCGGGCCGAGTGTGCCGAAGACATAAGGGACTTCGGCGCCGTGAACGGCTCCGATGGCTTCCCTGCCTGGAGCGGCGAGGTCGAACTGGTATTCCCACGCGGCATTTTTGGCGCCCGTATGCCAGGACAACTCAGCCACCACGGGGCATCGGTACATGGTGTCCACGGTCCACTGGGCGCCGGCATCGCCGTAGAGCGGGTCCGGGGCCGACTTATCGAAATCCGGTGGATGATAAAGGGCAAAGGCACGCGTCGCGAGCGGTCCGTACATGGCTTCAATCGCCCTAGTCAGATCCTCCGGTGTTGTGCGCGGCGTACGCTCACGGGAATTGTTTCCGGCAAGCAGAGGCACGCGAAATTCGTGGCCGGTCGCGAACACTTCCGCCGGCGGCCGGGGAAGGACCCAGCCATCGACCTCGACTCCATTCGCGGGGCCGATACTCTTCTGCGGAGACGCTGTGACCTTCAGGATGTCCGCGGCCGGCAGTGAGCGCAGATAGCGCAGGCTGCCGGTGGCCGGCGCCTGGAGCATCTGCGCCAGCTCTTCACCATTCTTCTCGGCTTCGGCGAGCGCCGGGGCATCCGAGTAAGTGACATCGCCACTCTTGACTGGCATCACAGGGCCCAGCGCGGTCATCGCGAGGGTAGCCGCATCGGGATTTCTGGTCACGGTGCCGCTCTCGGCAATCACTTTGTGAAACAGGCCCGCAGCCAGAGGCGATGTCATCAGAACGGTCGCATCCACCGCGCCGGCGGACTGGCCGAAGATGGTGACATTGCCAGGGTCGCCGCCAAATCGCGCGATGTTGGCGCGCACCCACTGGAGCGCCGCAATCTGATCCATCAGGCCGTAATTCCCGGATGCGTGGTGCGGGGATTCGCGGGTGAGTTCGGGATGCGCGAAAAAGCCGAAAGCAGTGAGCCTGTAGGCGGCGCTCACCAGCACCACTCCGTGACGGGCCAGGCTTTCGCCATCGAAGTTGGGACTTCCTGTTGCGCCCCCGAAATTGCCTCCGCCATGCATCCAGAACATGACCGGTTTGCGTGTGCGGGACGGCCATTCCGGCGTCCACACATTGAGGTAAAGACAGTCTTCACTGCTGTTTTCGAGGATTCGGCCATTGCCGGAATTCTGGGCACACGGCGGGCCGAAGGAAGTGGCGGCGCGCACACCAGTCCATGGCTTCAGGGGCTGCGGCTCCCGCCAGCGCAGGGCTTCCACGGGCGGCTGCGCGAAAGGGATACCTTTAAATACCGCGCCGCCTCGTTCGAGCACGCTGCCTTCAATCCGGCCGCCGGTCACCGCTGCCGCGGGAGGATTCTCCACGCACCAGACCGGAGCTGCGAACAGCGCGATCGAAACCGACATCCACTGGAATAACGATGGCATCCTGACTCCTCCTGCCGGCAGTCTCTAAGGCCTGCGTTGGGATCTTATCACGGGCTGACGGTGTCGGGGATTGGCCCTGCGGGCGATACCAATATCTGCTCCGCGAGCTTCTGGCTTATCCGTATCACATCCGCGCCGCTGCCGATCCGAATCAGCAATGAAGCATTACGCACACCGGGATCCAAAACAATCCTGACGCCGGGACTCACGCCCATCCGCTTCAGCTCGCGCAAACACGACGGGTCCCGGTCGGAAACGCTGCTGACAACAGCCGAAACACCGCAGGCCCACCGGGATAGCGGCGTCTCTTCCCGGTTCCTTACGGCGCCGCTTTTCTCCGGTATCAGATGTCCGTGAGGATCTGTTTCGGGATCGCCTAACCTGGCGGCGATACGATCCTCAAGCTTTTCGGAAATGAAATGCTCGAGGCGCTCCGCTTCTTCGTGGACTTCGTCCCAGGGGTAATCGAGAACGTCGTGCAGGAAGCGTTCGAGCAGTCTGTGGTGGCGAACCACTTCCAGAGCGCGTTTTCTGCCCGATCGCGAAAGGCGTACTCCGTGGTGTTTTTCATAACGCACGAAGGAGGGTTGCTGTCCCGCCAGCTTTTGCAACATTCCCGTTACCGAAGCCGCGCGTATTCCGAGCCGTTCCGCAAGCGCATTGCTCGTCACCCGGTTGTCTTCAGCACCGCTTAACTCAAGGATCGCCTTGAGATAGTCGTCGACGGATTCACTGTTCTCGAGCCCCGCTTTTTTTGTGGCCACCTGAATCACAGGTTAAACGGTATCGCCATCGCCTGACAACGAACAGATGTTTCTCCACGAGCCCCGGCAGCGGCGAATCCGGTTTCCGGCCCGCGCAAATGACGATGCAAGTGCGATATATTTAGCTGTGCCTAAGATATATTTAGTATTGCCTAAATCAGGCATCGCTCTTCTTGCCGCCCTTGGTATTCTCTACCTCCCGGCTCCGCACACAGTATTCGCGCAGGGGGAAACCACGAGCGCGATCTCCGGTCTCGTGGCCGACGAAACCGGTTTGGGCATCCCCGACGCGAACGTGAGCCTGGTGAGCGAAGAGACCGGCCAGACGCGAAACCTGAAGACCGACGATGCGGGACGATTCTCCTTCCCGCAACTCAAGCCCGGAACGTACGCCGTCGAAGCCTCCGCGTCCCGGTTTCAGTCACAGCGAAAAAGCGCAGTGGCGGCGGCCCTCGGCCGCACGCAGACCGTGAATTTCACGCTCAGCATTCAGTCCGTCCGCCAGGACATTACGGTCGACGCCGAAGCCACGACGGTGGACACGCGGAATCCGAATACCTCGATCGCTTTGAATGCACGAACGCTGGAAGACCTTCCGAACCCCGGCGGCGATCTGACGTATCCCCTGCAATTCGCGGCAGGGGCTCTGATCAATACAGCGGGCAGCGGCAACGATTTCGTCGGGGGAACAAACGGTTATGGCAATGTCGAGTTCAACGGACTGCCCGCGCTGGCGAATGGATATATCGTGGACGGACTCGAAACCAACGACCCTCTGACCAACCTGAACAGCGGTCTCTCCACGAATCTCGTCCTCGGTCTCAATTCCATCGCGGAGGTAACCGTCAACACGCTCTCCTACGCCGTCGACCAGGGACGTTATGGCGCGGCGCAGGTGAACTATGTAACGAAGTCGGGAACGAACCAGTTCCACGGCAACCTGTATGAGCTGTGGAATGGCGCACGCCTCAACGCGGCAAACTTTTTTACCAATGCAACCCCGGGAAATCAGAAGCCGCGCTCCACGGTGAATCACTTCGGGGGCAGCCTCGGCGGACCGATCAAGCGCAACAAGCTGTTCTTCTTCTTCGACTCGGAATGGGTAAAAATCGCCTTGCCGATCGTCTCCACGATCACGGTCCCTACGCCGCAACTGGAAAGCTACATCCTGCAGCAGCTTCCGGTGGGAGGCCGCGACGTTCTCACGGGCGCCACATATCCGGCGCAGCCTCAACTGATACCTTTCTACCGCCGGCTGTTCTCGCTGTACAACTCCGCAAGTGGTACACCGGTTCCGGTGCTGGGATGTCCTTTCGGCGGCAATGGCGCGGCTTTGACTGGCAATCAGGCGGGCGAACCGCCGAACGGAAACGGATGTGCGGCGAGGCGCACCGTCTCGCAGTCGAGCGCCGACCACGAGCAGGTGCAGACCGCGCGTGTCGATTACAACATCGATACGAACAACATGGCATGGTTCCGCTTCCAGGCCGACACGGGACTTCAGGCGGCATATACCGATCCCATCAATCCGCTGTTCGACGCGTTCTCACCGCAGCCGCTATACTCCTTCGCTTCCGGCTACACACATGTGTTTTCCTCGCATCTGGTCAACTATTTCAATCCGGCATTTTCCTGGTACCAGAGCCTGTTCGGCCCCGCCAACCTGGCACAAACGCTCGCAGCATTCCCGATCGTCCTCCAGGGCAGTGGCGGTAGCGCGCCTTTTTCTACGCTCGGCGGACTGGACAACACCTGGATTCAGGGAAGGCGGGCATCCCGGCTCTTCATCAACGACAATCTAGCGTGGAGCGCCGGCGCGCATGAACTCCGCTTCGGAACCAACACGCGCATCTTCCGCTTGAACGACTTCGACTTTGCCGAGGGAACCGTACCAACGGTCACCTACACGGACCTCCCTCAGTTCATTTACGGCGTGGCATCGACCGCGACAACGACCTTTCCTCTTGCCGACTCCCAACCTTTCAACTTCCTCAACGTCGATCTGTACGCACAGGACACCTGGCAAGTGACCAAAACCCTCACCTGGACTTTCGGGATGCGGGCAACCCATAATTCCAACCCGCTGAATCCTCATCTCGCACTCGCACGCCTGCCCGGCTCGTTCGATTCGATCTCCCATGACGTCGACCAGCCGCTCAATGCCCTGATCCAGACGCACGTCGGCAACATCTTTGAATCGACGCCGGCAGCCATCTGGCAGCCACGCACTGCCCTAGCCTGGGAAATTCGGCCTGGGACAGTGCTCCGAACCGGATTCGGTTTGTTCAGCGACCTGCTGCCCGGAAGCGTTGCCGACCTGATCGGCGTCAACCCGCCCTACGTGAATACCTTCCGGGGCGGTCTGCTCGGAACCGTCGGCGGAATCGGGATTGCGCCGGGAGTGCCGGGAAGCGCCGTGAATGCGACGATTGCCGCCAACCAGAGCTTCCTGAGCGGATTCAACGCCGGGGAGTTATCCTGCGCGTCGCCTCAGGCCAATCCGGCGGCGTGCTTGCCTCCTGTTTCGATCACCGCCGTTCCGGACGGCAAGCTTCGCGCTCCGTATTTCATGCAGTGGAGCTTCGGTCTCGAACATCAGTTCGGCGCCAGCACCGACGTCCGGGCGCAGTATGTCGGGACTCGCGCGGTCGACCAGCCCTACACAACGCAGGTCAACGGATACCAGACCGTTTGCGCCGGGTGTTTTGCGCCATTTGCCTATGGCTCGGCGCCGGATCCGCGTTTCGGCGCGGTGACTCAGCTCAGCACGGGAGCCAACAGTCACTACAACGGCCTTCAGTTGACGGCCGCAAAACGGCTCAGTCATGGCCTGCAATTGCAGATCAATTACACATGGAGCCACTGCATCGACGAGGTCTCGAACGGAGGTTTTCTGCAATTCTCATCCGCGGGAATTCTGTCCCCCATTCCGGGCGATCTGGCGCGGGATCGCGGGCCGTGCGATTACGACATTCGCCACAACCTCACGGCCAATTATGTGTACCAGCTTCCGTGGAAGGTTCGAAATGACGTTCTGGCCCGCGTGGTTAACGGCTGGCAGGTTTCGGGCACCGCGTTCGTCCATAGCGGCTTGCCATTCTCGGTGCTGAGCGCTCCCTACACAGCCAACGGCAACGGCATTGTCAACGGAAGCGGGCCGCAATTCGCCGGTGTAGTGCCCGGCGTTCCGCTATATGCGCACGGCTCTATTCCGGGAGGGACACAGGCGGGTCCAGGAGTGACGCAGGCGGGAACAATTCAGTGGCTGAATCCGGACGCTTTCGTTTCCGCCGTCGATCCGGGTACCGGCGCGTGTACCGGAGGCGATAGCGCGCAAACATGCCAGTTCGGCAATCTCGGTCGCAATGCTCTCAGAGGCCCGGATTTCTTCTGGAGCGATCTGTATCTGACGAAGTGGTTCCAGATCCGCGAGCACATGAGGCTGCGCGTCGATGCGCAGTTCTTTAACGTCTTCAACCATCCGAACTTCAGCCTGCCGTCGAATGTGATCGCGGGAACACCGGGAAACCGCTCGACCCAGACCGGCTTTGGCGCGCTGACCAGCACAACCTCACCGCCGACCGGGCTGCTCGGAGTAGGACTGGGCGGTGACAGCTCGCCACGTATGATCGCGTTCCAGGCGCGGCTCGAGTTCTAACAGGCTGCTGAAAAAGTAATGCGCAGGCCAAAAGGCCTACTCCACGGTCTTACGAGCTATCGATTCTTCGTCGTGGAGTAGGCGTTTTCGCCTGCGTTGTTGAGCACCCTGGCTCAGACCGCACCACATCTGGAAAGTACTGCGCCGCCTCCCTTCGTTCGAACATGCCGTAATCGCGCACATTGCGGACGCGGCGGTGCCGGAGTTCGGCGACATCGGCGAACCTGTTTGGCGTCCAGCGGGCGGAGTCTTCAGCGGTCTTCCATGACGTGAGCAGCACGATCTTGCCAGGATTATAGATACTTTCAAACACATCAAAGTCGGCCAGACCCTCGGCGTCTATGTCGCAGGCGAGAAGACTCAGGATCGAATCGGGATGAGCCGCGAAGGTTGCGTTCGGCGCCGGGGAAACCTCGGTGATCGCCAGTGCCTTGGCCTCGCCGACCTCAGTGGCGTCGAGCCGGCGCTCGATCACCTGCAAGCCCGCGGGTGGGTGAGTGTCGGACGTCACTTCGCAAACACGCAAGCGATAGTCGGCGAAGATGCCATTCCGGCCTTTCTCCTGCACACCGTGATGGTCGCCCTGGCTGCGCCACCGCACCACGGCTTTCTCGTCGCGCCATGTGGAGAGCGAGAGCATCCAACCCTCACGCCGCTTGCTCTCGAATCGCTCGTTATCGATGAAGCCGTCGATCGACTCCACGATCGGTTTGAGATGCCGGGCAAGGCCGAGATACTCGTCTTTCTTTCCCGGCGCGGGATGGAATTCGAAAACCACGATAAACATGTATCCTCAGGCGGCGAATTGTCTAACGTTCGAAATCGTCTTTGGTGATATGCGGCGTGATCGGTTCCCAGTACACGATCTCCGCGGTATTCTCGTCGGCGGCCCCGTTCTTCGCGACAGCGCCGCTCTCCAGCGCCCGATTCAGGGTGCCATTGATCGCCTGCGCACTCACTCCCTCGGCTTCCCACATCGTCAAGTACCTTGGCTTGTCGCCCGGCGGACGCCCGGTAACATCGGCCATTCGAAATCGTTGCGCCGCCAGCCAGCCCGGCAGCGCTAAAACGCTCTGGATCCTTCGATTCGCGAATTTATCAAAGTCCGCGTCCTTACCAGGGAGCGCGTTGGTAAATTCCAAAAGGATGTAGCGGTTCGGGCGAGGCGTTTTATTGTCCGATGGATCCGTAAGGGTGGGGCCTTTCCCGTCCGGGCGCGTGATGCGCGGCCCCATCGCCTCATATGTCTCGCTCGATCCGGCCCCCGGATTGTAGTTGAATCCGGCACCCCGCCGGCTCTTCCCGCCGGCGATGGCTGCCGTACTCATCGCGAGAGGGCCGCTGGCATCCGCCGCCTCCAGATCCCAGATCATCAGGTATCCGTGCTTGTAACCCGCAGTGGACGGTGGTGGCTGCACGTTAGTAACGATACGAAATCGTTGTGCGCCGACCCAACCGGGAAGCTGCACCAGATCTCCCGGATGAACGTTGGAGTACCACTCGTTGAATTCGGCTTCCTTGCCAGGGATAGGGTTGGCGAAGACCAGATATACGTATCGGTGCTTCCCGGCTGGCGCCTCACGCTTACCCGGTGCGCCGATCGACCATTGGGCCTGTGCCGCCGTGAAACCAACGCCTGCGATGGCGGCGCAGATGAGAAAGCTCTTCCAGACAAATCGCATCGTTATCGTCTCCCGCTCCCTCGGGCATTATATTGCGCCATGACTGCCTGGAACAGCTAATTCCGCCGGTAGGGCGGTCCCCCTGGACCGCGACCGACGCCCCCGTCGGCCTCCTCGAAAAAAGAAATACGATTCTCACGAGGCCGGAGAACCGGACCGGGGGTCCGTCCTGCCAGAGAGGACGCTGAGCGCCCGATTCCATCTGTTGTGAATAGAATGGGCGCATGCTATATAGCCGGAGAAGACTGCTCCAATCCGCCATCGTGACGGGCGTGGCGTTGAGTGTTCGCCACGCCCAGGCCCAATCGGGTGCCGCGCCCGTTGCGAAGTCGATCCAGACGCCCATACTCAACATCGCGTACGAGGAGAGCGGCAACCCAGAGGGCTTCCCGGTCATCCTGCTGCACGGCTTCCCCGACGATGTTCGCGCCTGGGACAACGTCGCGCCGCCATTGGCCAGGGCCGGCCATAGAGTGCTGGTGCCCTGGCTGCGCGGTTACGGACCTACGCGCTTCCGCGATGCCGCGGCCCCGCGGATGGCCGAGCAGGCGGCAATAGGCCAGGATCTTATCGATTTCGCCGACGCACTGAAGCTCCCTCGCTTTGCCGTTGCGGGCTATGACTGGGGAGGCCGCGCGGCAGGCGTCGTGGCCGCGCTTCATCCGAATCGTGTACGCGCGGCGGTCCTGATCGGCGGCTACACCATACAGAACGTTTTCGCCGGGCCGCAGCCGGGGCCGCCCGAAGCGGAAAAGAGATTCTGGTACCAGTGGTATTTCAATACCGAGCGCGGACGCGCCGGTCTCAAAGCAAATCGTCGGAGTTTGTGCAAGCTGCTGTGGCAGGACTGGTCACCAACCTGGCATTTCACCGACGAGACATTCGACCGGACAGCGCCATCCTTTGATAATCCGGATTTTGTCGATATCGTAATTCACTCGTATCGCCACAGGCTTGGAAACGCTTCCGGCGAACCGCGCTTCGTTGCCGTGGAGCAACAACTCGCTCGGCACCCGAAAATCGAGGTCCCGACGATCGTTCTGCATGGCGCGGACGACTCGTTGAATCGCGCTCCCGCGGAATTGCCCGCCGCCGAGCGCTCTTCGTTCACATCTCTGGTCGCGCGCCTGATTGTAGCGGGTTCCGGGCATTTTATGCCACGCGAGAAACCGGAAGCGGTATCGGCGGCGATGCTGGAAGCTCTGGCGTCGGCGCGTTAGATACGGGCGAACCTATCAAGCAAGAACACTCACCCCTCCATTCCCTGCCCCGGTCCCCGCAGCATTCGAATTCGTTCCGAGAAGCCCGGAAACCTGTTCCAGCTCCGACGCCGCGGCTGCAGTGGCCGCCGTTGACGATAACGCCGTCGATCCTGGTGCAGGTGCACTATTTGTGGTTGATCCCGACAGGGAACTATTCAGCGCCTGCAGAATAATACTCGCGGCTGTCTGAGACGAATCGGGACTTCCAAACAACCCGTTTGCTTCCTGTAGCTGCAGCGCCTCAGCGCTCAATTGCGCGATATCGCCGGGAGAGGCATTTTGCAGCGCAGATTCCACCTTCGGTGAAGACAGGACCGAAGAGGCGGGCGTTGACCCCGCGCTTGACAGCGTCTGGAGCAAGCCGGAAACCCCGGGATTCACCGAAGCAATTGAACTCATCGGATTGCATATCGGCAGAAATCCAAAATTTTCGAGTCCCTTCGCCGTAATGCTAAATTCGAACTGGGTGTGGGATTGGGAGTCTCATGTTTGGCGTTATGGTCGTGGGCGCGGGCAGGATCGGCGCAAGCATCGCAAAGCTGTTGCACAATACCGGCGATTACGAAGTCACCGTTGCCGACCATGATGCCGGTGCACTGGAGCGCGTGGCGGCTGCGGCGCCGGTGCGTTTGCTGAAACTGGAAGCCAGCCACGATAACCAGCACCTGACTACCGAATTGCGCTTGCTGGCGAACGGACGGCGCGCGGCAGTATTGTCGGCCTGCTCTTTCGACGTCAACCAGTTCATTGCGCTCTCCGCTCTGCAAGCGGGCGTCTCGTATTTCGACCTCACAGAAGACGTGGAGACCACACGGCTTGTGCGCGAACTGGCAAGCGATGCGGCCGACGGGCAGATTTTCATGCCGCAGTGCGGCCTCGCACCCGGTTTCATCGGAATTCTCGCCGCTTCGATGATGAACAAGTTCGATCGCCTCGACGCTCTTCGCATGCGAGTGGGGGCGCTGCCGGAATATCCACACAACCACCTGATGTATCACCTGACCTGGTCGACGGCGGGCGTAATCAATGAGTACTGCAAGACCTGCGATGTGATCCACAAAGGCCATCGGCAGGAAGTGCTGGCGCTCGACGGGCTGGAGCGGTTTGCGATCGACGGCGTCGAATACGAGGCCTTCAATACTTCCGGCGGGCTCGGAACCTTGTGCGAAACCCTCGAAGGAAGAGTGAACGAATTGAATTACAAGACCGTGCGCTATCCCGGCCATCATTATTTGATGGACTTTCTGATTAACGGATTGAGAATGGGAGACACGCTCGAAACACAGCGTGAGCTGGGCCGCATCTTCGATCGAGCCATTCCGATGACGCGGCAGGACGTGGTGCTGATCCTGTGCGCCGCATCGGGATGGCGCCAGGGCCTCTATTCGGAAGAAACAAACGCCCGAAAAATCTATCACCAGCAGGTCGGGAGCGAACACTGGAGCGCCATTCAATTGACAACAGCCGCAGCCGCGTCCGTTGCCGTCGATCTCTTCCGCGACAACAAGCTCCCCGTGAAGCGCGGCTTCGTTCGCCAGGAAGATGTGGAGCTTGAAGTCTTTCTCGCCAATCGTTTCGGTAAGTACTACGCACATGACGCCGGGCACGCCGGTCAGGTGATTTCATGACTTGCCGTTCGCCGATCGACGGGGCCATTATCGGAGAGATCGCCGAGACCTCTCCGCGGGAAATAGCAGCCATCGTGGAACGGGCCCGGTCCGTGGCGCTCGAATGGCGCGTAGTCCCCGCTCCGAAGCGCGGGCAAATCGTGAGCCGTATCGCGGAAATTGTGCGCCGGCGTAAAAGCGAGTTGGCCGAGATCATCACTCTGGAAACAGGCAAAATTCCCACCGAGGCCGAGGGCGAGGTGCAGGAATGGATCGATATATGCGAGTTCGCCGTAGGGCTGTCGCGCCAGCTTTACGGATTGACCATCGCATCCGAGCGGCCGAATCACCGGATGATGGAACAATGGCATCCTTTGGGCCCTGTCGGAATTATAACGGCCTTCAACTTCCCCATGGCGGTTTGGGCATGGAACGCCATGATCGCGCTGGTTTGCGGCAACAGCGTGATATGGAAGCCATCGGAAAAGGGCGCGCTGTGCGCTCAGGCTGTGCAGTCAGTTCTCGATGAGGCTGTGATCCCGGAAGGGCTGTCGCAAGTGGTCCAGGGAGGAGCCGAAGCCGGAATGCGCATCGCCGAATCGGAACACATATCGCTGGTGTCGGCAACCGGGTCGGTCGCCATGGGCAGACAAGTTGCCGCAACCGTCGGTAAGCGGCTTGGCCGCTCTCTTCTCGAACTCGGCGGCAATAACGCCGCGATACTGACGCCTTCGGCCGATCTGAACCTCGCGTTACCGTCGATCGTCTTTTCGGCGGTGGGAACTGCCGGGCAGCGCTGTACTACTTTGCGCCGCCTGATCGTGCATGAATCCGTTCTGCAGGGTGTGACAGATCGGCTGCGCGACGCGTATAGCCGTCTGACGATCGGCGATCCGCGGCAGCCCGGTGTGCTCGTAGGCCCATTAATCGACGAGCGGGCATGGCTGAATATGCGCAGCGCCCTCGACAGGGCGGCAGCTCAGGGAGGCGACCTCATATGCGGTGGCGGCCGCGTGACCGAAGGCGTGCCGGGCGGCGGCTTCTATGTGCATCCCGCGATTGTGAAGGTTCCCGGCAACATCGAGATCGTCCGCGAAGAGACCTTCGCCCCAATCCTATATGTAATGTCTTATCGGCACATCGAGGAGGCGATTCAGCTTCAGAACGGCGTACGCCAGGGCCTCAGTTCCGCGATATTCACAAGCGATGCGCGCGAGGCCGAATGGTTCATCTCGCCATCGGGATCCGATTGCGGGATCGCCAACGTAAACATTGGAACCTCAGGCGCTGAAATCGGCGGCGCCTTCGGCGGAGAGAAGGACACCGGAGGCGGGCGGGAATCGGGTTCCGATGCGTGGAAAGCCTACATGCGCCGCGCGACGAATACGATCAACTACGGCCACGAGTTGCCCCTGGCACAAGGTGTCCGGTTCGAAATATAAAAGAACCCGACCACCCGGTTGCAGCCCCGGATCGGACTTTCGTATTCTGAAAGTACCCAAGAGCCCGGTGTTTCTTATGAAATCCGGACCACCATGCGGGATAGGAACGTTATGAATGTTAACCTCCATCACCGCGCCCAAGATTGACACCGAGCGCGGTTTTCTTCCTTCTCAAGATCCTCTGAAACGTCTTCCCCACGCATTCGACGCCTGGGAAAACACTGCCTTTGAGTTGCCCAAGTTGCTTGTTTCCGACCATCTTCGGTGCAGCATCGAAGACCTGCCACCGTTTCCACTCGATCAAATCGCCAACGACCGGGAGCGAGAGCGGGCGATGACCCTTTTGAGCTATCTCGGCCATGCCTACGTGTGGCGAGGCACGCAACCGGCTGAGGTGTTGCCAAAGGGACTGGCAATCCCGTGGCACGCGGTTGCCGAGAGTCTCGACCGGCCGCCCGTACTCAGCTACAGCAGCTATGCCTTGCATAATTTCTTCCGCTTTGACCCGAAGCGGGAAATCGAATGCGGGAACATCGGATTGATCCAGAACTTTTTGGGCGGCATCGACGAGGAGTGGTTCATCCTGATCCATGTCGATATCGAGCGGAAAGCGGCGCCTGCCATGGCCGTGGTGCATGCCTGCATGGACGCGGCCGAAACGGCAGAGGCCGAGCGTCTGCAATATCTTCTGGTGATGGTTCAGACGTCGATCGAATCGATGTACGCCACGCTGAAGCGAATGCCGGAATGGTGCGATCCGTACATCTACTATCAGCGCGTCCGGCCGTACATTCATGGATGGAAGAACCACCCCGATCTTCCGCGCGGAGTGATCTATGAAGGCGTCGACGCTTATGGTGGTCGGCCGCGACAGTTCCGCGGCGAGACGGGCGCTCAGAGCGCGATCGTTCCGTCACTGGACGCGATGCTCGGGGTCGAACACAAAGAGGACATCCTCCGCTCTTATCTGATGGAGATGCGGACCTACATGCCTCCCGCCCATCGGGCATTCATCGAGTCGCTTGAAGCGCGGGCATCAGTGCGCCCGTTTGTCGAACGGTGCCGCCGACCGGGGCTCACGGAAGTGTACAATGCCTGCCTCGAAGGACTCAGGCAGTTCCGCTCGCTCCACCTGGAGTACGCTGCCCGTTACATTTTCCGCCAGGCTCAGACGGACGACAAGAATCCGCACGCGGTGGGAACGGGCGGAACGCCGTTCATGCCGTATCTCACGAAGCACCGGGACGAAACGGCGCTGCACAGGATCGGCTGAGCCCTGGCATCCCCGAACGGTCAGGATTGGACCGGCGATGGATACTGAATACGCAGCCGTCACCTTGCGTCCATTCGCTCAATTTTAGGCGCAAATTCACGCAGTCTTTCTTCAGAAGAGTCGTAATCCATTGGAATAGGGCACATAGCTTTGGCCGGTTATGTGTTCAAGCATACAAATGCGGTCCGGGAGGAGATACAAATGACAGAGACTGCTCCTGCAATTGCAGTTAAGAGAATTCTGCTGGTTGAGGACGAGGCGCTGATTGCGATGGATCTCAAAGAGCGCCTGCAATGCTTGGGTTACTCCGTGACTTCGATTGCGAGGACGGCCGACGAAGCGCTCCGCCTCGCCGTCAGCACTCCTCCCGATCTGATACTTATGGACATCCAGCTCAGCGGCGAGAAAGATGGGATCCACGCGGCGGAGGAGATCCGGAAGGCTCTGGATGTCCCTGTTGTCTATTTAACCGCTCACTCCGATAGTTTCACGATCGAACGGGCCAAAATCTCGGGGCCGTTCGGCTACATCACGAAGCCGTTCGTAACGGACACCCTCCGCACCCAAATCGAGATGGCGCTCGCCAAACATCAGACGGAACAAAGGCTTCGACAAAGCGAGGCGTGGCTTTCGGCAACCCTCCGGAATATCGGAGACGCGGTTATCGCGACGGATTGCACCGGTCGCATCGAATTCATGAACCCAGTTGCGGAAGAGTTGACGGGATGGAACATCAAAAGGGCTGCAGGGGAGTTCGCCTCCGCAGTCTTCAAGGTATCCGATCCAAAGACAGCAGAGCCGGTCGCCGATCCCACCCTGGCGGTGTTGAGTCCGGAGGGCGTTCGCACGTTGAGTGGCGAGTATAGTCTGCAAAGCGTCAGCGGCTCCGTGGCGTTGGTTCAGACGGTGATAAGCGCCAATCAGAGCGAGGATGGCCGGCTGCTGGGATCGGTCATCGTATTCAGAGATATCACCAGCCAACGCGAACTCGAACGGCGCGCGGAGGAAAGCCAGAACATGGAGACCATCGCGATTATGGCGGGTGGGTTGGCCCACGATTTCAATAATCTGCTGACGGTTATTCTCGGCTACGCCGACCTTGCCCGGTCCGAGCATCTCAAGGCGGCCGACGCTTTGGCTCAGATTAGCGGGGCTGGGGAGTCCGCCGCTGTCTTGTGCCGCCAGTTGTTGACCGTCAGCCGGAAAGACGCGCTGAAGTCCGAGATTTTCGATCTGAACGAACTGATTATTGCGAGCTCCAGGATGCTTCGGCAGATCCTGGGAGCCAAGTGCTCATTGGTCGAGAAACGCTGTTCGGGGAGCCTGCCGATAGCGTCGGATCGAACTCAAATTCAGCAGGTTCTGATTAATCTGGCCATCAATGCGCGTGATGCCATGCCGCAAGGCGGTACCTTCACGATCACAACGTGCCGTAACAACTCCGGGCTGGCGGAAATGGAGCTCAGGGATACCGGAATCGGCATGACGGAAGAAACGAGGCGCGGAATATTCAAACCTTTCTTCAGCCGGAAGGGTGGAAAGGGAACCGGTCTTGGGATGACGATGGTGCATAGCATCGTCACGAAATGGTCTGGAACCATCGAGGTGAAAAGCGAACCCGGCAGGGGGACTGAATTTCGCATTTCGTTTCCGCTTTCCGAGATCCCTGTCGCAAGGCAGGAGCAAATTCGCGAATTTCAGCCCGAATCCATTGAGCGCCCTCTCACCGGTAATGTTCTGCTGGTTGAAGACGATGCGGCAATTCGAGAGGTGCTGCGCGATCAACTCACGCCTTCCGGCCTTCGCGTATTCGAAGCCTCGTCGGGTGAGGATGCCCTCCGGTTTCCGGGCCTCCACGAAGAAACCATCGACCTTTTGATAACGGACGTAATGATGCCGGGGATGACAGGGCCGGAACTGGCGAAGCAATGGGTGGGCGCCTGTCCTGGGACCCGGGTGTTATTTATGTCTGGATACACCGAAGAGGAACTCAGAGACAATGAGCTCCTGAAGTCGGGCCGTGCTGAATTTGTCGGAAAGCCGGTGAAGCCGGATCAGTTGATTGCAATAGCCGCAAGAATGCTCGCCCGAAAGAAAGGCAGCAGTTGAACGGAGAAATCAAGTGACGGCCGACCGGCGTGGTGGTGCGAAAAGGATCGACCGCAGGGAGGGTCTGCGGCGCGAGCGCTTTCTGGCGGAGATTCTCGAAACGTCGGTACAGCCCTTTGGCACGGGGTATCCGGACGGACGGATGGGGGTCTGCAACCGCGCGTTTTGTGAACTCACCGGCTACAGTCCGGAAGAGTTGCACACCACGTCGTGGAGGACCATGTTGACTCCTCCCGAGTGGATCGGAGCGGAGATGGCGGCGTTGGCCGAACTCGACCGCACCGGAAAACCGGTGCGCTACGAGAAGGAATACATCACGAAAGATGGGCGGCGCGTGCCCGTGGAACTCCTGGTCCACCCGTTGCGGGATCAGGCGGGCCATGTGGAGCTCTACTGTTGCTTCGTGACCGACATTACCGAGCGCAAGCAGATGCATGAGGCACTCCGAAAGTCGCACGACGAACTGGAACTGCGTGTCCGGGAACGGACTAAAGAGCTGTCAGCGACCAACGAAGCCCTGTTGGCGGAGATTGAGCAACGTCGGCGCGCCGAGGAAGCGCGGCAAGAGAGCGAAGAGGCGTTTCGGACACTGGCGGAATCCGTGCCGCAGTTGGTCTGGATCTGCAATCCCGACGGCTTGAACGTCTACTTCAATCGACGATGGGTCGAATACACCGGGTTGACCCTGGAGGAGAGCTACGGCACAGGCTGGAACACACCTTTCCATCCCGACGATAAGCAGCCCGCCTGGAACGCATGGAACCAGGCGGTTGAGAACGGCGGAACATACCGGATTGAATGTCGTTTGCGGCGGGCCGATGGCAGCTACCACTGGTTTCTCACAAAGGGAGTGCCCATGCGCGATGCCACGGGGCGGATCGTCAAGTGGTTTGGAACCTGTACCGACATCGACGACTTGAAGCGAGCGCAGGAAGAACAACTCCGGTCCCTGCTGGAAAAGGAAACGCTGCTGAAAGAAATTCATCATCGGGTCAAGAACAACCTGCAAATAATATGCAGTCTGTTGATGTTGCAGGAAGGCTCGCTGACGGACCCCGGTGCGGCGGCGGTTCTGAGAGAAAGCCGGCAACGGGTCCTCTCGATGGCGTTGATTCACGAAAGGCTCTATAGCAGTCCCAAAATGGATGAGATCGATTTTGGAGACTATACGCAGACGATCGTTCGTGAGTTGTTCAATTCATATGCCAGCACGGCTACGCACGTCACCAGCCGGCTCGATGTCTCGCCCGTGCGGCTGAAAATCGGCCAAGCCATACCGTGCGCCCTGATTTTGAACGAAGTCGTGACGAACGCCTTGAAGTACGCCTACCCGAAAGGCTATGCCGGTGAAGTGATTATTGAACTCAAGGAGACACCCGCCGGGCACATACAGCTGACAGTGTCGGATCACGGCATCGGTCTACCGGAAGGTCTGGACTGGA
This sequence comes from Bryobacteraceae bacterium, assembly GCA_049516355.1. Taxonomy (GTDB): domain Bacteria; phylum Acidobacteriota; class Terriglobia; order Bryobacterales; family Bryobacteraceae; genus BOG-234. Next base: position 7,403 of record JBEKTF010000011.1, on the reverse strand, counting down.
AGAAGGCACAATCCCTGGGTTTGCGCATTGTCGATGTCCTTGCTGAGCAGTTGGATGGCAAACTCAGGATCAACTCGGGGCCAGGGGTGACGTTCAGCCTGGATTTTCCTGGAAACAGCGCCGGAGGGGTGAGAATCGCATCGGCGCCTTGACGACCCTTGCGTTGGAGGAACGGCCCAAAGCCGGATATGGGGTCACCCCGCCGCGCCGGCCTGGACCTGGACTTCGACACGGCAGCGTTCTCGCGCCTCGGCATAATCTGTTAGCTGAAGCGGCGCACACCTCGCCTTGAAATCAACCAGCCTTTCCTCCAGATCGGGCAGGAGGAAGAGCCTGCGCTGGATTTCGATCTGAGCTTGGCGAAAGAGCTCAGTGTCGAACTGATTCAGTCGAAGCAAAGCTGTATATACATCGTCGCCCCAGAGGTCGGCCAGGGTCTTTTCCATTTCGTCCAGGCGGCGCGGGTGCCAGGGCCTGACCGGTCGGCTCGCGTTTTCGGGGATATGATGGAGCCTCAGTTTCGGAAACGCCGGCTTTAAAAAGTACTCGGCCGCAACCAGACTTTCCGCGAACCGCTCTACAATCCCGGGGACAGCCGTGTCGCGGAACATTTGTATCGCGCGCTCAAGCTCGTGCTCGTTGGCCGGCCGGGCGAAAATCCCTGAATTCGCGAGTTGCGTCACCTGTACGTCGGTCACCAGGTGCGGCGAATCGCGCAGCAGTTGTTTCATGAACTCTCGCGGGGCGTGCCGGCGGGCGCGGTAGCTGAGTGGATCGGAAGAGTTAGTCCTTCGGAAATGATTGTAGAGCGAAACCAGCCGATCGAGAGGATGGCGCAGAAAACAGCAATCGAAGATGGCCCAGCCGGGTACAACAGGTTTTGGATAGCGCAGGTGATGACTGGAGACAGCCGAGATATTTGGGCGTTGGCGGAGGAATTCCGTCAGGTTCTTTCCGTCCAGGACTGAGTCGTCGGTGGGGCCGTGAACTGTGGCATATCCTCCGGCGAACTCCCGCCGCAGAATCGATTCGACCGTCGTGCCTCCATTCTTGAAGATGTGGTAGTGGAGAAAAATGAACCGGGTCCTACATATATCAAGGGTCTCATCAACACGCATGACTTTACGGAGTTCAACCCGCCAGGAATATTAAAGGTTTCATAAAAATCATTAATTCGACCAATTCGAGATTTCTGGTGCCGGAAACGACGTCTTTTTTCATACATTTCCGCCTCCCATAACGAGGCGCTGGTTGACAATGGGCTGGTGCGCAGATTTCAGGCAAGGCACTGGGGATGGTGGTACCTGTGCATCGGTTTGGGCTTTGCGCTGTTGGCAATTGTGCACCTGCTGCAGGGTGCGGGTCTGGCGGACATCGCGCTGCGATTTGCGGTTGCCGCGGGATTCACACTTCTCGGCTGGATGCAGCTGCGCTTCGGGCGTTGACTGCCACGGCAGGCCGATCGAACTATAATCTATGGCGATGCGGTACGCATGGACCATCGCTTTTCTGGCGTTTCGCTGCTCCGGATACGAATTGACGGGCCGCGTCGAGCCGCCGGCTGCGGTTCACATTTTCCTGCACGGCGCGACGGCGCCATTCGAAAGTTCCACCGTAAGCGACGCGGACGGCCGTTTCCGGTTCCGGAAACTCCCGGCTGGCACGTACACACTCGCGGTCTCGACAGCGGCGCGCGGCGAATCGCTGCAAACCATCGAATTGAGCCCGGGGACGGTGGATTCGAGGGGCCGTCTTGACCTCGCTCTCAGAAGCAACGACAGCCGTTTCGAATCCGACGGCGCCCGCACGCCAGGAGCGACCGTTTCGGCCGCTATTCTCTCAATCCCCGATCATGCCATTAAGGAATACCAGGAAGCGCAGAAACGCCTGCGCCGCAACGAATCCGATCGCGCGACGGTGCACCTGCGGCGCGTGGTTGAGATTGCGCCGCGATTCGTGGCCGCCTGGAATCAACTGGGCACGATCGCGTACCAGACGCATCGGTACACGGAAGCGGAAACGAATTTCCGCAGGGGGCTCGATATCGATCCCGAAGCCTTCGAGCCGCTCGTCAACCTGGGTGGCGTGTTGCTGAACCTCGGGCGGCCCCGGGAAGCTATGGCATACAACCAGCGAGCAGTCGCGCGGAGACCGAACGATGCCCTCGCCAACTCCCAGCTCGGGCTCTCTTATTTCGGCCTCAACGATCTGGATTCGGCGGAGAAATACCTGAAGACCGCGGTCCAACTCGATCCCGCACACTTCTCGCATCCGCAGTTGCCGCTGGCTGAGATTTATCTTAAGCGCGGCGACCGCCCTTCAGCGGTCCGCGTGTTGCGCGACTTCGTGGCACGGCATCCCGACTCGCCACAGGCCGCTGGTCTCCGCCAGGAAATAGCTGAGCTGAGCCGTTAGCAAGGATAGTACTATTTGGGCATGGTGCTGTGCCGGTTTGATGAGAATCGCCTGGGTGTTGTCGAGGGGGCAAATGTTCTGGATGTAACAGCGGCTCTGGACCTGTTGACCGCTTTCCGTTATCCCCTCCCTTCCTACGACCTTCTTTTCGCGAACCTTGATAAGGTTAAGGAGCGAATCCAGGCAATCCGGGGCGGCGCGCCTTCGAAGCCACTGGCAAGCGTCCGGTTGCTTAGCCCGGTGGCGAATCCGACGAAAATTATCGCCGCGCCTGTCAATTATCAGAAGCACCTCGACGAGGTGAAGGGCGACCAGCAGCTTCACCAGAACAATCAGGCGCACACGATCACGATTCAAAAGGCCGGCCTGTTTCTGAAGGCGTGCAGTGCACTCGTTGGACCCGGTGAGGGAATCGCGCTTCGGCACCTGGATCGCCGGAACGATCATGAAGTGGAACTCGCACTGGTCATCGGGAAAAAGGGTAATAACATTTCGCGCGTGGAGGCCCTGGATTATGTGGCTGGTTACGCGATCGGGCTGGACATAACGATCCGGGGAACGGAGGACCGCAGCTTCCGCAAGTCCCCCGACAGCTATATGGTGCTGGGTCCCTGGCTCGTAACGGCGGATGAGATTCCCGATCCCGGAAACCTCAACCTCGGGATATCGGTGAATGGCGAAGTGCGGCAGAACTCGAACACGAAGTACATGATCCTCGGCGTGGCGGAATTGATCGAACTCGCATCGTCTTTCTACACTCTCTATCCCGGCGATATCATCAGCACGGGCACGCCGGAGGGGGTCAGCCCCATAGTTCCCGGCGACCGCATTGTGGCGACAATCCAGAAAATCGGCACGATGACTGTCGCTGTTCGCGCAGCATAGAGCCGTGCGCGCGGCATAGATGGGTCTGCCGCGCGATTTCGGATACAATCGAAGCACAATGCCTATGTCGGAATCGACCGCGCTGGATGTGAAGCAACGCATCCTCGAAGAAGCAGGCTATAAGTACAACTTCGACCGCCGACTCTATGTGAACCGAAAAGCGAAAAAGGCTTTTAGCGTCGCGTTCATTGAGGACAAGCCAGAGAGCGTTCTTCAAGACCGCATTTTGCAGCCCAGCCAGGAGACTGGGTGGAAGTTTTACTTTAATGACGAGCCTTCCGAATCCGTAAGAAGTCAGCTTGAAATCGTGCTTGGCTAATGGGAGATCGCACGATCGAAGATCGGCTCCGGGAAGAATATTTTACTCTCCTCCCGCATATGCGCCGTATATCAGGACAGCTTGAAACCAAAGTCAGGTACCATCTGATCCCGATTTCCGAGCGCCTGAAAAAGTACGAGCAACTGGTTGTCAAGTCCAGAGTTAAGGATTGTGAGAGTGCGCTCGAAAAATTGCGCGGCTTTCAGGAAGGGGCAACCTTCGACCGTGATCGACCGGACCTCTATACGCTTAAGAGCTTGAAGGATCTCGCGGGCGTTCGCGTACTTGCGTTTCCACCTCAGCGCCTGACTGAAATCGATGGTATTCTGCTGCAGCACTTTAAGGACTGGGAGTCTGATCCAGTCCTCGATGGCGATGGGCATCTGGCGTTCAAATACTCGGGCCATTATCAAACAGGCGATCAGGTCAGAGCCGAATATCAGATCGTTTCTGTGCTGACCGGGCTTTTCTGGGAAGTTGAGCATTCCGCAATGTATAAACCCGCTACTCAGTTCCGGGGGACCGCTGAATCGTTCAGAATGAAAAAGCGACGGGCAGCCGTTCTTAATGCGCTCAGAGCATTTGAAACGGAGTTCGAGAATCTTGTATTGAACGAGTAGGAAAGGAGAAATCATGGCGACAGCCGCGTTTTTCGAGAAGCCTGCAATATCCCCCGAGCGGCACGATTTTTATCGGCGTCTCGACGCAAAGAGCATGGCGCCGCTGTGGGAAGTGCTGGGCGCGCTGGTGACGCCCGAGCCCCGTACCGCCTGCATCCCCGCGCTGTGGCAATACGACGAAATTCGCCCGCTGCTGATGGAAGCCGGCGGTTTAATCACCGCGCTGGAGGCGGAGCGCCGCGTCCTGGTTCTGGAAAATCCCGGCCTGCGCGGCGCTTCGCAGATTACCCGGAGCCTCTATGCCGGAGTGCAACTGGTACTGCCCGGAGAATTTACAGCAAGCCATCGGCACGCGGCATCCGCGTTGCGTTTCGTGCTCGAATCGAAGGGCGCTTATACAGCGGTAGAGGGCGAGCGCACGACCATGCAAGCGGGCGATTTTGTTCTCACGCCTTCGTGGACCTGGCACGATCACGGTAACCCGGGCGATGCGCCCGTGATCTGGCTGGATGGGCTCGATGTGCCGCTGGTCAATATGCTCGGCGCCAGCTTCGCCGAACATTACCCCGGCGAAGAGGCACAGCCGATAACGCGGCCGGAGGGCGATTCCGCGGCCCGCTTCGGCGCGAACATGCTTCCGGTGGATTACGAGTCGAAAAACCTGTCGGCGCCCGTCTTCAGTTACCCATACTCCCGAAGCCGCGAAGCGCTGGACCAGCTATACCGGAACGGCCCGCTCGATTCACATCATGGCGTGAAACTGCGGTATGTCAACCCGGCCACGGGCGGATATCCGATGCCGACGATCGGCGCTTTTCTGCAACTGCTGCCCGCGGGATTTAAATCCGAAACGTATCTCTCCACCGATTCCACGATCTACTGCTGTGCGGAGGGAAGCGGACAGAGCCGGATCGGCGATCAGGTTGTGAGTTGGGGGCGGCACGATATTTTCGTTGTGCCTTCCTGGTATCCGGTCTCGCATGAAGCCGCGAACGAAGCTGTGTTATTCAGTTTCTCGGATCGGCCCGTGCAACAGGCGCTCGGCCTGTGGCGCGAGCGGCGATAGCGGGGTCTTGAGGACCCGACGCATCGAGAACATCGCGATCGCCGAGATCAGCGCCGGAATCGCAGCGGCGTAGAATAACTCCCGCGAAGCCCACTTCCGGCGCAGCAGTTCGCCCGCCACGAGCGGCCCCACGATCGCACCGATGCGTCCGATTCCCAGCCCCGAACCGATGCCTGTGGCGCGCAGGTCCGTAGGGTAATAAACCGCCGCAAGCGCGTTGATCCCGGCCTGTGCGCCAGGCACGCACCAGCCTGCCACGAATACAACAATGAAAAGGAGAACGATGCCAAGCGACGGCTGCCCGATTGCCGCGATGCTCAGGGCGCCGAGAAGGAAACACGAAGTCAGCACCGGAACGAAACCCAGCTCGTAGACGAACCAGCCGAGGGCAAAAGCTCCTATCGTTCCTCCGACCTGCACCATGGCGCCGGCGAGGACTGCATTCGAGTTCGAATAGCCGAGATCGCGCACCACAGTGGGGAGCCAGTTCGAAAGGAAGTAGAGATTCAGCAGGTTCATGAAGTTGATGACCCAAAGAAGCACAGTGCCGAGCGCCCGGCCTTCCTCGAAAAGATGCGTGATCGGCACTCCCCGCTTCTTCTCTTCATTCACCACGTACGCTACGCCTTCGCCGGAGGGCGCGCCAGGATCTATGTTCCGCAGGGCCAGCGCAATTTTGCGCGGGCTGCTCCCCCGCAGGGCCATGAACTGCAAAGACTCAGGTAGAACGAAAAACATGAGTGCGGCGATGGCGAGCGGAACGGCGGCGCCGAAATAGAATACGCCTCGCCAGCCGTAGGCGGGAATCAGGGCGGCGGCGACAAAACCGCCGATAGCGGCGCCCGCGGTGAAGCCGTTGGAAACGACCATCATTACCGTAACGCGCAGCCGGGCGGGACTATACTCGCCCACCAGGGCCAGGGCGTTGGGCATAATGCCCCCGAGGCCAATGCCGGCGAGAAACCGGGCAGCGATCAGTTCGTTGACGGAGTTGGTACGTGCGGTAAAGAAAGTCAGCGCGGAAAAATAGACGGAGACCGCGATCAGGACCGGCCGTCGCCCGATCTTATCGGCAAGCATGCTGAAAAGCAGCGAGCCCACCAGAACGCCCACCAGGGCGGCACTGAACACGGGTCCGAGGGAGGCACTGGGTATTTTCCAGTCGCGCACAAGGGCGGGCGCGACGTAGCCGATTGCCTGCAGATCGAAGCCGTCCATAATCAGGCACAGGGCGCACAGGATGAAAATCCCCCATTGATACGCGCCCAGCCTGCTGTTATCGATCAGGCTGTTGATATTCACCCTGGCCGTGGTTTCCATGCACCGCTTTCCGTGCCAACCATCATATGCGCGGGCGGGGATTGCGGAACGCGGACGCGCACGCAGCGGATCGCCGCGAGCGAATTGATCTCGCCGGATGTGCCGCGCTCTCAGCCAATCCTGGCCAGGGCGCCTGCGACCATTTTGCCGGCGACGGAGAAAGAGGACGGATTATAATCCCCGGAACTCACTGCCGCTTTAATCTCGGATATTCGCGCGGACGAATCGTGCAAAGTCGACGCGGCCGCGGGAGACAGAACGACCCGATCCCCGCCGGCATGGCTGAGTGTACCGCCCTCCACCGGTCCTGAATGAGCCGGGTTCAGCGGCGGTTGCGCGTCGACCGGGAACCCGGGTCCGGCATCATTAATTCTCATCGATTCTTATCACCTGTTGCTCACATCGGCGAAAGGCGATGGATTTATAGCTCCCGATCTCTGCATGGGTACTGGAACTCACGATCCAGCAGGCTCCGAAAAAGGCCGAAACAGAACTGGCCGCTGATCAACGCCGATTGAAAACAATCAACTTGAGTCATCAGCGCTCATCTGCGTTAATCGGCGGCCAAATTGCGTTTTTCGGGATCCTGCTAGAAGGCGAACTTCAGCGCGAGCTGAATCACGCGGTAATCGCCGTCTGGAAGTCCCGTGCTGCCCTGCAACCCATTGGTTCCGCTGATATCTGAAGTAACCGTGAAACTGTTGGGGCTGCTCGTCGTGGACCCCACGCCGGCTGTGGCGCCCGGAATCGAGGGGTTCACGTGATTCGGAAGGTTAAA
>JBEKTF010000010.1:0-54546 GCA_049516355.1 Bryobacteraceae bacterium | reverse complement strand
GAAAGTCCCGCCTTTTTTTCCGCCGGAGATTTTGCACGGACGCTGGCTGCCGCCTTCACCTTCTTCATGATGACCCCGCGAAGCGGGATGCAGTGAATAGAGGAAGCACCTTTTGGATGATCGAGCACATAGCTGCGCGATTAAAGAACCGGCGTCAAAAAACGACCGCTGGCGTTACTGATTCAGGGCGTGGTCGAGATCGGCGACGATGTCTTCCAGCGCTTCGATGCCTGTCGAGAGGCGGAGAAGGTTGTCGTGGATACCGAGCCGCGCGCGATGTTTCGGCGATAGTTCGCGGTGCGAGGCCATGGCGGGGTAGAGCACCATCGTCTGCACATCGCCCAGCGACGTGGCGGGAACGATCATCCGGAGAGCGTTCATGATCCGGAAGATACGGTCGCGATCCGCGCCTTTGACTTCGAAACTCAACATGGCGCCGTAGAGATCCGGCGCGAACAGACGCTTGATGCTGGCTGCGTCCGGGTGCTGCGGATCGGCGGGAAAATTTACTCGGTCGATTGCGGGATGAGTGGCGAGCCAGCTTGCGAGGCGGCAGGCATTGGCGCATTGGCGCTGCATGCGGAGCGGGAACGTTTTGATGCCGCGCATGGAGAGATAAGATTCGAACGGCCCGAGCACGGGTCCCAGGGAGCGCGAGAGCGTGCGCACCGCTTCGATATTGGCGTCGTCGGTGACGACGACCCCACCCAGTACATCGCCGTGCCCGGCAAGGTATTTGGTCAGGCTATGAACGACAAACGTCGCGCCCAGTTCGAGCGGCCGGACGATCAAGGGCGTGGCGAACGTGCTGTCGACGATCAACTGCACGCCGGCTTCCTTCGCCATCGCCGCGACACGGTCGAGCGGGGCGACGCGCAGGAGCGGATTCGAGATCGTCTCCATAAGCAGCGCGCCGGGGCGATGTTCGGCGATGGCTGCGGCCAGCGCTTGCTCGTCGCAGAAATCGACGAAGATGGTTTCGATGCCGGAGGGTTCCAGCACCTTCATGAGCATGTTGATCGTAGCGCCGTACAGTGCACTGGCGGCCAGGATCACGCGCCTGCGATCGAGTAGTGCGGCGAGGATCGCAATGTTGATGGCAGCCATTCCCGAACTGCAGGCCAAAGCGCCGGCGCCGGATTCGAGCGATGCGACGAGCTCTTCGAGCGCCTCGTTGGTCGGGTTGCCGTGGCGTGAATAAGATGGCCCGGGGATCTCGTTCGCGAAGACGCGATCGAGAGTTGCGGCATCATCGTAGAAATAGCTGGTGGCGGTGTGGATAGGAACCGTTACAGGCACCCACGATCCGGTGCGTTTTCGGTCGCCTGCATGAACGGCCCTGGAATCGAGCTTCATTTTCGTTACAGCCTTACTTTCTCGGCATCACTTCCTTTTCCATCTGACACCATCTTTAGTGTCTTCCAGGATGATGCCCTGTTCAAGAAGCTGCGCGCGAACCCCATCCGCACGAGCGAAATCGCGCGCCTTTTTCGCGGCGGTCCGTTCGGCGATGAGGCCGTCGATGTCGGCTTCCGTGAGCCCTCCTGCGGGCGCGGTAGGTGTCAGGACATCGAAGAACGAATCGAAATCCTGAAGGACTGCGAGGGCGCTCGCGCGGTTCTGCGAGAGGAAATCGCCGTTATCCATGGCGGTGTTGGCTTCGCGGACGAATTCGAAGATGGCGGCAAGCGCTTCGGCGGTGAGCTTTGCCGATTCGAGGCGAAGTTTGAAATTGCGCAGCCGATCGATGGCGGTGGCGGCCGATTTCAGGCCATCCATGGTGAAGTTCAGGCCCTTGCGATAGGGCACCGACGCGAGCAGATAGCGAATCGATTCGGGGGAGTGGCCGCGTTCCTGGCAAAGGTCGCGGAGGGTGTAGAAGTTGCCGAGCGATTTCGACATCTTCTGGCCATCGACCAGCAGGAATTCGGAATGCAGCCAGTAGTGGGCGAATGGCTTTCCGGTGAGTGCTTCCGACTGCGCGATCTCGTTTTCATGATGGGGGAAGATGAGATCGACGCCTCCGGCGTGAATGTCGAGCGTGTTACCGAGAAACTCGATGGCCATGACCGAACACTCGATGTGCCAGCCGGGCCGGCCCGGGCCGATCTCGGTGTCCCATGAGGGCTCGCCTGGTTTGGGGGCTTTCCAGAGCGCGAAATCGCGGGCATCGGATTTTTCGTAGCTATCGACATCGACGCGGGCGCCGGCGACCATGCCGCCGAAATCGTTATGCGAAAGCTTGCCGTAGCCGGGGAAGGTCGATATACGGAAGTAGACGGACCCATCGCTGCGGTAGGTGTGGCCCTGCTGCTCGAGCTCGGAAATCGCGGCGGCCATTTCCACAATATGCTCGGTCGCGCGTGCAATGCGTTCGGGGCGTTCGAGGCGGAGGATGGCGCAATCGTCGAGAAACGCTTTGGTGTAAGTGTCGGTGTAATCGGAGAGGGATTTTCCCTGGGCGACGGCGTTGCGAATGATCTTGTCATCCACATCGGTAATGTTCATGACGTGGTGAAGCTTGTAGCCGTTCAGACGGAGCACGCGCCGCAGCAGATCGTAGAAGACGAAGGTGCGGAAATTGCCGATGTGCGCGAAGGCGTAGACGGTGGGGCCGCACGTATACATCCTGACGACGTCGGGATCGATGGGGGCGAACGGCTGGACCTGTTGGGTCAGCGTGTTGTAGAAGCGCAAAGGCATTGTTTGGGGGAAAGTTTCATGGTATCAGCGGCCAGGCGTGGATCGGCTGCGCGAACGTTGTTGTCGTCAAACAGGGCACCGGCGACAAGATCGCCGGCGTTCCCGAAAATATGGGGCGCCCCACTACCAGTGTGTTCTCGCGGCTGGAACCGCGGCCCCAGTCGGATCGGTTCCAGAATTTGCAAATGAGTTGCAAAAATAGATTGACACACCGCAGAGGTTCCGGCTACTCTGAGGTTTCGATATCGGACTGAAACAGTCCTCTATTGCGACTTAGTCGCAGCTAAGTTGCGACTAAGTCGCAGCTAAAACGTCCATGAATTCGGGTTCACATCCTCACGAATCGCTTGTTGAACAGTTCTCCGCCAAGGGGCTGCGGCTGACTGCACAGCGGCGGGTATTACTTGAAATCATCGAATCGGCCACCGAGCATCTGGATGCTGCGTCGTTGCTGAATCTGGCGCGGGAACGAGATGCCAGTATCGACCGGGCGACCGTCTATCGCACGCTCGAGTTACTTAAGAAACTGCGGCTGGTGGATGAGCTGGATCTGATGCATCTGAATGGGGAGAAGCATTACTACGAAGTGCGACGCGACCGGGACCATATACACCTTGCTTGTTTCCAGTGCGGAAGGATCGAGGAGTTCGGCAGCCCTTTGTTTGATCGTCTTAAGCAGGAGATTGCGCGCGCACGAGGGTTCAATATTAACGTCGTCCGAATGGAGGCGGGAGGACGATGCAGTAACTGCGTCGAGCAGGCAAAGTAACAAAAACAGATCCCCGCGGCGCACTTTGGCGAGGAGCCGCGGGGGATCCGGAAAATCGACAGCCCGGAGGCCGGCGACCACCTTCATTTTAGGCACGGCGGACCGGGCATTCCAAAGGAGAAACGATGCGGTCCAGAAGTGTGTCGAAATCGTGGCCTGTTGCCTACCGTCAATGTTGCGTTGGGGCAGGAGCCACCCGGACGGCAGCCTACGTCCCCGTCGACGGGCCAGACGCAACAATTCCACATTGAGCCGGGGACATTTGAAGCAGCTCTGAAGTCCTTCGAAGATGCAACTGGGTTGCATGTAGCCGTTTCCGATCCGGCAATGCTGGGCCTGGCTTCGCCGGGCGTCTCGGGGCTTTACCGGCCAGATCGTGCGCTGGAGCAGCTTTTAAAGGGGACGGGCGTTGAGTTCCGTTTCGCCAACGACCGGACCGTGGTGCTTGAGCCCAGGCGTGTTGCTGCTTCGGTTGACGTGACTGCCGAGGTGGACGCGCTCGCAATGTCCACGCCGAAATATACCGCGCCGCTGCTGGATACGCCACAAACGATCAGCGTGGTGCCTCAGAGCGTGATCCAGGAACAGAATGCAACCACCCTGCGGGACACGCTGCGCAACGTTGCAGGGATCAGCCTTGCGGCGGGCGAGGGCGGTGCGCAGGGCGACAACCTGACGATCCGGGGCTTTTCGGGGCGCAGCGATCTATTCATCGACGGCATGCGCGACTTCGGGAGCTACTATCGCGATCCGTTTAACGTGCAGGAAGTCGAGGTGCTGCAGGGACCGTCATCAGTGACGTTCGGCCGCGGGTCGACGGGCGGCGTGGTGAATCAGGCGACAAAAACGCCCTCTCTCAGTCACTTCATTTCGGGCGATCTCGATCTGGGCACCGATCTGACGCGGCGCGTTGCGGTGGATGTGAACACTCCGGTTCCCGCGCTCGGCAAGAATACCGCGTTTCGCCTGAATGTCATGGGCGACGAGGGAAACGTAGCGGGGCGCGATGTGGCGGAGAACAGACGGTTCGGCGTGGCGCCGTCGCTCGCATTTGGAATCGGGACGCCGACGCGGCTCACCTTCAGTTATTTCCACCAGACGGGGGACGATATTCCGGACTACGGAATCCCCTGGTTATTTAATGGCCCGGCGTCGGTGAACCGGACGAACTATTACGGATTCAGCAAGGGCAATTTCCTGCGCACTTACGACGACATCGGGACGATCAAGGCCGAGCACGATTTCAACAGTCACTTTACTCTTCGCAATCAGGTGCGCTATGCGAATTATGTCCGCGATGTGCAGATTACCGAGCCTCAGCTGGGTACGCCCGCGGCCGGAACCCCGCTTAGCGCCATGATTGTCACGCGCAACGAGATCGCGGTGAACAGCGTGGAGACTTACTTCACCGATCAACTTGATTTGACTACAACTTTCGGGACCGGCTTTCTCAGACATACGGTCGTCACTGGCGTGGAGGCTGGCCGCGAGACGTCGGACCCGACCAGACCGAAGTTCACCAATGTTCCGACGACGAGCCTGTTGAATCCGGACCCGGATCAGGTGTTTTCCGGGACGGAGGTCATTTCGTCGATCGTTCACACGACTGCGAACACGGCCGGTGTCTACGCGCTGGATACGATTCAGCTGGGCAGTAAGTGGCAGGCCATCGGCGGGCTGCGCTGGGACCGATTCAATACGCACTATACGCAGGCCGTGGCTCCGGCTTCCGCCTTCAACAGACTGGATGAGAAGCCGACATGGCGCGCCGGCACTGTCTATAAGCCGATTCCGATCGGCAGTGTGTATGTGTCGGCGGGAACGTCATTCAATCCTTCGGCCGAATCGCTTTCGCTTAGTGCCGCCAACGCCAGCCTTCCGCCGGAGAAGAACCGGACGGTTGAGGCGGGGACGAAGTGGGATGTTTTAAACAGCAAGCTTTCGCTCACAGCGGCTATATTCCGCACGGATAAATTGAACGCGCGCGAGCCCGATCCGAATAATTCGCTGCTGAACGTTCTGGCGGGCAACCAGCGGGTGAACGGTGTGCAGGCGGGGGCCCGCGGGCATGTGACAAGCAGGTGGGAGATTCTGACGAGTTACGCGTATCTGGACGGCAAGGTGGTGTCGTCGCAGTATTATCCGGCTTCCGTTGGAGCACAACTGGCTAACGTGCCGCGGGATACGTTCAATATTTGGAATACGTATCACCCGGGGCGAGGCTGGGAAGCGGGCGCGGGGGCCAACTTCGTATCGAGCCGAACAGCAAGCTCGACCACACCGCTCGATCCCACGACGGGGCTTGTGAAGAAAGCGCCGGGTTACTGGGTCTTTAATGCCATGGCGGAGCATCGGCTCAACGAGCACGTCCGTATTCAGGCGAATGTCTATAACATCGCCAACCGGCTTTACTACGACCAACTCCATCCGGCGCACATCATTCCCGGAGCCGGGCGGTCGGCTCTTATTGGATTGAAATTCAATTTCTGACATGTTACTGCCAATACCGGAATTACTAACAGCCGAGCAGGTGAGAAGAGCGCGGCAAGTCCTCGCGGAAGCGGAGTGGGTGGACGGCCGAGCGACCGCGGGGCATCAATCTTCGCGAGCGAAAGACAACATGCAGTTGCCGGAGAATTCCGGAGCGGCGCGAGACCTCGGGGAAATGGTGCTGTCGGCGCTGGGACAGAACCCGTTGTTTATTTCCGCGGCACTTCCGCTGCGGGTGTTTCCGCCGCTATTCAATCGCTACTCGGGAGGGCAATCGTTCGGCACGCACGTGGATAATGCGATCCGGCAGGTGACAGGAACGCGCCATCGCATCCGAACGGACCTGTCCGCTACGCTGTTTTTGGCGGAACTGGACGAATACGACGGCGGAGAACTGATGGTGGAGGATACGTACGGTTCGCATGGAGTCAAATTGCCCGCGGGCCACATGATCCTTTATCCGGCAACGAGCCTGCACCATGTCCGGCCGGTGACGCGCGGCGCGCGGCTGGCGTCGTTTTTCTGGATTCAAAGCATGGTGCGCGACGACGGGCAGCGAACGCTGCTATTCGACCTGGACACCGCCATTCAGCGGTTGAACGTGGATCATAGCGAGCACCCTTCGGCGGTTCAGCTTACGGGTGTTTACCACAATCTGCTCAGGCAATGGGCGGACGCATAGCGAGTCTTAAGGTGGCGCACGCACTCGTGCGTGCCGCGTCGAGACTCATCTCGACGTTCTGCGCTCGACCAGGGAAAGTCCCGCGGATTCCGAACCAACCCGGCTTTCACCGGATTGGCCTCGATGTACGCTCGAATCTTCTCAAACTCGTCTTTATTTCGCACCCAATGATCGTAAGATTCCTTTTGCCAAAACGGCTCTCCGGTGCGGCCCAACAGGCGGTTGGCGTAACGTGCGGTGGCTCCCTTGAGCGAATTCAGCAGGAGATCGGGAGTGATTGCGGGCCGAATCAGCAAATGAACATGATTTGCCATGACCACGTAAGCGCCCAGCCATAGTGTCCCAGTTCCATCCCTTTGCGGATGGAACCGACTATGATTCACGCAATATCGGGATTCGCGCAATATCGGGCCGCTGAAGGTACATCGGTCCCTGGCGCAGGGTATCCAGTTGCCGGTCTAACCAGACGAAAGAGGGTGATGAAAAAGGGCGAAGCATAGCTAGCCGCAGATAAACGCTGATTAACGCCGATTGAAAACAATGAACTTGATTCTTTCTTATCAGCGCTCATCGGCGTTCAGCGGCTGAGTTGACTTTTTCATCACCGTGGAAAGCCCGTCCAGACGTTAGCGGGCCGGGCGGAGGCAGCAATGAGGCGGGTGCGCTGCCATGCAGGTGCCAGGTGAGAAATAATGGTGTGTCCTCGGGATAAAGGTGCGGCAGTCGGCGGCGATGCGGAGTCACGTGCCCATATAGTCGGCGGAACAGGAAAAGTTCTCTTCCGGGACAGAGGCAGGCGTCGAGATGAGTCTCTCGACGCGGCGCGCACGAGTGTTCCCCAGCCCGCCAGCGGGCAAAGGCCCGAATGAAAACAAAGGGCTTGGCCCTGTGTTTTCGAGAGTGCGTGCGCCACATCAGGTTAGCGCGGAATTATTCGCCAGCGGCTATTTCACCGCGACCGATTGGCGATGTTTGCGCGAGAATTTGTGCATGATATCGGGCCCGAATTCTTTGAGGAGATTCGATGCCATGTCCGTGCCGATCAGCAGGCCGAATTTCGACGCAGCATCTCCGAAGTTTCGATTGTCGGGACGGTAAGCCATCGAGATAGCGACGGCGCTGGAATTTCCAGCGATTTCCGAATAGTTGAACTGCGTTTGGCCGGAGTCGCTGTGCGTCAGGAAGGTCTGGCCTGCAGAATATACCAGTCTTGACATCTTACTGCCGGTTCCGCGGCGGAAGTAACGCGGGTCCTGATGGAGGATCGTGGGGAAAACTGCCTCGGTCATATAGTGTCCGAGGACGAAATCCGCGTAGGCAGTGCCGGCGTAGTGCGCATATCCCTTGCCGCCCTGTCCGAAGGAGGGGTCGGCATTGGTCAGCTGCCCCTCACCCCCGACGACGGCGGCCAGGGCAACCGTGCCGAAGTCGAATGAATCCCGCCCGGCGATAGTGAATTTCTGCGCGACAGTCAAAGGCGTGTAGTTCGTCAGACTGGGCGAGGTTCGGTAGTTCGGAACGATCCAGAAAACCCGTTTGTCAGTCTGGGCGGCGTTGTCGGGGTCCTGTTGGCAAAACACGCGCGTGGGCAGGAGGCAGGAGATCACCAGGGCAACATAAACCGGGAACTTCAGGGAATTGTACACTCCCTTACACTTGCACGGGTGTGGCCAATGGGAAAGCGGGATTATTTTTTTTCGGTCTGATCGCGCGAATACTGCTGCTCGGTGGAACTCGCGAGCGCGGGCGAACCGGCGTCCTTTGGCTCGCCGGCCGGGTAGCCTGACGGGGAAACTCCCGTCCCGGTCTGTGCCTTGCTTCCGCCATCGGGACCCGTGGTGCTCGTCCCGCATCCGATGAGTAAACCGGCTGCAATCAATGCGGCCGCCGCGATTGTTTTCCGAATCATCTTCACTATCATTACCACGGGCGATGTTATGATCACTCGCGTAGGCAACAAATGCGTAATATCGTCCTGCTTACCCTGTTGGCCCGGACCTTATCTGCTCAGACAGATCCCGAAATCCGGAAGGCCGTCGCACGTGCTCTTCCGGTGCTTGCGAGCTCGGCATCCACGTTCGTCGCCAAGCGCGCTTGTGTTTCCTGCCATCACAATATTCTTCCCGTTCTGACGTTCCATCTGGCGCGGGAGCGTGGGGTGAAGGCGGATCCAGTGGCCCTTGCGGCCGTGGAAGACAAGACTTTCCGTTCGCTTCGCGGTCCGGCAGCGCTGGACGATGCGGTGCAGGCTACGACGCTGGCGGATACTACACCGGATGACAGTTTCCTTCTGATGGCAGCACACGCGGCCGGGCTGCCGGCTGATTTGACGACGGCAGTCTATGCGCGCCGGCTCGCCCGTTGGCAGCGGGATGGCCATTGGGTTACTTCCGATTTGCGTCCGCCGCATTCGAGCAGTTTGTTTACCGCAACGGCATCGGCAGTGCGCGCGATCGGTTTTTATATGCCCGCGGAGTTGCGCGCGGAGCGGGATGAGGTCTTTCTCAGAGCGCGGCGCTGGTTGATTGCGACTCGCCCTGTATCGACCGAAGACGCTTCGTTCCGGCTGATGGGGCTTGTTTGGGCTGGGGCTACGGCGGATGAAATCGGCGTGGCTCGGCGCGATTTAGTCGGGATAAGGACGCCGGCGGGAAGCTGGCCGCAATTGCCCGGTTATCAGCCGGACGCTTACTCGACCGGCGAGGCGCTCTATGCTTTGCACGAAGCGGGAGTGCCGGCTACCGATCGCGTCTGGAGCGCAGGCGTGAAGTTTCTGCTTTCGACGCAAGCGGCGGATGGGACGTGGCGCGTGCACACGCGCATGATCTCTCCGATGCAGGTGAGTCCGACATACTTTAACAGCGGATTCCCGTATGAGAAGGACGAGTATCTATCGTATGCGGGAAGCAACTGGGCGGCGATGGCTTTGGTTGAGTCGCTTCCGGCCACGGCGGAAACACCTTCGCCGTCCGGCACGGCCGACGGTGCTCCGGCTGGTATTCCAACGTGGATTCGCACCGCGCTATTCGGCTCGGCGCATGAATTGGCCGGGTTGCTGGATGCGGGTTTGAGCCCGAGCAGCAAAACCGATAAAGGTACGACTCTGCTGATGATGGCGGCTCCGGATGCGGAAAAAGTCCGTTTGTTGCTGGCGCGCGGGGCGGATGCGAAGGCTAAGGCAGGAGCAGGGGTCGATGCGCTCGCCATTGCCACCGCGTATCGGGGCACGGCAGGTTCAGTCAAGGCGCTGCTCGATGCCGGCGTTCCCGCAAGCGTCCGCGCCAGGCATTCACCGATGGTGCTGGCGTCGATGACCGGCGATCTGGAGAACGTCAAACTGCTACTGGCGCATGGCGCGGATCCTTCACCTGGACTTTCGCAAGCTGTCACGTATGGCTACCCCGACGTGACCCGTGCTTTGATCGCGGCAGGGGCTTCCGCAACGGTAAGCGAAAGCTCGGGCATCAATCTGCTGCACTGGGCCGCACTGACGAATCATCCCGAAGTGATACCTGTGCTGGTGCAGGCAGGGGCTTCGGTCAATGCCACCGATGAGTTCAACTACACGCCGCTCATGTATGCGGCCACGATCGATTTCGGCGATGCGGAGGTTTTGAAGGCTTTGCTGAAGGCGGGCGCCGATCCGAAAATTCGCAACGACAAGGGGCGCACGGCGCTTGAGCAGGCGCGCTTTTACCGGCATTCGCAGCTGGAGGCGGCGCTTCGATAGCCGGCAACAAAGACTGAACACGGTGATGAAAAAGGCAACTCAGCCGCTGATGAACGCCGATGAGCGCTGATAAGAAAGACTCAAGTTCATTGTTTTCAATCGGCGTTAATCAGCGTTTATCTGCGGCTAGCTATGCTTCGCCCTTTTTCATCACCCTCTGAAGTCTGTGCCAGCCGGAATTATTTTCGCTGGAGCTTCGACCAATCGCGCACTTGTCCGGGACGACGGTCGTCCGAAATCGCCATCCAGGCCGGATACTCGGTGGCGAGGCGGCTTACGGCGTCGATTTCCGCCAGGTCCGCATCCTCCAGCTTCACATCCACCGAGCCCAGATTGTTTTTCAACAGGCTGGTCTTCCTTGCGCCAACGATCACGCTGGTGACGGAGGGTTGATGGAGCAGCCACGCCAGCGCGATCTGCGCGACAGTTGCGTTACGCCGCTTCGCAACCGCGGCCAACACATCGACGATTTCGAAACCCTTCTCCAGATTTACGGGCGGGTGTGCGAACTTGTTGCGGCGGGCTTCTTCCGCGGGACCTCCCTGGCGAGTGAACTTCCCATCCCGGTAAGGAAGCCTCCCGCGAGCGGGCTCCACACGAGGAGACCCATTTTCTGATCGATCAAGAGCGGAATCGTTTCGCGCTCGAGTTCGCGCCCGGCGAGCGAGTAGTAAGCCTGTAACGTGACGAACTTTTCGAGATGGCCGAGGGTTGAAATGCCGAGCGATTTCATAATCTGCCACGCCAGCATGTTCGAACATCCGATGTAGCGGACTTTGCCTTGCCGCACGAGATCGGTCAGCGCCCCCAGCGTTTCTTCGAGCGGAGTGACGGGGTCGAATGAGTGAATCTGATAGAGATCGATGTAGTCGGTGTGCAGGCGCAGGAGGCTCGCCTCGATTTCCTGCATGATGTGCAGGCGCGACAGCCCGACCTGATTGGGCCCCGGCCCCATGCGCGCGAAGACCTTCGACGCCAGGACAACATCTTTGCGCCGCTGCCCGAGCGCTTTGCCGAGCAGGGTCTCCGCTTCACCGGACGAATACATGTTGGCCGTGTCGATGAAGTTGACGCCGGCGTCGAGAGAGTTTTCGACGAGGGCGTTTACGTCATGCTGCGCCAGTCCGCCAATGTTCTTGAAGAAAGTTCCGGATCCGCCGAAAGTCATCGTGCCGAGGCAGATGCGGGAGACGAAAACGCCAGTGTTGCCGAGCTGTTTGTATTCCACGAATTTATTCTAAGGCGCGATGTAGCCGGACCTTGCGCGGATCCGTACATTCGGAAAGCGCTTGGCCGCGTCGGGCGTGAGTTCGATCTGCACCGCGCGCGACGATCCGGCACGCGCGTCAGGAAGTGCGTAATACATGGTGTAGCCGCTGCGGAGGTAGTGGACCGATTCCCGGAACGCCCCGCCGGGATCGCCGGCTACAATGGTTGCGCCACCGGTCTTGTCGACGATTTCGTTCGTTCCGCGTTCCATCATTCGAGTTGCCTGAGCAGGGCGGTCAACGATCAGCTCGCTCAGGACCGCATTGGAATTCCAGAGGTCTCGCACGATGGACATCTGGTCGGATTCGCGCGAGCCAGGCTTGTCCGTGACGATCAGGACGGCGCGCTTGCGGCGTGTCGTCGGTTCGTTGCGGAAGCGCAACGCCGCTTCGTCGGCGGCCGGCTCGATTTTGGATGACCCATTGAACCGGAGCGCCAGGGCCTTGAGCAGGATGGCCTGGTTGACCGTTTCGAGGTTGTCCGAGAATGGCAACATTTCCGTACTGGTGGAACTGAAGACTCGCACGCAGACCCGGTCACCTTTCCGCAGTTCGTTAAAGCCGAGCTGAGTTGCGCGGATGACTTCGAGGAGCTTGCCGTGCATGCTGCCGGCAGTGTCGAAGAGCAGGATGAGATCGAGCGGTTCTTCTTCGAAACTGAAGTTGACGAGAGTCTGCTCTTTGCCTTCATCGAGAATGCGGAAGTCTTCTTTCGTCAAACCTGGGACCACGGCGCCACTGGTGTCGACGGCTTCTACGTCCAGGCGGACGAGCGAAACCCCGGAACGGAAAACGACATCGTTCTGGGCGATGGCGCAGGTGGCGAAGATCGCGATCAAGATGGCGAGAAGCACGACGAGACGTGGGATTCGTAACCACTCCCTCACGGTCGCGGCTCGGTTGAGCGACAATGATTCCGAGCCGCGACCGTCAGGGAGCGGTAACGAACACTGAGCGAAATCGGCTGGTTGTTTCATTTTTACGTGCGAGACAGGGCTCTGACTCTCGCTCCCGGTAGAATAATTCCGACCAGATTCAATGGATCGGCCGGCGAAACTTCCACGGCTTCTTCCGAATCGTTTTGGGCGCGCCGGACGGCTCTTAAAAGGTCAATCGCTTCCGGTCGTGCGAACTGTTCGCCGGTGAATCCCTGCACGAACCGGCCGCCGCGAATCTCGCCTTGTGCTTCCATCCGCCTCAATACCGGCAGGAGATCGCGCCACGGAGGCGACACCGACTCCCTGGCCAACAGATCGCGGAAGAGTACGCCCCATCGAAGCAGAAGTTGTTCCGCGAAGTGCTTCGTGCGATCATCTGGCGCGATGACCATGCTCGAACGAATGACCAATGCCCAACGCCCTGCCGCATGGCGCGGCCGGTTCCGGTTCTGCCGCCCTTCGCCGCGTCGCCGCTTGGGATCGATGAGCGCCCGCAGGTTTTCGAATCCGTCCGCAGTCACCAGGCCACCGGCCGTGAGCTCCCATAGCGCGTCTTCCACTTCGCTCGGCAGCCGTTTAGTTTCGCGCACCAGATCCGCAAAAAAGGATGCCCCGCGAGCCGCGAGCGCGTCGTAGACTTCGCGAGCGGGATGCGATAAACCGACGGTCTCGACCAGTCCGAATGCGGGATCGATCAGCCAATCGGCATCTTCGCGCGCAAAGAAGGAAATCGGCGCGATGCGGGTCGGCCGAACGTGCCGCTCGGCATCCATCAGGGCCGGATGCGGCGACAGCCGCGCCCATGCCACCTCGCCCGAGAGACAGAGATCGTCCAGATTCTCAGGTGTGTACTCGGCGATCCGCCGTTTCAGGACGCTCTCTTCCCACGCCGACGCCGGGATTTCGAAACCCTGTAGTTGCCGGACGATCTGCAGCACGCCATCGGCGCCGTGAAGCTGCGTGCCCGGCGAAACATGCTGCCAGCGCAACAGGAATTGATGGAACTGCGCGGCTGTGACCGGGGCGATCTCCCGGCGTAAACGTCCGAGCGTCAGGTGGTGAATGCGCGCCAGAATGCGCCGGTTGCACCACTCGATTTCGCCGCCGGATTTGTTGAGATAGTGTCCCTGGAATACCTGGCCCTGGGATTCCAGCGTGCCGAGAGCGATGCGAACGTCATTAACGTCCAGTGCAAGCCGATCTGCGAGGTCCATTGCCGTGATCGGGCCGAGGCACTCCATCCAGCCGCGGACTGTGGCCAGCGTGTCATCGGTGGAATCCCTGCGCTCAGTTGCAACCCACAACTCCCTTGCGCCACGTTGAATGGAAAACGCGCGGCCAGCTTCGATCAGTTCGGCAAACCAGTGCCGCCATTCGGGAATCGCAGGCCCCGTAATGAAGGTGAGCAGCGCATCGTGCACTTCATCCGCATCGCGCGGATCCGGCCAGACTTCATTCGATATTTCGTCGATTGCCGCGGGATCGAGAATGCCTTCGGCTACATCGGTACGCGTCGTACTACGTAATTGGACGGCGTGCGCACGGCGTTCTTCGAGCGGGGCATCGTCGAGATATGCGTACGGATTCGCGTTCAGGATCTCGTGCGAAAAGACCGAGGGCGCGGCGTTTTCAATTGCGACTCTGCGAATCTCACCGGACTCCAGCCCCATGAGGACCTGCTTCAGACCATCGACGTCCATGGCTTCGTGGAGGCAATTCCCAATCGTTTCGTTTACGAGAGGATGATCGGGGATGCGTATCGGTCCCGTAAGGTTTTCCGCGCAAGCCACCTGGTCGGGAAACACGGAGGCCAGAAGATCGTCGGCGCGCATCCGTTGGATGGGCGCGGGCACTTTGGTGCCGCCCCGGAAACGCAGGATCGTCAGCGCGCGGCTGGCATTCCAGCGCCAGCGCACGGTGAACATCGGCGCGGCGAGAAGAGCTTCGCGGAGGACGTCTTCCACAGTCGACGCGCGCAGGAACTCGAATACGGTTTCGAGCGGGAACGCGTGCTGTTCGCTCAGCGAGATCACGATACCGTTGTCGGTGGCCGCGGCCTGCAGTTCGAAATTGAATGTGCGGCAGAAGCGTTTGCGTAACGCAAGACCCCATGCGCGATTAATGCGGGATCCGAATGGCGCGTGCAGGATCAACTGCATCCCGCCGGATTCATCGAAGAAGCGCTCGGCGACTACGGTGTGAATGGACGGCAGAATTCCAAGCGACGCGGTGCCGGCCCGGACATAGGCCACTGCCTGGCGCAACCCTGCGTCGCCGAGAAGATCACCGCATTCTTCCGGGCTCGCGATCAGTTTTTCTCTGAGAGTGGATACGGCAGCGGATAACTCCGCCGACCTTCCGGGTGCTTCGCCCAGCCAGAAGGGCAACGAGGGTTTCGCGCCGTGCGCATCCTCCACGCGGACTTGTCCCTGGCCGACATGGCGGATACGCCATGAATGCGTACCGAGTAAAAACACGTCGCCGGTAAGGCTCTCGACCGCGAAATCCTCATCGACCGTGCCGACCATTTTGCCTTCGGGCTCTACGATCACCGCGTATGCCGCGCTATCCGGGATCGCTCCACCGGAAGTGATCGCGGCCAGCTTCGCGCCTCTGCGGCCGCGCAGCCGGTGATTCACCTGATCGCGATGCAGCAACGCTCCGCTGCGGCCTCGCGCGGTCGCGATACCTTCCGACATCATCGACACTACCGATTCAAACTCACTGCGGGAAAGATTGCGATAAGGATACGCGGTTCGAACGAGATCGTAGAGGGTTTGCTCATCCCAGGATTCGCAGGAAGTTTCCGCGACAATCTGCTGCGCCAGAATATCCAGTGCGTTTTGGGGGATCTCGATTCGTTCGAGGTCTCCGTTTCGAATGGCGAAAATGATGGCCGCGCATTCGATCAATTCATCGCGCGTGGTGGGGAAAAAGATGCCGCGCGGTTTCGCACCGACCCAGTGCCCCGATCGCCCGACGCGCTGCAGCGTTACCGCGATCGAGCGTGACGATCCGATTTGTATCGCGAGATCCACCGTGCCGATATCGATCCCGAGTTCGAGCGACGCTGTTGCCACGACAGCGCGCAGTTCGCCATTTTTTAAACGCGATTCGGCATCATGTCGCATGGTCCGCGACAAGCTTCCGTGATGCGGGAGCACGGCGTTGGGTCCGAGGCGTTCCGCGAGGGCATGCGCCACGCGCTCCGACAGCCGCCGCGTGTTGACGAACACCAGGGTTGTACGCTCTTGCAAAATATGGGCGGCCAGGCGGTCGTATATCTCTTCCCACATTTCGCTCGTGGCGACAGCGCCGAGTTCGTCATTGGGGACTTCGATCGCAAGGCCCATTTCGCGCCGATGGCCTACGTCGATGATTCGCGTATCGGGAGCGAGATAGGCCGCGACTTCCTCGATGGGGCGCACAGTTGCGGAAAGACCAATTCGTTGTGGCACGACGTGAGCAACGGCATTCAGACGCGCCAGAGTCAGGGCAAGATGCGAGCCGCGTTTGTCATCGGCAACCGCGTGAATCTCGTCGACAATCACGGTCCGCACGGTGCGCAGCATTTCGCGTGATCTTTCGGCGGTCAGCAGAATGAATAGAGATTCCGGCGTGGTGACCAGGATGTGCGGCGCTTCTTTGCGCATGCGCTGGCGTTCCGACGCCGGTGTATCGCCCGTTCGGACCGCGGTCCTGATGGGCGCCAGGGGTACGCCGCGCAGGGCCGCGAGCTCGGCGATTTCGGCGAGCGGGGCTTCCAGGTTTCGTCGTACATCGTTCGAAAGCGCTTTCAGTGGCGAAACATAAACAACCTGCGTCTCGGTTGCGAGCGTGTTCGTGCGAGCGGCGCGGATCAACTGATCCAGACAAATCAGAAATGCGGCTAAGGTCTTACCCGATCCCGTGGGCGCTGAGATCAATACATTGCGGCCGGTTTCGATTTCGCGCCAGCCCTCTATCTGAGGTTCGGTAGGATGGCCAAAGCGATTGACAAACCATTCGGAGACAAGTGGATCGAAGTGGGACAACGGCATAACAGCCCGACTGCCTATTGAATGGTGCTGGCGCCTTCGAGACCGAACGATTCCAACGGGACATTGCGGTTCACATGATTGTCCAGATTGATGACATAGGTTTCGGGAGCCTCCGTCAAAACCTGTGAGTGCGTCGCGCAGATGATGCGGAACCCGCGTTTTTCCACGAGTTCCATCAGCATCTTCAAAATTCGCCGCTGATTGGAAACGGAGAGCGCCATCTCGGGTTCATCGAGCAACAGAGTCGTACCGAGCTCAAGTGAAGGGAAGTTCTGCTGGAACATGGCCAACATCACTTGTCCGTGGCTCGCCAGCTGCAGGAATTCCAGCATCTCGGGCTGATCTTTGAACAGTTCCATCTGCATGCGGGGATTATGCTGTTCAGCGTCGAAGAGAAAAACTTTGCCCTTTTTGACGTCGCCGCGATCGAGCTTGTAAATGTATCCATCGGCCTTCTCGCCGCGAAGCGCGTAGTGAATCGAGTGCAGCAGCGTGGACTTGCCTGAGCCGTTCTCGCCTGTCAGCATCACGATCGGGTGCGAGAGGTCCACGATCATCGGCATGTGGAAGTTCAGATTCGCGAAAACGGGATGCGCGAGGATCTTGAGGAACATGGAGATTTTCAGGATATCAATCCGGATCGTAAGAGCAGCGCTTCCGGATCCGGATCGCGCCCCATGAATTTCCGGTACAACTCCGCCGGGTCCTCACTGTCGCCCTTCGAAAGAATCTGTTCGCGGAACTCAGCTCCTACTTCCGGACTGAATATCCCCTCATCGCGAAAACGCGTGAACGCGTCGGCATCCAGCACCTCGGCCCATTTGTAAGAGTAATAGCCCGCGCCATATCCCACGGGGCTTGCGAACAAGTGCGTGAAGCCCGCGATCATGGCGTAGTTCGCCGGGAACTGCGCCGCTGAAAATTGCTGCATGATGTTGCACGCGTAAGCGATCACATCGCCGTCAAGCGCGGGATCGTATTCGCGATGCAGCTTGAGATCGACATATCCGAATCCCAGCTGGCGCATCTGCACATTGGCGCCGCGATACGTTCTCGCGCGAACCATCTTCTGGTACAAGTCCTCGGGAATCGCTTCGCCGGTTTGATAATGGCGCGCAAAAAGATCCAGCGCCTCGCGTTCCCAGCACCAGTTCTCCATGATCTGGCTGGGCAGTTCGACAAAGTCCCACGCGACTGCCGTGCCCGCGAGGCTGCGCACCGGCACGCGGCTCAGGACGTGATGCAGCAGATGCCCGAACTCGTGGAAGATGGTCTCGACTTCGCGATGCGTCAACAGCGCGGGCTTGTCTCCGATGGGCGGAGTCAGATTGCCGCATACGCAACCCAGATGCGGTTCGAAGTGGCCCGGCGCATCGTTTTTCGTTACAAGAGCGCCGGTGATGAAGGCCTCCATCCAGGCGCCGTCGCGTTTGGATTCGCGAGGATACCAGTCGGCATAGAACGCGCCCATCGGGGAACCGTCGCGATCGTGAACTTCGTAATAGCGGACGTCGGGATGCCACAGGGGAACGCCGTCGCGCTGCTTTACGGTGATGCCGTACAGGCGCTCGACGATGGCAAACATTCCATTCACGACGCGCTCGGCGGGGAAGTAGGGACGAAGCTGTTCCTCGTCGAAGTCGTAAAGGGCGCGGCGCTGCTTCTCGGCCCAGTAGCCGACGTCCCAGGGTTCCAGTTTCTGCCCGGCGAATGCTTCGAGTGCGGCATTTTCTTTGGTGAAAAACGGATCGGTCTTCACCTTGAGGTCTTCGAGGAACTTCATGGCCTGCTCGCCTTTGTGGGCCATGCGGTCGTGCAGAACGAAGTCGGCGAAATCGGGAAAACCGAGCAGCCGGGCTTTCTCTCTTCGCAGTTCGAGAATGCGCGCGAGCAGCGGACGATTGTCGCGCTCGGGTTCCGTTGCGCGCGTAGCATAGGCGCGGTACATCTTTTCGCGAACCTGCCTGTCGTCAAGATAGGTCATCACCGGGACGTAGCTCGGCGCCTGCAATGTGAAGCGCCATCCCACAGCGCTCTTCGACTCCGCGCTCTGGCGTGCGGCGTCTATTGCGCTCGGCGGAAGTCCGGCCAGTTGCGGTTCTTCGGTGATGAATAGTTCGAAGGCGTTTGTGGAATCGAGGACGTTCTCGGAAAATTTGGTGGTGACCTTCGTCAGTTCAACATCGATCTCGGCCATGCGCTTCTTGCCGGCCGGATCCAGTTCGGCGCCATGCCGGCGGAACGAATCGAGTGTTTTGGTCAAAAACCGAAGGCGCGTGGGCGGGAGCGACTTCGCCTCATCGGTTGTGGCATAGCTCTGCAGCTTCTTCCAGAGCCCCTCGTTCAACGGGATCTGCGAATAAAATGCGCTTGCTTCCGGTTCCACCACATTCCATGCCGCCCGCAGTTCAGGCGTGGTCGCGACGGACTCCAGATGCCGGACCACGGCCAGCGCGTAGTCGAGGTTCTCGGTGGAATTCTCCAGCGCGAGCATGGTGTTGTCGAAGGATCGGGGCGCGTCGTCGTTGACAATGGCGTCGATGTGGGCCTGCGCCTGTTTCAGCAACTCCCGAACGCCGGGCTCTACGTGCTCAGCCCGGACCTGGTCGAAAGGTATTTGAAATTTAACTGAAAGAAGTGGATTATCAGACATGTGAAGACAGCTAATACTAGCGTAATATAGCGTCCTGGCGGTTAATCGCTACCGCGCATCACAGAGATTGAAGGCTGCGCGTCCCCGTGGTCATCGTTCGTATACCTCGCGGCGGTGCGCTCAACGGACTACTTACTCACGCAGCCGGCCGCATTTTACGAGATCCGCTTTGATCCTTTCAAGCGGTATCCCCTTTTCCTTGCGGCGCGATTCCGAAATCGCCATCCCAAAAATCTTCTAACACCGCGCCGTATTTTTCAGGTCGATTTGAACCGCCAGCTTGCGACCCTTCTCGTCGGTTACGAACTGAATTCCGTTCACGGCCGTGTCTCCTTGTGCTCTAATTGTCGTGCAGCCACCAGACCGCTCACAAATTCTGGACGGAACGTCCGTTCCCACAGGCAGTTATACTCAAGGCGTGCGGCGTTTCCCCTTATTTTTCGCACTTGTTCTGCAACTCGGGGCAAGTGTGTCTCCCGATTTTGCCACCCGCCGCACGAACCTGCGGAAGTCAATTTCCGATGGCGTTCTCGTACTCTTTGGCAACAAGGAGAGCGACGATCTTCACGACGCGTTCTTTCAACAAACGGATTTTTACTATCTCACGGGATGGGAAGAGCCTGGCGCAATCCTGATCCTTACGCCCGAGCCTGAGAAGGATGCTCCCGCTTACGAACAGCGCGCCAAAGCTCCACGGGAAATCCTGTTTCTGCCGCAAAGAATTCCGAGCGAGGAAAAATGGACGGGACGCAAACTGGGACCCGACGATCCCGAAGCTCCCGCCACTACCGGTTTCACAACCGTTATGCCGGCGGAGCGCTTTGAGGCGGAATTCCGGTCATTAATGGAACTCTATCCGAATCTCTATGGGCTGGACTCAGCTCTGCTCGCAAAGCTCGCTCCGATGCGAAGCGTCCTCGACGTGCGTCGGCCGATCGCGCGTCTTCGGATGGAGAAATCGCCCAGCGAAATTGAAGCCATCCAGAGGGCCACGGATGCTTCCATCGACGCCCACCGCGCCGCGTGGAGAACCATCAAACCGGGCGAGTACGAATATCAAATTGCTGCCGTGATGGTCGAAACCTACATGAACGAGGGTTGCCGCAGGAGCGCTTACGCGCCGATTGTGGCATCCGGCCCGAATGCATCCACGCTTCACTATTCCCGCAATTCGCGCCGCACGGACGCAGGCGATGTCATCGTGATGGATGTGGGGGCCGAATGCGATCACTACGCGAGCGATATCACGCGCACGGTTCCAGTGAGCGGTAAATTCACACCTCGCCAGCGCGAGATTTACGATGTCGTGCTTGGGGCGCAACGAGCGGCAATCGCCGCCGTCAAACCTGGGATGACGTTCGGACGAACAGCGCCGGACAGCTTGTACAAGATCGCGTACGACTACATCAACACGCACGGCAAAGATGTGCACGGACAGCTGCTGGGGCAATACTTCACGCACGGCTTGTCGCATCACGTGGGTCTCGATGTGCATGACCCTGTCGACACGTCCGACGCGTTCGGACCGTTGAAAGCCGGCATGGTCATCACGATTGAGCCGGGCGTTTACATACCTGAGGAGAACATCGGGGTTCGCATCGAAGACACCATCCTCGTGACCGAGACTGGCGCGAAGGTCTTGAGCGGCGCGCTGCCCACCGACCCCGATGAAATTGAGCGTGCGCTCGCGCAGCGGAAATAACTTGCGATTTTCAAAAATCGCCTCGTACCTGATTCTCGGGGTGCTTGTGCTTGTGTCCGCACTGGCTGCTCTGGCACTGGGGTGGAGCGCGTTTGGCAGGCAAATCGATCAGTACGCTTATGACTTTCTGTTCCGTCTGGAGCAGCCGGCTCCCTGGCAGCCTTCTTCGATCATCCTCGCCATCGACAATCGCACGCTGACGAAATACGGGGGCTTGATCGGGATGCGCGCGGCGCTGGCTGACGGCCTTACCCGGATTCTCCCCGCCCATCCGGCGGCCGTCGTGGTCGATATCATTCTTGCCGAACCCGGTCTTGCTGGACCAGACAATGCGGACGACAAACTGGAGGCAGAGTTCGCGCGTGTGCCCAAGCTGGTGCTATCGAGCGACATGCAACCGGATGGCAGTCAGTGGGAAGAGCCAATTCCGCGGTTCCGAAAATATGCAGCGGGCGTGGGAGAAGTACACGCGGATCTCGACAAGTTCGACGCCGTCAGCCGCGATCTTCCACTGGAGAAAGTTGCGGGGCACGACCGCAGGTGGACGCTCGCCCTCGAGACGCTGCGCGTTGTGGAGAATCGCGACATATTGGAATCTCCGGACGACCTGACCATCGGCTCCGTGAGAATTCCATCGAGCGATCGGGATGCCCGGACCATGCGGATTCGCTACGCACCACTGGCGATGGGAGGGATTCCGCAAGTGACAATCGCCGATCTCGACAAAGATCCCTCGCTCGCTTCGCGCTTCGCCGGCATGGTGGTGTTCGCCGGCGTGACCGCGCAAACTGCCACCGACCGTTGGATGACTCCTTATTCCAATGGCATCATCATGCCGGGTGTCGAGATGCATGCCAACGCTTACGAGACGCTGGCGCGGCAGATGTTTCTGGTGGATGTGCCGCTGACCACTGTGGTCGCGGTAACTTTCCTGTTCGCGATGTGCGCGGGGCTGGCTTACGCGCTCGCTTCCGGATGGATCGCCAATGTATTGACGCTCCTGATTTTTATGGCCGCGCAACTGGTCCCGGCAATCGCGTTCGCGCACTCCCTCGTCTGGCCGTGGATGCCCGGGACTTCCGCCGTCGTGCTTGCGACCGCGGCCGCTGCGGCCTGGAGGCACCTGCTCGTACGCCGCGAACTGGACCGGGCGGAGAGTGAGAAAATCCGTTATCAACAAACCATGCAATTCGTCACGCACGAGATGCGAACGCCGCTCACCGCGATCCAGGGTTCGAGCGAATTGATCGGCCGCTACGGTTCCATGCCGGAGGCCAAGCGCAAGCAGATGGCCGAGTTGATCAATGCGGAATCGAAGCGGCTCGCCCGCATGATCTCTACGTTCCTCAGCCTCGAGCGCCTGTCCGAAAATGGCACGGAAGTCAAGCAGGAACGGTTTCCGCTGCACGAGCTCATCGAGCGCTGCGCAACTCGCGCAAGGCCTCTCGCGGACAACAAACAGATCCAAATTGAGATCCTGAACTTACCGCCTGATGATCTCGTCGGCGACCGTGAATTGATGGAGTATGCCGTTTACAATCTGTTGACAAACGCCGTCAAATATTCCCCGCCCCAAACGCGCGTCACCGTTTATGGAGAAGATGATAGAGGAGACCGCGTGCGCATTTCGGTGCAGGACCAGGGAATCGGCATGGATAAAAAGGAAGTGGGACGGATATTCGAAAAATTCTACCGGACGAAAACGGCGGAGCAATCGGGGGAAGTGGGAACCGGCATTGGGCTCTCCCTCGTCAAGCAGATTGTGAATGAGCACGGGGGAACGATCGACGTGGAATCGGAGCCGGGCAAGGGCTCGAAATTCACGTTGACCTTGAAACGCGCATGAGTGAACCGATCCTTCTCGTCGAAGACGATTCGAGCGTACGGACCACAATCGAGACATTCCTCGAACTGGAAGGCTTCGGCGTTGAGGCTGTTGCAAGCACTCACGATGCCCTGGCGAGGCTGGGGAATCGCCAGTATCCTCTGGTAATTTCGGATATCTATATCGATGATCGAACCGGCATCGACGTTCTGATGGCGGCAAAAAAGCAGAACCAGAACTGCCCCGTGATTCTGATGACGGCGCGCGGATCGATGGAAACCGTGATGGCCGCCACGCAGAACGGAGCGTTCGACTATCTCGCCAAACCTTTTGAACTCGATACGTTGCTCGTGGCGGTGCGGCGAGCGCTTGATAAGGGCGACGGCGAAGACGAAGAGGCGGAATCCGAAGACCTGCCGGAATCCGAGATGATCGGTAGTTCACCCGGGATGGTCGAAATCTATAAAACCGTCTCGCGCGTGGCGCCGACCGATGCCACGGTGGTAATCGAAGGCGAAACCGGCACCGGCAAAGAGCTTGTCGCGCGCATGATCCACCGTTTCAGCAAACGGGCCGCGCACCCGTTCGTGCCTGTGGATTGCGCATCGATTCCGGCCGCGCTGATCGAGAGCGAGTTGTTCGGGGCGATGAAAGGCGCATTTACGGGCGCCGACCGCGATCGAATCGGGGTGTTCGAAGCGGCGAACAAGGGCACGGTTTTTCTGGACGAGATCGGCGATATCGAGCCTGGCTTCCAGGTGAAGCTGTTGCGCTTTTTGCAGGAGCGCGAGATTCGCCCCGTCGGTTCGTCGCGCGAAAAAAAAGTGGATGTAAGAGTGATCGTGGCGACCAATCGCGACTTGCAGAAAATGGTGGAGGAGGAAAAGTTCCGGGAAGACCTTTGGTTCCGTTTGAACGTGGTGCGCCTCACGCTCCCGCCTCTTCGCGAACGCCGGAACGATGTTCCGCTGCTCACCCATTATTTCCTCAACAAGTACAACGAGCGCTATAACCGCAATGTGAAGTTAACCGAATCCGGATTGAGAGCGTTGAAGGATTTCACCTGGCCCGGCAACGTGCGTCAGTTGCAGCACTTGATCGAACGCCTGACGATTCTTGCGCCAAACGATCGCATAGACGGCGAAGCCGTCGAGGACGCGATTTCAGCCATGGCTCACGGCGGCGCGGCGGGAGAGACCCTTGCCGAAACCGAATCCGACCAGATCCGCCGGGTACTGGCCGCAACGGGTGGCAACAAGAGCCGCGCTGCCACCATACTGGGTATCGAGCGAAAAACCCTCTACCGCAAACTGGAACGGATGAAGCTGTAATGCAACGATTTCGTCTTGGCGCCGTTACCGACGTATTTTCGCCGGATGCTGCTGCGGCCGCCGCCCACATACGCGAACTGGGATTGCACGGCGCCGAACTGCGCACCATCAACGGCCAGAACATTCTGGAGGTCGGCAGGGAGGAGTTGGACCGCGCCCTCGCGGCGCTTCGCGAAAACAAGCTGGAAGTTGTCGCGATCGCTTCGCCTCTTCTGAAGTGCAGTCTCGACGATTGGAAGACGCAAGCGCGCCAGGCCGAGCGCGCCTTCGACATTGCGACGCTGGCCGGCGCCCGGATTGTCAGGGTCTTTTCGGGTACTCGCGTGGCCGAACCCGAGACCGTTTTCGAACGCGTGGTCGACATCCTGCAAGACCTTGCCGATAAGGCCGGGCATCGCGGTCTGGTCATCGGGCTGGAGAACGACCGCTCCTGTAACATCTCCACTGCGCAGGAAATGGCGGGCGTTCTGGCCGCTATCGATCATTCCAATCTGCAGGTCGTGTGGGACCCGGCGAGCGCCTACATTTCGGGTGAGAAGCCTTTTCCCTCGGGCTACCACATGCTCGATACGGCCCGCATCGCGCTCGTTCACGCGAAGGATTGTACGCTCGAAGGGCACAAGCCCGTCTGGGAACCGCTCGGGGATGGCGATATCGATTGGCAGGGCCAGATCGACGCGCTTGCCGCCGATGGCTATGACGGATTCATTCATCTGGAAACGTACTGGCCGGGTATCGGGGATTGTGTGCGGAATTTGAAGCGGATGGTCGAGTCGTTAGCTCTGTAACGCCGGCGATCTCTGTCGCCGGTGCCGTTTCCTCGCGCATCGTCCAGATAGAATAGTAAGTTATGATCTCGCGTGCTGAAGCCATCGACATGTTCCAGTCCGACGACCTGATCGGTCTCGGGATGGAGGCTGACGCGATGCGCCGCAAGTACCATCCGGATGGCGTGGTCTCCTATATCATCGACCGCAATATCAATTACACGAACTTCTGCACGGAGTATTGCAGCTTCTGCGCTTTCTACCGCCCCATGGGTCACAAAGAAGGCTATATTCTGCCCAACGAAGTTATCTTCGACAAGATTCAGGAAACCATCGATCTGGGCGGCACGGGCATCCTGTTCCAGGGCGGCCTGCATCCGGACCTCAAGATCGAGTGGTATGAAAATCTGCTCCGGGCGATCAAAGCGAAATTCAATATCTGGTGCCACTGCTTCTCCGCGCCGGAGATCACCAATATCGCGGAAGTCAGTGGGCTATCATTGCGCGACACCATCGCCCGGCTGCGCGACGCGGGACTCGATTCGATCCCCGGCGGCGGCGCCGAGATTCTCGACGAAGCCGTCCGGCACAGGATCAGCCGGCTGAAATGCGGCACCAACGAATGGATCGCCGTGCATCGGACCGCGCACGAGCTCGGTATGAGAACCACCGCAACCATGATGTTCGGCTGCGGAGAAACGATCGAACAACGCATGAATCACTTCGATATCGTGCGCCGGATTCAGGAAGACACCGGAGGATTTACCGCGTTTATCCCGTGGGCATTTCAGCGTGAACTGACGTCGCTGGGCCGGTTCATCAAGGAAGAAGCCACCTCGGTCGAGTATCTGAAAACCCTCGCGATCTCGCGAATCTATCTCGATAACATCGAAAATATCCAGAGCTCGTGGGTGACGCCGGGCCTCAAGATCTGCCAGCTCGGGCTGCGTTTCGGCGGCAACGATGTCGGCAGCGTCATGATCGAAGAAAACGTTGTCTCGGCCGCTGGTACGCACCACCAGGCTACTGAGGAACAACTGCGGCATATGATCCGCGACGCCGGCTTTGTCCCGAAACAACGCGATACTCTATACCGGACTTACTTTCTCAACTGACCAGTCAGTAATTCATTCAATACGGCATCCGCGCCATACAGCTTGCGCAATGCTTCCGTCATCGCTGCCGTGTGCACAGCAACGGCGCGGTTGGTCTCGCCGTTATAAACGTAATCTCCGACGAGTGATTCGATGTTACCGTCGAAGATCAGACCCACTATTTCAGCCTGGCGATTGATCACGGGCGATCCGGAATTCCCGCCGATGATGTCGTTTGTGGAAACGAAATCGTAAGGGGTCGCAAGATCGAGTTTTTGCCTGCCTTCGGCATACCGCGAAGGCAGATTGAACGGATATTTCAAATCGAAGCCATCAGCCCGGTCGTACAAACCATAAAAGGTCGTTTTGGAAGGAGCCTTCGTGCCATTCATCGCGTAGCCTTTCACCTGCCCATATGAGAGGCGGAGCGTGAACGTTGCGTCCGGATAAGTGGTCTTCCCATACGCCGCGAAACGCGCCTTTCCCAATTCCTCTCCGGCCTGCTCTTCAACGCTTTCCACGTTATCCTGTTCCCACTTGATGAATTCCCGCCGCATCGGATCGAGCTTGCGGGCAAGGACGATCATCGGGTCCGTCGAAGCGTCAACCGCCGCCTGGCCGCCGTCAATCAACTGCTTCCGAACTGCCGGATCCGCCAGCCCGGTTCCATTCACAAGAGCGGCCGCGACTTCAGCCGGCGATTTGCCATTGAGCACGGCACTGATGAACGCGTCGTTCCTGCCAACCTCTTCGATATCGAGTTGAAGCGCTCCCGTGATTCGCGCGATCTCCATTTGCGGATAGATTGGCGCGCTGGAAGACAGACGGAAACGCAAGGATTCGAGCTGGGCTTCATGATAGCCGGGCAGGCGCTCGCTGTCCGGTTTCTTCACTTCGGCCACGTAATCGACGATCGAGGTGGCAAGGTTGGCCAGATCCGAATCGAGCGCGTGGTAGTACTGGTCTTTCGTGCGCGAGGCCGATTTCTTCTCCGCCTCGGCAATCGCATTCCACGCTCCACCCCAGGCGGCTTTCCATTGGGGATTTGCCATGACCAGGGCCTGGAACGAATTTTCTTCCTTCTGTTTCCCGTCTATGATGGCCGGGTCTTTCAGACCGTTATATTCGCCCTCGGTAACTTTCACGGCATTCTCAAAATTGAAAATGCGGGAGCCGGCTTCGCGGGCCTGTTCGGCGCCCTTGGTCGAATATTCCTTCAACACCGCGACGCGGCGGCGATAAATTTTGAGGCGGATCGGTAGGCCGATGTCCCGCTGGTAATCCAGTTGCGCCATGGTATCGAGGCGCTGTGTCCGCCCGGGATGGCCCGACACGAAGACCAGTTCTTCATCGGCGGCGCCTTTGGGATTCCATTTGAGGTAATCTTTGCTGTCGATCGGCGCGCCATTTTCATAGACGCGAAACAGTGCCATATCGAGGTCATAACGGGGATAGGTGAAGTTATCCGGGTCGCCGCCGAAGAAGGCTATCTGTTGCTCCGGCGCGAACACCAGCCGCACGTCCGTGTACCTCTTATAGCGGTAAAGCCAGTACTCGCCGCCCTGATAAAGCGTCACCACATCGGAGCGAAACCCGGTCTTCTGCTGGCTCTCGCGCTCGATCTCCGCGATTACCGCACGGCGAGAGGCAAACTCCTGTTCCGGCGTCTTCGCGTTCTTCAAGGCTTCCTGGACTCGCGCGGTCACGTTCTCCATCGACATCAGCACGTTGACTTCGAGATCGGGCGATTTCATTTCCTGCTCGGGAGTCGCGGCGTAGAAGCCATTCTCAATGTAATTGTGCTCGGCGGTGGAATTCTTTTGTAACTGCCCTCTGGCGACGTGGTGATTCGTGAGTAACAGGCCATGCGGACTCACGAACGACCCTGACCCGCCGTCGTTCAGGCGCACACTCGAGAGGCGGACGTGATTCAGCCAGGCTTTATCAGGCACGAAATTGTACTTGTCTTTGAGTTGTTTGACGGGTGGATTGTCGAACGTCCACATGCCCTCTTCGGCGCAGACGGGTAAGACGCAAGAGAGCGAAAGCGCTGACAGCACGATGAAAATTGCGGGTCGCGGCATGGATGGAGGACTCTGCCTCAATTCTAAATCCATTCGCCTGTCTCACGGGTGCACAGACAAGGCGCTAACGTAAAGATATGGCCAAAGCAACCTGGGAAGGCGCCGTGATCGCCGAGAGCGACGATTGCATCATGGTGGAAGGCAATCATTACTTCCCCGCTGACTCGGTGCGGATGGAGTACCTCGAACCCACATTGCGGACCACTGTCTGCGGGTGGAAAGGCGTCGCCAACTATTACGACATCCTGGTCAAAGGCAGGCGCAACCCGGGTGCCGCCTGGTATTACACCGCTCCATTGCCCGCCGCCAGTAAGATCCAGGGTCGCATCGCGTTCTGGAAAGGCGTGCAAGTGGAGTGATAACGCCGAGTGAGAGCGCCGAGTGATAACGCTCAGGCCGGCGTGAGCGGATATTGCAGAGATTCCATCAGCCATTCGCGGTTTTCCCGCACTGCCCCTCGAAGGCTTTCGACCAGCCTCGCGCGGTTCTCATACAAACGGAGTGGCTCGCGCGCGCCATGCTTTTCCATCAGCGCTTTGACGATGAACGGCATCATCATGGAATAATCCGCGGGCAGGCTTTCCGTCGATTGCTGATACGTCTCCTTATCCACCTTCCCCCACGTGACCGCTTCGGCCGGGGGACATGACGAGAGCGACCCATCCGTTACCGGCGCGGTCGTAATCTGCACATCGAATTCGTATCCGCGAACGTTCGGCAATCCCAGCACTTGTCCCAGCGCCGGTTCGGGCTGCAGATTGTAATTCTTCGGGACGCCACCGCCGAGAATCAGAGTCGCCATCGCCTTCGCTTCACTCTCGAACAACCCCCAGTAGTGATAAGCGCACGCTTCGAATACCTCGGCGTGGAGATCCAGATCGAAAGCATAGTCAGGAATCAACCCCGCCTGCTTCATGGCCCACAGCTTCATCGAATTAAGGAAGACGCTGCCATCCGCCGGGGCGCCGACAAAGATCGGAATCCCGAGCCGGTTGCATGTCGAGAGCAGGCCGGGCTCGACCCGATTGCGATGCTCCTGCTGCGCATAGTAAGCGCCCAGCCGATACCGCAGCTCCGTGCCGGTCATCTTCTTCTGAAACTCCGGCCGCGAAAGAACCGCTGTCAGAAACTTATCCTGATCAAGCAGGACCGCTTCGTCGAAGCCCATGTCTGTGACGCGGATCACGCCTTCATCGCGCAGTTTTCCATCGTCGCCGAAGATCGGAACTTCATAAATGGGATCTCCCGTGTGTTCGTTCAGACTGCGATGGCCGTCGTGATAACAGACCGCGTCGGTAGTGCTGAGATAAGCGACCCACCCGGTCTCAAGTAGAGGGATCAGCCATGCCTGGTGTTGTCCCGAGACGGTTATGGGCCCGGCAATCGAAACGGTCAGCGGGCATTTCATGGCAATCGCGCGATCGAGAATACTGTAAATGCGGCGTAGAATCGCGCCCCCGAACGCAGGGAGGCAGTTCTCGAAAATTTCGTGGACGGACTGGCACTGGTCAATGCGGCGAACCCGCACCGGTTTCCGATAATCGTGATGCATCAATAAGAGTTTCGCCTACTCGATCCGAAAGTCCCAGATCTGCGCGTTGAACTTGCCTTCGGTGTATTCAATGACCGCATACTCGCCCTTGTCGAGCGGGTCCTGCGGCCAGATTTTGTTGAGTCCGTTATCGGAGAGTTGCTTCGTGAAGATCGGGACAGGATTGCGATCCTCAAACTTCTCCTTGGTCACCGGCGCAATCGTGATGCGCTCGACGATTCGGACGCCCTTCTCCGGCGTCAGTTTGACGATGGCGAAAGGCTCGAACTCCGAGAGCTGCAGGAAAAACTCGGGGCTATTGTCTTTGACGACCTCGCTCGAATGTTCACCGGGTATTTCGATCGTTGCTTTGCCCGTAATCACGGGCAATGGTGAGATTGCGCTGAGCACATTGCGTTTCTTCGCGTCGTGGAGGGTACTTTCCGCTGCCTTGAAGATCCGAAGCCGGCCGTCTTCCAGCTGGTACACTCCGGGATCGCGAGGGATCTTGAGAATCTCCTGGCGTTCTTCGCGGGCGGCGGCCTTTTCGTCGTCAACCTGCTTCTGCTCCTTTTCCAGCGCAGCTTTCCGGGCGCCCGTTTCCGCATCGGTGCGCTTCAGATCCACCAGATCGACCGGTATCTCTTCCCAGTCGCTGCGGTCGACGCTGTAATACTGCACGCGGTCGCCTTCGACCTTGTACTCACGGACCAGCTGAAAACTCCCGTCTTTGAGGTAGAGTTTGAAGTTCGCGGCCGTGAGTGTGAGACCGAATACCAACAGGACGAACAAAAGCTTGCGCATGGGCCTCTCTGATTAGAGTCTAACCGGAGAACGCCCCTATAATGGGGCCAATTGGATCAATGAAGTATCGAAAACTCGGCAGGACCAATTTCGACGTCAGCGAGATTGGATACGGCGCCTGGGGCATCGGTGGAACCATGTGGATTGGCGCTTCCGATAAGGAATCGCTCGCGGCTTTGCGCTACGCAATCGAACTCGGTGTAAATCTGATCGACACCGCGCTTGTGTACGGAAACGGACATAGCGAAGAGCTGGTCGGCAGGGTTGTCGCGGACGCGCCCGGTAAGGTTTACATTGCGACCAAGGTGCCGCCGAAGAACCGGATCTGGCCTGCGCCGGCAGGCGTGGGGATCGAGGAGGCATTTCCGCACGACTACATCGTGCGCTGCACGGAAGAGAGCCTGCGGAACCTTGGCGTCGAAACGATCGATCTGCAGCAGCTTCACGTCTGGAGCCCGGAATGGCTCGATAGCGATGAGTTCCCGCGCGCGCTCGAAGATCTGAAGAGTCAGGGGAAGGTGCGGGCATTCGGTATCTCGATCAACGATCACCAGCCGGACACGGCGCTGGGCATCATCGAGACGGGGTTGATCGACACTGTGCAGGTGATCTACAACATTTTCGACCAGTCGCCGGAACGCAATCTGTTTCCGGCTTGTATCAGGCACAACATCGGAGTCCTTGCACGGGTGCCGTTGGACGAAGGAGCTCTCACCGGGCGCATCACCGAAAAGACGACATTCCCGGAAGGCGATTTCCGCAATTTCTATTTCCGCGACGACAGGAAGAAACAGGTCGCCGAGCGTGTGGCGGCGCTGGTTCGAGATCTGAATCTGGAAGATGCGAGTCATTTGCCGGGAATCGCGATCCGGTTCTGTTTATCACATCCCGCGGTGTCGACGGTGATTCCCGGCATGCGGTCGAAAAGCAGCGTCGAAGCGAACGCGATGGCTTCCGGACAGGGGCCGCTGCCGCCGGCCATGCTGGAGATTTTGCGGCGGCACGCCTGGGATCGGAACTATTACAA
Source organism: Bryobacteraceae bacterium (assembly GCA_049516355.1). Lineage (GTDB taxonomy): Bacteria > Acidobacteriota > Terriglobia > Bryobacterales > Bryobacteraceae > BOG-234. The sequence continues at coordinate 23,108 of JBEKTF010000010.1, read as the reverse complement.
GTAGCAGGTGCGATCACCTTAGCGGAACCCCTTCGGTTGTTTTGGAATCCATAGAATCGGGAGACAAGTGTTATGCCGACGCGGCTTGCCTTTTTCTTATGTTTGTTCTCCGTACTCAGCTTTGCGGAAAGCTGGTCGGGGGTTCTGGTCGATTCCAGATGCTGGGGCGCCGAAGAGCGCAATGTAAATCCGACCGATACGCTGACCTCCGTCGATCGTGACACAAATCGGGCGATCCGTTACTGCTCCCCGACCGCAAAGACGAAGTTTTTCGCGATTGTGCAACCCGACGGACTGAGTTTCAAGCTGGATTCCGCCGGAGATGCAAAAGCGGCGGAACTCATCCGGAACAACGGCAGGAAATCGCTCTATAGAGTCGCCGTAACCGGCAATGTGAACAAAAACACGATCAACGTGGATTCGATTGTAATCGCCAGATGAGCGGTCTCACCGCTGGCACTTCGGACAGAAATGCGTGCCGCGCTGCGCGACGAGAATCCTTTTGATCTCCGCTCCGCAGTTGGTGCAGGGCTCTCCGGTGCGCCGGTAAACACGGTGGGCCAGCTGGAAACTGCCTTTCCTGCCTTCCGCGTCGACATAGTTCGAGACTGACGAACCACGGCTTTCGATGGCTTCAGCCAGCACTTCGCGCATGGCATTGTAGACGCGTTCGATGCGAGCTTTCCCCAGAGAATCCGCGGCGCGCTTCGGATGAACCCCGGCGCGGAACAACGCTTCATCCGCATAAATGTTGCCGACGCCGCGCACCACCGACTGATTAAGCAGTACGGCCTTGATAGGAGAGCGGTGGGCCTTCACGCGCGCCGAGAAATCGGCGAGTGTGATCTCAAGCGGCTCGGGCCCGAGTGCGGCGACACGTTCCGGCAGCTGCACGCCATATTCGATGCGCCCGAACTGGCGCTGGTCGTCATAGTGCAGGACGCCCCGATCGAGCGTGAAAATCGCATGCGTCCACTTCGTTTGGGGCGCGTCGATCAAAAGCTTTCCCGTCATACCGAGATGAACGACCAGATAACCGCGATCGAGCCGGATCGCGATGAATTTCCCGTAGCGCTCCACAGCGTCAATGCGCCGGCCCGTGAGTGATTTGATCGTTGCAAGAGGCGCCCCGCGCAGCACTCTCAACTGGCGAAACTCCGCGTTGAGAATGCGCCGGCCGATAATGGCGGGCCGCAGCGTTCGCACCACGGTTTCGACTTCCGGGAGTTCAGGCATGGCGCTCTGTATCAATCTCCGGGATATCGACGAAAATTTCGCCACCTTCGATGCGCACGGGAAACACGGGAACGCGAAGCTCGTCGCCGAAAGTGCAGGCGCCGGTCGCGGAATCGAATTGCCAGGCGTGCCAGGGACAGGTCACCAACGATCCATCGAGCGCCCCCTGGCCAAGAGGGCCGCCGTTGTGAGGACAGACGCCGGCCATGGCGCGCACTTCGCCTTCGACATTGCAAAGCGCGTAGAGATCGTTGCCCCGGACGATCTCCAGGAGGGTCCCGCGCGGCAATTCATCGAGCGAAGCCAATTTTTGGAAAGCCACCTTCCAGTGTAGTGTCAGCGCCTGTTCGGTAAAATAGGTTGGTAGTGGACTTTCTCGCGGGTCTCAATCCCCAACAACGTGAAGCTGTGGCATCGACCGAAGGGCCGGTGCTGATCCTCGCTGGCGCCGGCAGTGGCAAGACGCGGGTGATCACGCATCGGATTTCCCATCTGATCAGCGCCAAACACGTGCCTCCTTCGGCCGTCCTTGCGGTGACTTTTACGAATAAAGCCGCCGGCGAAATGCGATCGCGCGTGGCTTCGCTTCTTGAGGACATGGCGCTGCCCACACCTCCGCTTATTTCGACATTCCATTCCTTCTGCGTGAGACTTTTGCGGCGGGATGGCGATGGCCTCGCGTCGATTCGGCCCGGTTTTACCAGAACTTTCTCCATCTACGACGATGAAGACCAGCTCTCCATCGTCAAGGCCGCCTACAAGCGAATGGGTCTGGACGAGAAAGCGATGCCGTATCGCGCGACGCTCTCTCAGATCAGCCAGGCGAAGAGCGTGAAGAAAACTGCGCAGGAGATGTACAGCGAATCGGCGGATCCGCGCGTGACAAAGGTGGCGGCGGTTTACGAGGAATACGAAAAAGCGCTCCGGCAGGCAAATGCGCTCGATTTCGACGACCTGCTGCTCGAAAGCGTCCGCCTTTTGTATCACGATAGCGACACGAGAAACGCCTGGAACCGCCGGTTGAGTTACATCATGATCGACGAGTATCAGGACACCAACCGCAGCCAGTACGAGCTGATGCGGCTACTCACGCAAAGCCACGACAACGTTTGCGTGGTGGGAGATGAAGACCAGTCGATCTATAGCTGGCGTGGCGCCGATATCAGGAACATTCTCGATTTCGAGAAGGATTACCCCAACGCGAAAACGATACGCCTCGAGCAGAATTACCGCTCGACGAAGAACATTCTCGAAGCGGCCAGCGTCGTCGTCGCGAACAACAAGGAGCGCAAAGGCAAGTGGCTGTGGACGGACGCCGATGAGGGCGACATGCTCACCGTCTATGCCGCGTACGACGCCGAGAATGAGGCGCTCTTCATCGCCGATACGATCGAGAAAATCCTGCGCCAGCATCCCGACCGGCGGGTCGCGGTTTTGTATCGCACCAACTCGCAATCGCGCCAGATTGAAGAAGCGCTGCGCCGGTACAACCGCAAGTACAACGTGGTGGGCGGAATCAGTTACTACCAGCGCGCCGAAGTCAAAGATATCATCGCGTATCTGAAGCTGGCCCAGGCCCCGGAGGATTCGATCAGCCTGCAGCGGATCATCAACGTCCCGGCGCGCGGCATCGGGCGCACGACGGTCGAGCAGGCGGAAAAGTTCGCCGTCGAGAATGGGCTCGGTCTGTGGGAAGCGATCGGGCGCATGCTCGACGAAAACCAGTTCGGCACGCGCGCACATGCCGCCATGGCGGCGTTCCGCAACATGATGGAGGAACTCACGGAGGCAGTCGCGGCCAAGCCTTTGAACGATGCCCTCGCGTTTATCGAGGAGCGCACGGGTTATCGAAAAATGCTGGAGCAGGAGAACACGCCCGAGTCGCAGGCGCGGATCGAGAACCTGAACGAATTGATGAATGCTGCGGCTGAGGCAGTGGAGCGCGGCGAGACGGTGCGCGATTTCCTCGACCATGCGGCACTGGTTGCCCAATCCGACGCCATCGATGAAGCGTCGCAGATCACCCTGATGACCATCCACAACGCCAAGGGACTGGAGTTTCCGGTGGTGTTCATGGCGGGCATGGAAGACGGGCTCTTCCCGCACAGCCGTTCGCTTTTAAGCGAGGCGGCCATGGAAGAGGAGCGGCGGCTCTGCTATGTCGGCATGACCCGTGCTGAGAAGCGGCTCGTGTTGAGCTGGGCAAAATACCGGCGGCGTTTCGGTGGGGGTGAACAGGAGCGCACGATGGCGTCCCGATTCCTGAAAGAGATCCCGTCGAACCTCGTCATCGGCCTCGGAGTGTCCGAGGAGCCTGACGTACCGCAGGTTGATCTCACTGCAGACCGCTGGCATGTACGGCAGGAATCACGGAAGAATCTCTACACCGGGAAAACCATCAACTCGGTCGAAAATGTGGCGCAGTTCTTCAAGGAACGTGGAGTAAATGTTCCCGTCCGCCCGACTCCGACACCGCCGCAACCATCCGCTCAGGGAGGGCTATTCGCGCCTGTGCAAACCATCGCTTCGTTGCCAAAAGCGCCGCCTCCCCCGAAGCATCCGGCACGAACAGGTACAGTAGTAGAACATCCTAAATACGGCACCGGCACGATCGTCCGGCGCGAGGGCGAGGGCGATGACGCGAAAATAACCGTCATTTTCCAGCGCTACGGGATGAAGAAATTAGTGGAGAAATACGCAGGACTAAAGAAAGCCTGACTGATAAAAGATGAATACAAAGAGCATAGAGAAACCCGAAGAGCGCAAAACGCTGAAGCGCGCGGCGCGAAAGAAAGCGGCCCCGAAGGCGAAGCGTGCTGCAGGCGTGGCGCGCGGTTCGCAGAAGAAGAAGATCCGCAGGTTAGTCCAGGGCACGCGCAAGCGTTAAGCTCGTTATCAAATGACGCGGCCGGCAGGTTCCTGATTTGGGCAGCTTCCTTCGGACCCGCAGCATCGACGCGCTGATCGCCGATTCGGAACATCCGGAGAGGCAGCTACGCAAGACGCTGGGTCCGTGGAGCCTGACCGCTTTTGGTGTCGGAGCCGTAATCGGCTCCGGCATTTTCATTTTGACCGGCACGGCGGCGGCCGGGCAAAATCTCCAGTTCAAATCGATCCTCAACGCGCCGATTCTCGATCTGCTGCTGAACGGCGGCAACGCGGTTTCGACCATCGGGCGGCAGGGCGCGGGCCCGGGGATCTCGCTATCGTTCCTGGTAACGGCATTCGTGTGCAGTTTCGCGGCCTTGTGCTATGCGGAACTGGCATCGATGATTCCTATCGCCGGGAGCGCGTACACGTACGCCTACGCCACGCTGGGCGAGATCTTCGCGTGGATCATCGGTTGGGATCTCATCCTTGAGTACGCCGTGTCGAACATGGCTGTCGCAGTCGGATTCTCCGCCTATTTCAACGACCTTCTCGACGGCGTGTTTCACGTTCATTTGCCGAAGATCATTGCGAGCCCCGCTATTGTCGATGGAGCGCGCACAGGGAGTGTTTTCAATCTCACGGCGCTTGTGATTTTGCTCGTCCTGACCTGGGTTCTGGTGCGCGGAATCCGCGAGAGCGCCCACACGAACAACGTGATGGTCGTGATCAAAATCGCGGCGATTCTGATCTTCGTAATCGGCGCGGCTCATGCCGTCAATAGCGCCAACTGGCATCCGTTCCTGCCAAATGGTTACTCGGGGATGCTGACCGGCGCGGCAATTGTGTTCTTCACGTACATCGGATTTGACTCCGTCTCGACTGCCGCTGAAGAATGCAGAAATCCGCAGCGAGATCTGCCGGTGGGGATTATCTCGACGCTCATCATTTGCGCAGCCCTCTACATTTCCGTCGCTCTGGTATTGACCGGGATAGCGAGCTGGAAAACGCTCAACAGCGCGGCGCCGGTGGCGGACGCATTGAAGGCGCTTGGAATGAATCGCATCCGCGGCTGGGTCAATGTGGGTGCGCTCGTGGGCATGATTTCCTCGCTGATGGTGTTTCAGTACGGGCAGGCGCGGATCTGGTTTGCCATGTCGCGCGACGGGTTGCTGCCGAAGGCTTTCGCGAAGGTCCACAAGACGTTCCGGACGCCGCACGTCAGCACGTGGATCGCGGGGCTCGTCGTCGGGATTCCGGCGGGAATCTGGGATATCGGAACATTCGCCGACTTATCGAACATCGGGACGCTTTTCGCGTTCATCGTCGTTTCGGCGGGCGTGCTGGTACTACGCAGGACGCAACCGGGGCGCAAGCGCGGGTTTCGCGTGCCGTGGTGTCCGCTGCTCCCGAGCCTGTCGATTGTGTTCTGCCTGGTCCTGATGCTGGCGCTGCCTCTCGAAACCTGGCTGAGATTCTTCGTGTGGCTGGCGATCGGGCTGGTGATTTATTTCCTGTTCGGCCGCCGGCACAGCGTGCTGGAGACGGGCGACGCGCTTCAGGCTTCTACCAGATAACCTTGAGTCCTTTGTAGAGCTTGAATTTATCGTCGGGGGTCACGACCGCAATCTCCTCGGCAAGGGCCTGCGCAATAATTTGCCGGTCAAATGGATCGGCGTGCTGAACCGGAAGTTCGAACAAACGCCACGCGTGAGCTGCTGCGTAAGGCAGGACGCGTATGTTCAGATCCGCCAGACCGGTCAAGACATCTTCTTCCCGCAGGTTGAGCTTGCCCCTTGCCGTTTTGATGGCTATTTCGGAAACGGAGATCGCGCTGATCTCAAGCACCGTCCCGTTACGCCGCAACGCGGATGAAGCCTTGCGTGAAATATGTTCCGGTGACTCGATCGCCCAGATGAACGTAACGGTATCGAGAAGCAGACGCAGTCAGTAACGCCCTTCCAGAAACGCTGTTACTTCTTCGTCAGTCATGGGCTTCCACCAATTCGGATCGTTAAATGTAATGCGCCCTCGAAGCGTTCCGAATCGCGGTGTCCGCCCCCTGGTAGCCTTTGTCGGCACCAGATCCACGACCGGCACGCCCCGGCGGCATACTGTAACGGGCTCGCCGGCCTCCACCGCCTTAATCAATTCAGGAAGTTTGTTTTTCGCGTCAGCCACACTCACCTGCATGTTCCTATTATAGCCATTATTGATGGCTATAATCAAAGCGCGGCCACAAAGCCTTCCCAGGCGCCGGTCGTATTGTCGAACTGCATCCGCGCATCCTGGGAGATCTGCATCATCGTCTGATCGTCATGCGTGGGATCGTGGTGGAACAGCATCAAATGCTCCGCCCGCGCCTCACGCGCCAGCAGCACTGCGTTCTGCCAGGTACTATGCCCCCAGCCGCGATGCGTTTCGTACTCGGCCGGCGTGTATTGCGCATCGCAAATTAAGATATTGGCGTTCTGCGCGTATTCACAAAGCGTGGCGTCAGACTCCCGCACTCCATGCTCATAATCCGTCGCGTAGACAATCGTCACGCCATTGCATTCGACCCGGTAGCCGGACGCACCCTGCGGATGGTTCAGGGGGAAAGGACGCACGGTCATTCCACCTAACTTGAAGACACCTCTGTCTTCAATCTGATGAAAATCCCGTTTCGCGGCGACCTGGCTGAAATCGATCGGAAAGTATGGCTTTGCCATCTGCCCTTCGAGGGTTTCCTGAAGCGGCAGCCCGCTCGATCCGGAGACGAACGAGATGTGGTTATCGGGTCCGTAAAGAGGCGCGAAAAACGGTATCCCCTGAATGTGGTCCCAATGGAAATGGGTGAGAAATATTTTAGCCTCGATCGGCGCTCCGGCGGCTTCCTCTATCAGCGTCTGGCCGAGGGCGCGGATACCGCTGCCGGCATCGAAGATCACGCACTCGTTTTCTCCATTGCGAATCTCGATGCAGGAAGTATTGCCGCCAAACTTCAGGTTCTCAATTTGTGGCGTCGGGGTAGAGCCGCGCACGCCCCAGATTTTGATCCGTACCTGAGCGCCACTCATTCAGAAAGCCATCTTCGCGCGGATGCGCTTGCGATCGCTTTTCTCGATCCGGAGCTTCAGCGCGTTGGCGAATGCTTCGCGTGCGGCATCGGGGTGGTTCAGGGACTTTTCGGCGTCGCCGATCTGTTCCTGGATGGACGCATTCTGCGCATCCAGCTTTGCGGCCGCGCGCAATTGCTCGAGGGCCCGATCCGCCTGGTTCGATTTCAGATACAAACCGGCGAGCGCAAGGCGGGCGGCAACGTATTCCGGCTTCGCGCCGACCACGAAAACGTACTGCTCAATCGCTCCAGCCGTATCTCCGGTCCGCGTCAATAATTCCGCCAGGCTCAAGCGGGACGCCAGATAATCCGGGTTCGCCGCGAGGTTCTGCTTCCATGCATCGATCGCTTCATTCTCACGGCCTTTCTCACCGGCGAGGAGAAGGCCAAGGTTGTGCCGCGCGGCGAGGAGCGACGGACTCTTCTGCAGCGCGTCACGATAGAATTTCTCCGCTTCCGCCGATTTACCTTCCGACGCTTTGAGAGAACCGAGAGCGTTCAGCGGCTCGGCCGAATCGGGTGCAAGGGCCATTGCCCGGCGGTATTCGGTTTCCGCCTCACGCCGCCGGTTCAACCGCTGATAAACGAGCCCCAGATTGTAGGGTAAGTAGCTGAATTGCGGAGTCAGCCGCATGGCCTGCTGATAGCTCCTGATGGCGTTCTGATAATCGCCGGCTTCCACGTAAGCGAGCGCGAGATTGTGGAGCGGGTAAGACCAGTTCGGAGCGCGTCGCGCCGCGTCCCGGAATGCCGGGACCGCTTTGCCGAAATCGGCCTGTTCCAGATACGCAATGCCCAGCGCGTTATAGCCGTAAGCCTCGCTGGGATCGATGCGGACGGATTGTTCGAGGAGGCTGGCCGCCTGATCGTATTGCTTGTCGAAGAGCAGTCCGCGGCCGCGGAAGAACGAATCGCGCCCTTCGAGATAAAGCGATTCGGGAGTGAGGCGCATGGCCGCTTCCATATACCTCGAGCCGGCGTCGAATTCGCTCTTTGCCTGCGGCGATTGATCCCCCGCGAGATATCGCAGCAGCACCTGCTGCGCCTGATTTTCCAGCGCGACCCGAAGCGCATTCTCCTGCAGAAACATCTGCTCGGGGTTGATCTCGCCGCGCAGTTTGTCGATCAGGCCCCAGGCGCTGTTCGGCTCATCGGGAAGCAGCCGTCCGGCCCGCACAGCGGCCTGAAACGCATCGACATCCTGCTGTGCCTGCCCGGACAGCGCCGCATTCTGGGGTCCGGCGAGAAGCAGCGGCCCGCCATTGCGCGAATCGTAAAGACTGCGGAAGCGCGCCAGCGTGATGCCCTGCTTGCTGAGGTCGGACAGCTTCGTTGCGTTTTGCATATTGCCGAAATCGCGCGCGTGCTGCTTGTTGCCGGTCAGTTTGGGTAAGCTGTCGCGAACGTAATCCGTAAGTTCGCCGGCGTTGACGAACCGATCGTCGTCATGGTCGGCAAAACCCTGGAGGCCCTTGATTAAGGAGTACGCGAATGCTCCGTGCCCCCCTCCATACTGAGTGCCTTCCAGAGAAATCTCCTTTGGACGGGAGGCCATCAGGCCCAGCATGTCGCCCTGCGCCTCACCGAGTTTCTCCACCGCGCCTCCTACGTTGGCGGTTTTCAGATTCCCGATGTTCGCGGCGCGCGCCACATCGGCCATAAGCACCACGCGGCCGACCTTCGGCAATTCATCATCCACCAGCGACTGAATTTCATCCATCGGAAGGGCAGTCGCAGAAAGATCCTGCGGATCGCTGTCATACGTCAGAATGTAGGCGCCGCGGCTGTCGACAGTCCCGTGGGCGGAGATCAGGATGAAGATCGTGTCGTTCTTGCCGGCGCGGTTTTTCAGGAACGTCTGGAAGGCATTGCGCACTGCGGCGGTCGTGGCGCCTTCGTCGGTCAGCACAGCCATCTGGTCCGCCGGGATACCGCCACCGCGGGCGCTCGCCAGATGCTGGCCAAAGGTCTTCGCGTCGGCGTCGGCGAATTGCAGCCAGAGATCCTTCGGCAGTTTCTGGTACTTCGAGATGCCAATCATCAGCGCGTAAGTCCTGGCGTCGGGGGAGATTGCAGCCGCTTTTAATGCCGCCTGAGTTGCGAGCGATTCTTCCAACTCGAAAATACGGCCCCGCACCCAAACCGCATCCGCCCAGACTCCGGCAATTTTCCGATAGGTTGCGAGTGCATTGGCGTCCAGATGGTTCTGATCGAAAACAGCGGCTTCCCCGGCGAGCGCGGACGCGTCGGCCGGGTTGGCGCGCAAGGCGTTTTCAAAAGGCTCGATTTGCGTGCGAATGGCCGCGGTTAGCGAATCGACTGGAATTACGTCTCCTTCCGGTTTCGCCAGACCGCGCGTCATGCTGACGCCATAATGCTGCTGGCTCGCGACAGCGACGCGAACGAGTTGCGGCAGGAAACAGGCGTTCACCGGCTTCGGCGCGTCCAGTTTGCCGGACTTCACCTTCAAATTCTTCGTATCGAGAAGAACTTCGCCCCCGGCATCCAGCGTCTGCGAGGATTTCGCCGGGCAGTAAAGGAAATTGGCCGGGGATCCGACCGCCCGCAACGCGTCTCCGGAGAACAGAATATCGCCTGCGCGCGCAGCAAGAGGCGTCTCGGTGTTCGCCCGCAGTACTTTGCCGCCGGGCGCGGACAGGATCAAACCAACCGGCTCTTCTTTCGTATCTGCCCCAAAAACGGCGTCTGCCGCGCGTGTCCGGATCGGGTGGAACGCCACTACGGCGGTAAACCCCAAAAGGATGAAGCGTTTCACGAAACCCTCCCCGCCACCGTGGCGGGAGTCTCGCGCGACGGGGCATCGTCTGAAGCGACGTCTGAAACGAGCGATGCTGCGGTATAGAGCTTCATAGGCACACTCTTTCCCCTGACCGACACAGTACCCAGATACAGAGTGTCGATTGCTCCCCCAATTATTTCAAACGTAGCTTCGCTCAGCAGCAGTTTCGTCTTGTGCTCCTTATTGAGGCTTTCGAGCCGGGAAGCCAGATTCACGGTATCGCCGAGGACCGTAAACTCCATCTTGTCAGACGATCCCACGTTTCCGATGACCACTTCTCCGGAATGAAGGCCGGTCCCGGTCTTGAACTCGCCCGGAGCGACCACCATTTCCATGGCGCAGGCGACAGCCCGCCGCGCGTGGTCCCCGGGCCGGGCGCCATCGTCTTCGTCGGAAAAAACCGCCAGGATTCCATCGCCGATGAACTTGTTCACCTGCCCGCCGTGCCGGACTATGATCGAGCACATAGTCGCCATGTAAGCATTTAACAGATCAACCACTTCCGCCGGGTCTTTGGACTCGCAAAAAGCGGTGAAGCCGCGGATATCGGAGAACATGATCGTGACCATCTGGCGCTTGCCGGTGAGACCGATCTTTTCGTTCTGATCCAGCGAAAGCGCCACCTGTTTGCCGACGAAGAGGGCCACGGCGCTCTTGAAGAAACTGCTCTTCTTCTCCGCTGTGGCGAAACGATAGATAACGCCACCGACCAGCGCCCAGACGAAGACGAGCATCAGTTCCGTGCTGGAAAGCAGCCATCCGGCAATGAAAAGGATGTGCGTCGCGAGCAACGCGAGTCCCAGGACCACGATGCACAAGATCCCCATCTGCGCCCCGGCGAACGATGTCACCACGGCCACGGTAGCTCCGGCGGCGATGGCCAGCGACAGGATTCGCGCCCAGGCCGGAACCGGCTTCAGAAAGTCGCCCGTCAGCAGCGTGCGCAGCGTGTTTGCGTGAATCTCGACGCCTGGCGTTCTCCACCTGTCGGTCAGACCGAAGGCCGTAAAAAACGGAGTGTCGTGTGCGTCATTCTCCCTTTCGTCCGGGCCAAGCAGAACGATCTTGCCTTTAACCCACTGTGCGAGCTGCGACTGGTTTCCGGATCGCACGGCGCGGATGAAGTCGACGAGCGAAACGCGCGGCACCGTGCCGGCCGGACCGGCATAGTTGATGATCATGTCGCGATCGTTCCCTGTCGGGATCTCCCGGTCGCCGAGATAGAGCTTTCCGTTGCGGAACTCAACATCTTTGCCCAGGAACCTCTCCGCCGCGCGCAAGGCCATGCTGCGTTTCAAGTCAGCGGTGGCCACGCCCTGCGCAGGCGCTTCGATCAATTCCTGGCGGCGCACGAAGTCGTCCCGATCCACCGTCAGATTCGCATAAGCGACCGTTCCGAAAGTCGACGACATCATGTTCAGCGGCACAGCGAATGCCGCATCCTTCTGATCGGCTTTCGACGCGATAAAGGCCGTGATCACAGGCATTTTGGGAGAAGCTTCGGCGAATGCCCCGGCCAGCATGGAGTCGAGGCCACTCTGGTACTTCTCGACCGGGACTTCAAAGAAATGGTCGAGCACGAATACCTTCGCGCCCCCGTCGGCGGCGCCCCGGATCGCGTCCGCATAATACGGGTGCCAGAACGATTCCAGTTCCGGAAAAGTGTTCAGGGTTTTTTCATCGACGCCAATGATGACGATGTTCTGCGTGGGAACCGCTCCGCGCAGGACAAAATGCGCGTCCTGTGCCTTCAGATTCAGGAGCTGGAAAAAAGGCACCGCGGCCAACAGCAGCGTGACGATCATGCTGCCGAGGGCGATCGCCGCGCAGATCGCCACGCGCTGCCAATTCCGTTTCATTGCGTCACTTCGAATGTTACCTGAGTATCAGGCGGCTTGGCTCAGGCGGTTGGCGTCAAGCGGCTAGCGACAGCTCGGATTGGAGCACGCCGGGGGCGTTTCTGCCGCAGCAGCGTTTGTATTTGGCGCTGGAACCGCAAGGGCAGGGTTGGCTGCGCGGGATGGGCGCCGATTCGGGCGCTTTTTCGTCTTTGGATTGGGTTCGTTTTGTGGTGGACGTTTCGGGAGTTGATGATCGGGGAGCCGGGGGATTCGTTCCCCGGATTATCGCCGCGAGCGTATCGGTGCCTTCCAGTTTGTGCTTCAGGAGTTTGCGGCGCAGGTCAAGGGCGAGGATCGGTTCCAGGTCTTTGATGCTGGTGAGTCCACCAATGTCGTTTGTATCGAAGTCCGGGGGCAGGCATTCGACGCGGACCTGGCGCTCGGTCTGGAGCCGGCGGAGTTCGGCGGTGGCGCGCTGCAGGTTGCGATGGGATTGGGCGCGGGCCCGGTCGACGGTCTCCTGGGCGTGGGCGAAGGCGGGCTCTACCATGGGATCGAGCTGAGTCTCGCCGGGTGCCATGTTCGATTGGATCATGTTGGATTCGATTGCGGAGCACCGGCGGAGACGCCATGCGGCGTGGATGATTTCGGCGGCCAGGGTTTGTTCGAACGGTCCCTCCGGCGAGAGTTCCTTCTGGAAGTTTTCGCAGAAGAGGTGGTAGAGGCGGTTGTCTTCCGGGAGAACAAAATCGGCGGCGGAATAGATGCCGAACGTGACGGCGTTGCGGGAGGAGCGGGATTTGCCTTCTTTGGCGCGCGGCCCGGTGGAAGATTCGGCGTTGCGGCGGTTGGCGGCGGTTTGAGCTTCAGTTGCCATGGTTAATCCTTTTCGATTGGGATGTGGAGTTCGATCTCTGGCGTGAGCGTAGCTTATAGTGCCCGGGGGTTTTGGGTTGATGGGACTGTAAGTCATGGCAGGGATGGGTTGATATTTCGTTAAAGAAGTTGTCACCGGCCGGGAAACGATAGCCGGATCTGCGTTGAATGCTGGTACTTCGCCATACATAAAGGACGTTATGTTGCGCTGTTTCGTGGAAAGTGATAGCGTTGAAGATCATGGCTGATCTGCCCGCCTTGAATAGCCAGCTTGATTTCATCCGGTCGTTCCACTTTACGGCGGCACCGCCATTTGAGACTCTCCTCCGACAGTTCACGCCGCGTTATGAAACGGCTGACGAGGAGCCTCCGGACGAGTTTGAGAAGTGGCAGGAAGCCAGAAAAGGTCTCGAAGTTCTCGGACAATTTGGACTGACTCTGGTGCAGAAGGCAATTCTTGACTACCTTCGGGTTTTCGTTATCGATATGTTCGGCCCAGACGCCGTGCCCAAACGAAAAGGCAGCGCGTTTTTGACCTACGAAAAGCTCTTACTCAACCGGACGACGTTTCGTTGGGAAGATTCGCCGGTCTCGCGGAATTGCATCGAGCAAATCAACCTGTGTCGGAACGGCTTCATTCATGATGAATCCGAAATCGACAGCAGCCAGCCACGCCAGTCAGAAGATCATTTCAAGAAACAACCGGCCTCGCCATTTGTTGATCGTCTTGATCGAGCAGTTCGAATGGCATTCGCGCAAGCGAACGCAGAAGAATGGCGCGAAACGCCTGGCTTATTGACCGTGTCCCGCTTCGATTTGTTCTGCGCCATCAAAGCAGCCAGACAGTTTTGCACATTTGTTGAAACACAAAAAGCTCAACTGGCAGAAGGGCGATGACGCCTGAACTCATTCGCCACCGTTCCGGGCCAACGCTTCCGAAGCTGATCGCCGGGGGTGGAGATCGGGTCTCGCTGCGTTTCCTCGAATATTTTGCCGTCAACATCCGCAACCGCAATACGAGGGCGGCTTATGCGAGGGCTGCAGCTGACTTCCTCGGCTGGTGTGAAGGGCAGGGGATTAGCGAGCTGACCCGGGTTCAGCCGGTGCATGTGGCCGCGTACATCGAGCTGCTGCAGGGCAAGCGGGCGGCTCCCACGGTAAAGCAACATCTGGCCTGTATCCGGATGCTGTTCGACTGGCTTGTTATAGGGCAGGTGATGCCGTCGAATCCGGCGCATTCCGTTCGGGGGCCGCGTCATTCGGTAACGAAGGGAGTTACGCCGGTGCTGTCCTCCGAAGAAGCAACGGCGCTGCTCACTGGCATGGATATCTCAACCATCATCGGCCTACGCGATCGCGCCATCATTGCCGTGATGACGTACACCTTTGCCCGCGTGGGGGCTGTCGTCGCGCTCACGGTCGAGGATTATTTTTCGCAAAAAAAACGCTGGTGGCTCCGGCTCCACGAAAAAAACGGCAAGCTTAATGAAATGCCCTGCCATCACAAACTGGAAGGATATCTCGACGCTTACATCAAGGCTGCGGGCATCGCGGATGATCGCAGGGGGCCGCTGTTCCGCTCCGTGATCGGCAGGACAGCGCAACTCTCCGCAAGGCCTGTGCTGCGCGGGGATGTCTGGCGCATGGTGCGACGCCGTGCTGCCGATGCGGGAATTGAAACCGCGATTGGCTGCCACACCTTCCGCGCCACGGGGATTACCGATTACCTCACCAACGGCGGGCGCATCGAGGTTGCGCAGCGTATGGCCGGGCACTCGAACGCAAAAACCACCGGGCTTTACGACCGGCGCAACGATGACATCAGCGTGGGCGAAGTCGAGAGAATCGGGATTTGATGGCTTAAAAATACGATGGACTTGAAACTAGAGTCAGGCAAACTCTTGAGGGATGCAACAGAGAATGACATCCTCGCCCATATTGATGGCGAGGCCTTTGCTATCCTTTCTGCCGACCCAAATACCTACCTCCAGTGCGGCGTGCAAAGGATTTACGGAGCCGGGGCCGGAAGCCCTGAGCCACCAGACACGTACATCCTTGAATACCAAGACGGTTCGCTGGACAAACACTATCGGGCAACGGATCGGCTCATCCCGGACCGCGTCCGGTCTGTTTTCATAAAGTACCTGCGGGGCGATCTGTCTTGGCTGTCTGACTTCCGGTGGGAGAAGATGTCCCGCGAGGACTTGGGTCAAGAGCGGTTTGCATTGAATTCGACCTTCACGGCGCCGCATGGGCGTTTAGCGACTGAGGGAAGACGAACACAGAGAATCAAAAACTGGATAGTCGTAGCATTTACCGTCCTGGCTTACGGCGTGCAGGCCCCGTTCTATGCAGAACACCCTTACCGAGCCATAGGCGATTGGATCGGAACATTCACTTTTGAGATGATATTCATATCCGGCTTTCTCTGGTTTTTACTCAAGGATTGGAAATCCGCTCTACGGTCTCTGACCATTCTGACCATTGTGGTAATAGGCATCATAGCCGTTCTCTTTTTGATTGGCCAGGCCGTTCAATCACCATTTCGCGCAGCAGTAGTCATTCTTTTAGTTATCGTCGTTGCCCTCCTCTATAAAATTTCTGAAAATTTGAACCGCAGGGCGTAGCGGCATTTCATGCCGCCCATTTTGACCCGGATATATGAAACACGTCAACCCCACGATTGGCGCGGGTTCCGTCAACGTGTCAACACTTACCCTTTGTGGAACACGGCGGCGCAGGGAAAGAAACCGGCTTGGCTGCCCGGAGTGGACGGTAACGCCGGATTGCATTATCGGAAGTCGTGCATCGCCGGGCGGTGCTGCGTCGCAACTTACCCTTTGCGTTAGCATCCAAACGGCGCGCTGTCCGCTGGCTCCTAATGGCGAAAGAACGATTCGATATCCCGGCTGGCGCTCTGTTTGGCGATGTAAGGCCAGATGTCATCCAGGTCGACGCCGGCTTGCTCCGCTACGCGATGCGCCGTCAGCGGAGCGTCTGCTGCTCGGCAGAAAGGCGGCACGTCCCCGCTGTTTCACTTCGTCGGCAAGCTGCCGCATGGAATCTTCGGTGACGATTCGACCCTTGCCGGCAGCGAGTGAGGCTTTGGCCTTATCGACGGCGGCAAGAATCTCAGCACGCCGGCGCTCACGTTCTTCCCAGAGGGAAAGCGCTTCCTGTACCGCGTCTTCAGGACGATTCAGGCGACCGGACTCAATGGCCTGCCGGACAAACGCGGTCTGGTCCGGTGTCAAATCAACTTCCATGCGTTTCTAAGGTAGACATCAGCAGGGCGGCTGGCGCATCTCCACGGGCAGGCACGTGGCCGCAAGTTAAAATAGTCCGATGGCCGAAGGTCAACAGCCCCCGCAGACTGTCGCGAGCTTCGAATCCTCTCTCGACGAACTGGAAAAGGTAGTCAAGGAAATGGAGTCCGGCGATCTTTCGCTTGACCGCTCGCTCGAATTGTTTTCGCGTGGAATCGAGCTCAGCGAATCCTGCCGCAAACAACTTGAAGAAGCGGAAACGCGCGTCGAGATGCTCATCCGCAAAGAGGGCGCTTACCAGCCCGAACCGTTCCGTCCCGAGAAATAATGTCTCTGAAAGAGTTTCTGGCTGAAGAGGTGCGTCGCATCGATGCGGCCCTCGACCGCCTCACGCCCCCTGAATCCACGCCTCCCGCGACCATCCACCGCGCCATGCGGTACAGCCTGTTCGCGGGCGGCAAGCGGATACGCCCAATCCTCTGTCTGCAAGGCGCCGCGGCCATTTCGGATCGTGCCGCATCAATTTCAGACAACGCCGCGCTCGACGCCGGTTGCGCGCTCGAGATGATCCACACCTATTCGTTGATCCACGACGATCTGCCGGCCCTCGATAACGACGATTTTCGGCGTGGCAAACCCACCTGCCACAAAGTCTTCGGCGAAGCGATGGCCATCCTGGCGGGCGATGCCCTGTTCACGCTCGCCATGCAAACGCTGGTTCGAATCGACCGAATCGACGATGCCGCGAAAGTGCGGCTCATCGACGAACTGGCCTTTGCCAGCGGAACTGTTGAGGGAATGATCGGAGGGCAAGTCACGGATATAGAAGGCGAAAGGCAAACCCCAACTGCCGAATTGCTCGATAGCATTCATCGCGCCAAGACCGGTGCTCTGCTCAGAGCCAGCGTGCGCATGGGCGGAATCTGCGCCGGCGGCGACGCCGCGCAAATCGAAGCGCTCTCGAAATACGGCGAACACATCGGTCTGGCATTTCAGATCGTGGACGACATTCTGGATGTCGAGGAATCTTCCGAAGCTCTGGGGAAAACGGCAGGCAAAGACGCCGCGCAGGGCAAGATCACCTTCCCCGCGGTTTACGGCCTCGAAGAATCGCATCGCATGGCTGAGGAACAAGGCAGCCTGGCTCACTCCGCTCTCGAACCACTCGGACCCAAGGCGCGGCGGCTGCACGAAATCGCCGACCTCATCGTCCACCGAAAATCTTAAGTGCTCGCCAACAGCAAAAACCGGCTGGATCGCGAAATCCTGCAGCGCGGCCTCGCCGGAACGCGGGAAAAAGCCCAGGCGCTCATTATGGCCGGAGAAGTCCTCGTGGATGGCCAGAAGGCAACCAAAGCCGGGCAACTCGTTTCTCTCGAAAGCAGTATCGAAATTACCGCGAAACTACGCTACGCCAGCCGTGGCGGATTGAAACTCGAAGCCGCTCTCCGGAACTTCAACATCAATGTATCCGGGTTCGTTATTGCTGATTTCGGTTCCTCCACCGGCGGGTTTACGGACTGTCTCCTCCAGGCAGGCGCGGCACGCGTGCATGCTATCGACGTGGGAACGGGACAACTCGACTGGAAGCTGCGCAACGACCCTCGCGTGGTCGTCCACGAAGGCGTCAACGCCCGCTATCTCGAACTGGCCGACATAGGCGAGCCCGTGGATCTCGCGGTCTGTGATGTAAGCTTCATTTCTGCGACACTCATTCTGCCCGCGATGATCAGGATCCTGAAACCAACCCCGGGGACCGGCCTTGTAGTGCTGGTGAAACCGCAATTCGAAGTGGGTAAAGGACAGGTCGGCAAGGGCGGCATCGTCCGCGACCCGGTGCAGCATGAGGCGGTCTGCGCGAAGCTGCGCGCATGCGTCGAAGGACTGGGATTCCAAACGCAGATTATGGAGAGTCCGATCACCGGCGCGGAAGGCAATAAGGAGTTCCTGCTCTATGGCCGCCGTTAGAACCATCGGCATATTTTCGAAACCGAACTCCACCCAGGCGATGGCGCTGGTTCCGGAACTTCTCGCCTGGCTCGAGCGGCGTGGAATCCATGTTCGCCTCGACCTCGAAACGGCGCGTTACGCCAATCAGCCGGGTCTTGAACGTGCCGATGTCCCGGAAGCCTGCGATCTGGCGGTCGTTTTGGGCGGAGATGGAACGCTGCTCTCCGCCGCGCGAGCCGTAGGCAGCCGTGCGATCCCTCTGCTCGCCGTCAATCTCGGCGGTCTCGGCTTCCTGACTTCCATCTCGACTCAGGATCTCTTCCCTGAACTGGAGCGCGCGCTGTCAGGCGATCACCGGGTGACGCGCCGCAAGATGTTGCGCGTTTCTCTCAAACGGGAAGGCGCGGTCGTGGCCGAATACCAGGCACTGAACGACGTCGTCATCGCGAAATCCGCCATTGCCCGCATCGTCGATCTCGAAGCGTGGGCCGGAGACAGTTTCATCTGCGAATACAAAGCGGACGGCCTGATCATCTCGACGCCGACCGGTTCCACGGCATACTCGCTTTCCGCCGGCGGACCGATCGTCTATCCCACGGTCAACGCCATCTGCCTGACACCGATCTGCCCCCATACGTTGACCAACCGTCCGCTCATCGTTCCCTCTGAAATGCCGATCCGGATCGTCAGCCGGGCCAGCGATAAGGAGGCCTACCTGACGGTGGATGGCCAGGTTGGGAATCCGCTCGAAGGCGGCGACGTTGTGGAGTGCGCCATTTCCGATTTCGATGTTCTGCTGATTCAGCCGCCGGACAAGACGTTCTTCGATGTCCTGCGCCAGAAGCTGAAGTGGGGCGAGCGCTGACAGGGCCACGCCTTTTCCTCGCCGCGTGATACCCTCGTAATATCTACATCGAATGGCAGCACAAACTGAAACGGTAGCGTCCCCCAAGGAGCCTGCGGCCCCAATCAGCGTCTGGATAGGGCCGGTAATCGCGGCCTGGATGATCCCTGGCGGGGGGCATTTCCTGCAAAAACGCACCGGGCGCGGGGCCCTGATTTTCGCCTCGGTGACTCTGATGTTCCTTTTCGGTATGTTCATGCGCGGCATGATGTTCACGCCGGAAAAGGGAGACATCCTGACCACCCTGATCAATTACGGCGGCTTCGTATGCGACATCGCAAATGGCGTACTGTACTTCGCCGCGTCGATGTTCGGCTATAATGCGCCGGATCTGCCAGGGGCCGTCCACGACTACGGCACCAAGTTCCTGGTCACGGCCGGTTTGCTGAATATCCTGGCCATGGTGGATAGTTTCGAGATCGCCACCGGAAAGAAAGACTAATGCCGAAGATCAGCCTTTCGCACTTCGAAGCCGCGTTTCTTTTCGCCCTGTTTACCTCCGTGGTAATGGGAATCACCTCCAAAAAGACCGATAAAGAGCGCCTTCACTACGGCGCATATTGCTTCGGTTGTTTCATCTTCGCGCTCTTCAGCATCGGCTGGCTGATGAGACTCGGCCATGGCTGAGAAAGTACGAACGGGCTCGAAGCGCCCGATTGAGGCCGGCCTCGAGTACCCGGCGATATCGCCAGACTGTTAATTTCCTGGTGCCTCGGCACAGGCTGACATTCGGAAATCCGCGCAGAATCGCTCCCCGGGCCAGGATCATCTATATCCTGGTAGGTCAAAATGTCCATTCGGCCAGTCAAGCGTCTTATTAAATCCACACCGACGCTCGAAGGTGCAGGCGTTCATCTTCGTCGCGCGTTCGGCTTCGGCAATACGACGGATTTCGATCCGTTCCTCCTCCTGGATGACTTCCGCAACGACATTCCCCGGGAGTATCTTGCGGGCTTCCCGTGGCATCCACATCGCGGGATCGAGACCATAACGTACGTCCTCGCGGGGACGGTCGAGCATGGCGACAGCATGGGTAACCATGGGGCAATCGCAGCCGGCGATGTCCAGTGGATGACGGCGGGAAGCGGCATTATCCACCAGGAGATGCCAAAGGGCGACACCCAGGGCAGGATGCATGGTTTTCAGCTCTGGGCGAATCTGCCGGCATCGCTTAAGATGACGCCGCCTCGCTATCAGGAAGTCAAGGCGGTCGATATCCCGCTGGTCACGGATGATGACGGGACCGGCGTCCGAATTGTTTGCGGGAGTTTTTGGGGCAAGAAAGGCCCGGTCGACGGGATTGCCGCCGATCCCATCTATATTGATGTGTCGGTCGCGCCGGGGCGGAAGAAGGTCCTGCCGGTGGAAACAACTCGCCACGCGTTCGCATATGTCTTCGCGGGTTCCGGTGTTTTCGGCAACGCGTCACAGCCGCTTCCCGTGCGGACCGATGTGGTCGGGTCCGGGAATAGTTTGCCGTCGCAGGAAGCGGATAACCGCTCGCTTGTGTTATTCGACCGCGGCGACGAGGTCACCGTACAGGCCGGCCCTGAGGGGATTCGTTTCCTGCTGGTTTCCGGAAAGCCGTTGGAGGAGCCCGTCGCGTGGCACGGTCCGATCGTGATGAACACGCAGGAGCAGATTCGGCAGGCCGTCGAAGAGCTTAACCGCGGGACGTTCCTGAAAGTCTGAGGAACGCGGCTATCGCCTCAACTTGCAGTCTTCACAATTTATATCGTGATACGATATAAATGTGACCGGAGACAGCGATCTTTCCTCAGACCAGTACCGCGATCTCGCCGAGTTTCGCCGGCAGATCCGGAAGTTCATTCATTTCAGCGAAGCCACTGCTAAAGACCACGGGATCGAACCGCAACAACATCAACTGTTGCTCGCGGTGCAAGGCCTGCCGGAGGGCGTTAAGCCCACGATTCGCGAAATTGCATCGCGCCTTTTCATCCAGCATCACAGCGCGGTGGAATTAGTCAACCGGCTCGAGGTGACCGGTGCCGTCGCGCGTATCGCGGGAGTGGAAGACAAGCGCGAAGTCTGGATCCGTTTGACGCCCGCGGGGCGGGGGATCCTGCGCCGGCTTGCCTTGGCGCATCGGTCGGAGCTGGAGAGCTCGGGTCCCGAACTGGCGCGTGCATTGCAGTCCGTGCTGCGGCACAGCAGAAGGGCGGTGGCGCCATGAACCGGCCGAAAGACAATGCGGAGAAACTGGGTGATTTCACAACCACCATCCGAGTCATTCCGATTGCACTGCTCGCGATCGGCATCGGCTTCATCGGCACATTTGTCGCATGGGTACTGCTTCGCCTGATCGGATTCTTTACCAACGCCTTTTACTACGGGCGATGGAGCACGACTCTCGTATCGCCGGCGGGAAACCACCTCGGTTGGTTCGCCATGCTGATCCCTGTAGCCGGAAGCCTCGTGATTGGGCTCATGGCTCGGTATGGTTCTGAACGAATTCGCGGTCACGGCATACCGGAAGCGCTCGAATCCATTCTGATCAACGGCAGCAAGGTGCAACCGCGGTTGGCGGTATTGAAACCGCTCTCCTCGGCGATCTCAATCGGATCCGGCGGTCCCTTTGGCGCAGAGGGACCGATCATCATGACGGGCGGAGCGATCGGGTCGATCGTGGCGCAACTCTTTCATCTCACCGCGGCGGAGCGCAAGACGCTGCTTGTGGCGGGGGCCGCGGCAGGCATGTCGGCGACGTTCGCGACGCCCGTTGCAGCGGTCCTGCTCGCCGTGGAACTGCTCCTGTTCGAGTGGAAGCCGCGCAGCGCGATCCCGGTGGCTCTGGCCAGCGCGACCGCGGGTGCCGCCCGGAGGTACATTCTCGGACTGGGTCCGCTGTTCCCGGTGCCGCAGCATGCGATCTTTATCGGTCCGCAGGGGCTCGCCGGGTGCGTCATCGCCGGGTTGCTGGCCGGCGGCCTCTCGGCGCTCCTCACGTTGGGAGTATATGGAGCCGAGGACGCTTTCAAAAGACTGCCGATTCACTGGATGTGGTGGCCCGCGATCGGCGGCGTGTTTGTGGGTTTGGGCGGAATGATCTTTCCGCAGGCGCTCGGCGTGGGCTACGACACAATCCAGGCGCTGCTGCAGGGGGATGTTCCGCGCACGATCATCGCGGGAGTGCTGCTCGTCAAGTCGGCGATCTGGGTGATCTCCCTCGGGTCGGGAACTTCCGGTGGCGTGCTCGCGCCATTGCTGATGATGGGAGCGGCGCTGGGCGGAATCGAGAGCATGTTCCTTCCGCATGAAGGCGCGGGATTCTGGCCGCTGGTAAGTATGGGAGCCATCCTGGGCGGGACCATGAGAGCGCCCTTCACGGCGATTTTGTTTGCGCTCGAATTGACGCACGATATCAACGTCCTGCTGCCTCTGCTGGTAGCGGCGATGCTGGCGCATGGGACGACGGTGCTCCTGCTCAAGCGTTCTATCCTGACGGAAAAAGTGGCGCGCAGAGGATTTCATATTACGCGCGAATACGCGACCGATCCGCTGGAAATCCAGTTCGTGCGCGAAGTCATGCGCACCAAGTTGGTGGTGCTATCGGCCGATGCGACAGTGGAGGAATTACGCCACACGCTGGTGCGGGAGCCGGCACAACGTGGACAACATCTTTATCCCGTCGTGGATATCGAACGACGGGTCAGGGGCGTGGTTACACGGAAAGAGCTGCGCGAACTCACGGAATCCCGCGCGGGAGAGCGTTCGCTGGGCGATGTCGTTCGAGAGCCCGTCGTGGCTTATCCCGATGAACCGTTGCGCGTGGTGGTCTTTCGCATGGCCGAGACGGGTTTTACACGGCTCCCGGTGGTCGAGCCTGGCACAGACAAGTTGGCCGGAATGGTTTCTCTACACGACTTGCTGCTGGCCCGTGTGCGGAACCTGAATGAGGAACGGCATCGTGAGCGTATTTTGAAGTTGCGTCTTCCTTTCAAGCGGGTGCCTGAGCCCGAGCGCGAGATGACGTAAAATCATCCCATGCACCGCCTTACTTTCCTTCTGTTAACTTTCGGCGTGATTCTATGCGGGACTGAACCCTGGACGGACCAGGATCTGGTTCAACCCGACCAGGTGGCCAGGAATTTGAAGTCCGCGCTGGTGATCCATGTCGGCTTTCCGGTTCTCTATAGATCGGCACATATCGCCGGGACTCAATTTGCGGGGCCTGGCTCCAAAGCGGAAGGCATCGCGGATCTGAAGAAGGCGGTCGCGGGGCAACCGCGCGATCGCGAGATCATTC